>NZ_JBHSKO010000013.1:0-215395 GCF_042657305.1 Pseudonocardia zijingensis | reverse complement strand
GGCAGCGCGGGTCGAACGAGAACACCAACGGGCTGCTACGCCAGTACTTCCCCAAAACCAGCGCCGACTTCCGCGCCTACACCCAGGCCGACCTCGACACCGTCGCCCACGAACTCAACGGCCGCCCCCGCAAGACCCTCGGATGGAAGAATCCCGCCCAGGCACTCGACGAGCTGCTCGTTGCAACAACCAGTTGAGACCGCCATCTCTGGGAGCGACCATTTCGCCTTGATCGCCGCGAAACCTCCGGCTCCGCCCCTCCAAGGGGGTCAGTCTCCTGGTGGCCCCGCACGATGCGCGGCGCCACCAGGAGGCCCCGGCCGACGTGGGATCGCTCGGTGGGTTCCGCGGAACCCGGCCTGGGCGCTCGGGCTGACCGGTGCGATGCGGCGGCGCCGCCGGGAGGGCCCCGGCCGGCGTGGGTCGCTCCGGTGGGTTCCGCGGAACCTCCCGTGGGTCCGTCAGCCCTCGATACCTGGAGGATGCGCGGCCCCACCAGGAGGCCGGGCGGCGGTGAGGCCGCGGTGGCCGGCCCGGCGATCGTCCCGAGCGGGCCGGGGGCGCGCGGTGAGGCAGGCTGGGCGCGTGGAGTTCGCCGATGTCGTCCGCCGCCGCCGCATGGTGCGGGACTACGACCCCGACCGCCCGGTGCCGCCGCAGGTGCGGGAGCGGTTGTTGGAGCACGCGATCCGGGCGCCCTCGGCGGGGTTCAGCCAGGGGTGGGCGTTCCTGGTGCTGGAGTCGCCGCAGGAGCGGGAGCGGTTCTGGGCCGCCACGGCGGGCGAGGGGGCGCCGGACCGTTGGCTCAGCCGGATGCGGCGGGCGCCGCTGCTGATCGTGCCGTTGTCGCACAAGGCTGCCTACCTGGACCGCTACGCCGAGCCGGACAAGGGCTGGGAGGACCGCGACGAGCGCCGCTGGCCGGTGCCGTACTGGGACGTCGACACGGGGATGGCGGCGTTGCTCATGCTGCTCACGGCCGTGGACGAAGGGCTGGGCGCCTGCTTCTTCGGCATCCCGCCGGGGCGGGTCGAGGGGTTCCGGTCGGCGTTCGGCGTGCCGGAGGCGTACTCGCCGGTGGGGTGCGTGTCGGTGGGTTTCCCGGGTGGGGAGGACGTGCGCTCGCCCTCGCTGCGGAGGGGGCGCCGGACGGTGGAGGAGGTCGTGCACCGGGGGCACTGGTAGCTCCACGGTGTGTCAGGGCAGTCGCCTAGCATCTGCCTGTGGATCACTTCGATCTCCTCGATGCCTCCGACCTGCCTCTTCGACAGCAGCGGATCCTGCTCACCATCCGCGACTTCGTGGGCAGGCACGGCTACGCGCCCGGCACGCGCGAGATCGGGTCCGCGGTGGGGCTGCGGTCGGCGTCGGCGGTGTCGAGGCACCTGGCGAGCCTGGAGGAGAAGGGGTTCCTCCGGCGGGGCACCGCGGTGTCGCGGCCGATCGACGTGCGGGCCTTCCTGCAGGAGCCGCAGGCCGCGGGCGGTGGCGACTCGGTGCCCGTTCCCGTGGTGGGCGACATCGCCGCCGGCACGCCGATCCTCGCCGAGGAGCACGTCGACGACGTCCTCACGCTGCCGCGCGAGCTCGCCGGCCGGGGCACCGTGTTCGCGCTGAGGGTGCGCGGCGACTCGATGGTCGACGCCGCGATCTGCGACGGCGACACCGTGGTGGTGCGCCAGCAGTCCGAGGCCCACTCCGGTCAGATCGTGGCCGCGATGATCGACGGTGAGGCCACGGTCAAGGTGTACCGGCGGCGGAACGGGCACGTCTACCTAGAGCCGCGCAACCCGGCCTACGAGGTGATCGACGGCGACGAGGCCGTGGTTCTGGGCGTCATCGTCTCGGTGCTGCGCAGCGTCTGAGTTTCAGCCGAGGCGCGGGCGCGCGAAGCCGTCGTAGGTGCCGTCGGCGCGGGCGATGCGCAGCCAGCCGTTCACCCACTCCTGCAGTACGACGTCGCCGCGGGGCAGCAGATAGGCCTTCTCGGAGAAGGTGAACGGCGCCTCGGGGTGCACGGCGCACAGCTCGGGGTGCTGCTGCTGTTGCCACCGGGTCTCGGTGGCGTCGGTGATCATGAGGTCGGCGCGCCCGGCCAGGATCTCATCGAAGATCGTGTTGTTGTCCGGGTGGGGCACGATGGTGGCCTGCTTCAGGTTGGTCTTCGCGAACTGCTCGTTCGTGCCGCCCGGGTTGACCACCGCCCGCACGCCGGGCTGGTCGATCTGCTCGACGGTCTGGAAGCGGGCCACGTTCTCGCACTTCGTGATCGGCGTCTTGCCGTCCATGAGGTAGGAGTCGCTGTAGAACGCGCGCTTCGCGCGTTCGGTGGTGACGGAGATGCCGCCCATGGCGATGTCGCAGGTGGTGCCGAGGTCGTCCACGAGGGTGCCCCAGGTGGTCCGCACGAGCGTGAGGCGCACCCCGAGGTCGGCGGCGAGGTCTCCCGCCATGTCGACGTCGATGCCCTCCCACGTGCCCGTGGCCTCGTCGAGGTGGGTGAAGGGGCGGTAGTCGCCGGTGCTGCAGACCTTGATCTCGCCGCGTTCGAGCACGGCGTCGAGCACGCTCCCCTGCGGAGCGGGCGCCTCCGCGGGTGCGGGTGCCGGTTCGGCGGAGCACCCGGCCAGGAGAGCTGCGGCGGCCAGGCCACCCACCAGTACTCGTACCACCCGCCCCGTCGCGATCATGGTCAGAACCTACCTGCGCCGCGCCGTCACGATCCACATCGCCGACGGGTACGTGACGCCGTCCGGCCCGAGGTGCGCCGCCAGCTCGGCGCGCAGGCCGGCGTCGGCGTCGGCGCGGGGCCCGTCGTCGAGCTCGGTGAGCAGGCCGCCGAGCATCGCGCTGAGGTACCGCTGGGCCGTGGCCGCGTCGGGGCCGTAGTACATCGGCTCCCGCAGGCCGACGAGGTCCGGCTCGGCGAAGCCCGCCGAGGTGAGCAGGGTGCGGACGCGGTCGGGGCTGCCCAGCGCGAAGGGGCCGGGCCCGTCCGGCGGCGGCACCGGGAGCTGCCTGCCGACGGCGATCGCGTCGCGGAACGCGGTGAACCAGGGGTTGTCGGCCATGGTCTGCCAGACCAGCAGCACGAGGCGTCCGCCGGGCCGCAGCGTCCGGGCGAGGTTGGCGAAGGCGGCGACCGGGTCGCCGAAGAACATCACGCCGTTGCGGCTGATCACCCGGTCGTAGCGGGCATCCCCGAGGTCGGCGATCTGCACGTCGGCCTGCACGAACGAGACGTTGGTGAGGCCCTCGGCCGCGGCGCGGCGCCGGGCGAGGTCGAGCATCCGCGTCGACAGGTCCACGCCCGTGACGTGGGCGGCCCGCCGCGCTGCCTCGCGGGTGGTGATGCCGTTGCCGCAGCCGACGTCGAGCACCTGCGAGGAGGGTTCGAGCGCCACGGCGTCGAGGAACGGCGGGAGGTAGCGGGCCACGCCGTTGTCGAACATGTCGGCGTGCTCGGCCCAGACGTCCCCGTTTGGGCCGTCCCACGCGGCGGCGGCGTCGGCGTTGGAGGGGTCGACGGCGGTCATCGGCCCTGGGTGGCCGCCACGAGCCGCTCCTCGGCGTCCGGCCCCGGGGTGACCCGCGGCAGGCGCAGCACGAACCAGAGGCCCACCAGCCACCAGAGCCCGACGATCAGCCACTCGGCGGGCCAGGCGAGCGCCGCGGGCATGCCGGGCAGGTAGAGCACCGCGAGCACGAGGCTCAGCCCGGCCGCCGCCCAGCCGACCACGGGGCCCGCGGGCACGCGGAACGGGCGCGGCATGTCCGGCTCGCGGCGGCGCAGCACCAGGAACGACAGCGAGACGAGGAAGAACGCGATCACGATGTTGATGCCGCCCGCGTCGACGAGCCACACCAGCATCTGCCGCCCGAACAGCGGAGCGAGCACCGACAGCCCGCCGACGGCCAGGATCGCGTGGGTGGGCGTGCGGTAGCGCGGGTGCAGGTAGGCGAACCAGCGGGGGAGCATGCCGGACTCGGCCATCGCGTAGATGATCCGGCTGGCGCCGATGAGGAAGCCGTTCCAGCTGGTGAGGATGCCTGCGATGCCGCCGAGGATGAGCACGTCGCCCATCACGGGGCTGTTCCACAGCGCGGCCATGCCGTCGGCGGTGGCGAGCTCCGCGGCGGCGAGCTCGGAGTGCGGCATCGACGAGCTGACGCTCACGATCACCACGACGTAGAACGCGGTGGCCATCAGCACGGACAGGACGAGCAGCTTGCCCACCTGCCGCTGGGGCAGGTTGATCTCCTCCGCGGACTGCGGGATGACGTCGAACCCGACGTACAGGAACGGCGTGGCGACGAGCACCCCGACGAACCCGGCCAGGCCGCCGGTGAGCCACGGCTCGAGGTTGCGGGCCTCGCCGCCGACGAACGAGCCGAGGAGCAGGACGAGGGCCACCCCGATCAGGAACGCGACGGCGATGGTCTGCGCGATGCTCGCCGGCCGGATCCCGACGTAGTTGATCCACGTGATCAGCACGGCGCCGACGACCCCGACCAGCGCCCACGTGGCGTACACGTCGTACCCGGCCACCGACCACAGCCGCCCGGCCAGCATGTCCGGGGCGAGGTAGAGGACGGTCTGGGGCAGCGCGACGGCCTCGAACGCCACCACCGAGACGTACCCGAGCACGATCGCCCACGACGTCACGAACGCGGGGCGCGACCCGAGCGCGCGCAGCGCGTAGTTGTGTTCGCCGCCCGCCCTCGGCATCGCCGACACGAGCTCGGCGTAGGCGAGCCCCACCAGCGTCATCACCAGCCCGCCCGCCAGGAACGCCAGCGCAGCGCCCAGGGTGCCCGCGTCCTCGAGCCACCCGCCGACCAGCACGACCCAGCCGAAGCCGATCATCGCGCCGAACCCGACCGCGAGGGTGTCCCAGCGCCCGAGCGCCCTGATGAAGCCGGTCTCCTCACGATGCGCCATGGCAGCTCCCCGCTCTCGAATGCGACCGATGATCACACCTCGGGGCCGCGTGGACCAGCCCTGATGTCAGAGGTGTGCGATGCGTCGTTCGAGGAACCGCCGCTCGGGCTCGGTGGTGGTGAGCTCGAGGGCACGGCGGTAGGCGCGGCAGGCGCCGTCCGGGTCGCCGATGCGGCGCAGCAGTTCGGCCCGCGTGGAGTGCAGGTAGCGGTAGCCGTCGAGTGCGGGTGCGACGGCGTCGACGATCGCCAGCGCGGCGCGTGGGCCTGCCGTCTCGGCCACCGCGACGGCGCGGTTGAGCTCGACGACGGCGGAACCGGTGAGCTCGCCGAGCCGGGCGTAGAGGTCGGCGACGGCCGCCCAGCGGATCGGCTCCTCGGTCTGCAGTGCGGCGATCGCGGCCTGCACGGCGTACGGGCCGTCGGTACCGCGCAGCAGGGCGCGTCCCTCCTCGATCTGCGCGGCGTTCCAGCGGGAGCGGTCCTGGTCGGCCAGCAGCACGAGCTCCCCGTCGCGGGTGCGGGCGTCGCGGCGGGCGTCGTGCAGCAGCATCAGGGCGAGCAGGGCGCTCACCTCCGGCTCCCCGGGCATGAGCTGCGCCAGCATCCGGGCCAGGTGGATCGCCTCGGCGGCCAGGTCGACGCGCTGGTCGCCGTACCCCTGGTTGAAGATCAGGTAGAGCACGGAGAGGACGGTGCCGAGGCGGGCGGGCAGCAGGTCCTCGCCGGGCACCGCGAACGGGATCCCCGCCGCCTTGATCTTCGTGCGGGCACGGGTGAGCCTGCGCTTCATCGTCTCCTCGGGTACCAGGAACGCGCGCGCGATCTCCGCGGTGGACAGCCCGCCCACCGCGCGCAGCGTCAGCGCCACCCGCGCCTGCGGCGCGAGCGCGGGGTGGCAGCAGAGGAAGATCAGTTCGAGGCGTTCGTCGGGGATGGCGGTCGCGGGCATCACGGTCTCCGTGGGCGGCGGGAGGAGCTGCAGCTTCTCGGCGAGCCTGCGCTCGCGGCGGAGCCGGTCGAGGGCCTTGTTGCGGCCGACGGCCACGAGCCACGCCCGCGGCTCGGCGGGCGTCCCGTCCCGGCCCCACCGCTGTGCGGCCAGTGCGAACGCCTCCTGGGCGGCCTCCTCCGCGACGTCGACGTCGCGGCAGAAGCCGACCAGGGAGGCGACGACCCGGCCCCACTCGGCCCGGAAGATCTCGTCGATCACGGGGCGTGCGCGTACTCGACGAGCGGGCGCACCTCCACCGACCCGCCGGAGCGCAACGCGGGGATGCGGCCGGCCAGCTCGAGCGCGCTGTCCAGGTCAGGCGCCTCCACGAGGAAGTACCCGCCGAAGATCTCCTTCGTGTCGGCGAACGGGCCGTCGGTGAGCAGGACCTCCTCATCGGCCATCCGCACGGTGGTGGCGGTCTCCGCGGGCTGCAGCCGCTCCCCGGTGAGCACGCGCGGGTCGGCGCGGATCTCCAGGTACTCGGCGGTGAGGGCCGCGCGTTCCTGCGGGTCGAGCCCGTCGTCGGCCCCGGGCCGTTCGTTGATCAACAGTGCGTATCGCATCGGTGTCCCTCGTCCTCCTGCCGGTTCCCCGGCACGCCGTCCAGCGTGACGCGAGGGGGACGCACGGGTCCGCTCGACGGGGACCCGCGGTTGACGTGATGCCGGTCACAATCGCCCGGCGCAAGGTGCGCGCCACCCGGTGTTCGCCCGCCCGGCACGCGCCGTTCGCCTCCCGCCGCCCCGGCTAGCCTGGCGCTCGTGGCCGAGCTGACGTCCGAGCAGCCGTACGACTTCGTGATCGTGGGCGCCGGCGCAGCGGGGTGCGTGCTCGCCAACCGGCTGAGCGCCGACCCCGCCAACAGGGTCCTGCTGCTCGAGGCCGGCCGGCCGGACCACTGGTGGGACCTCGCGGTCCACCTGCCCCTCGCGATGGGCGTGCCGGTGGGTAGCTCCGCCCACGACTGGCGCTACGTCGGCGAGCCGGAGCCGCTGCTGCAGGGCCGGCGGATCGAGCACCCCCGGGGCAAGGTGCTCGGCGGTTCCACGAGCATCAACGGGATGCTCTACACCCGGGGCAACCGGGCCGACTACGACCGGTGGGCGCAGGAGACCGGCACCGAGGCGTGGGACTACGCCCACTGCCTGCCCTACTTCCGCAGGCTGGAGGGCCGCGTCGGCGAGGCCGAGGACGCCTTCCGCGGGCGCGGCGGGCCGCACGCGCTGGCCCCGAGCCCGGTCGACGGCCCGATATTCGAGGCGTTCTTCGCCGCGGCGCGCCAGGCCGGGCACGCCGTGCTGCCCGACACCAACGGATCCCGGCAGGAGGGGTTCGCGCCGCTCGACCAGGGGGTCCGCGGCGGGCGGCGCGAGTCGGCGTCGCGGTCCTACCTGTGGCCGGTGCGCACGCGGCCCAACCTCGACGTCCGCACCCGGGTGCTCGTCACGAAGGTCGAGGTCGAGGGCGGCCGCGCCGTCGGCGTGCGGTTCCGCCACGGCGGCGCCGAGACGTTCGTGCGGGCCGGTGAGGTCGTGCTGTCCGCGGGGGCGATCGGCTCCCCGCAGATCCTGCAGCTGTCCGGGATCGGCGAGGCCGCGCACCTGCAGGCGCTCGGGGTGCCCGTGGTGCACGACCTGCCGGGCGTCGGGCGGTCGCTGCAGGACCACCTCGCCGTGCACATCCAGCACACCTGCCTGCAGCCGGTGTCGATGGCCGCGGTCCGGCGCAAGTCCCGGTGGCCGGGGATCGTGGCCGAGGCGCTGCTGTTCGGCCGTGGCCCCGGTGCCTGGAACCCGATGCGGGTCGGCGGGTTCGCCCGCAGCTCGCCGGACCAGTCCCATCCCGACCTGTTCTTCGTGCTCGCGCCGTTGGCCATGCAGAGCGAGGAGCGGTCGATGCCGGTCGACCAGCACGGCTACCAGATGCACGTCGAGGTGATGCGCTCCGAGGCGCGCGGGTCCACGCTGATCCGGTCCGCCGACCCCGCGGCGCACCCGGCGGTGCGGCTGGAGTTCCTGTCCGGCCCCGAGGACCGCACGCGCTGGCTCGCCGCCGTGCGGACGGCCCGCGAGCTGCTCGCGCAGCCGGCCATGAGCCACCTCGACGGCGGCGAGTGGCTGCCCGGGGCCGACGTCCGCACCGACGACGAGGTCATGGAGTGGGTGGCGCGCACCGCGCAGCCGGGCCTGCACCTGTCCTGTTCGGCCCGGATGGGCACCGACGACGGCGCGGTGCTCGACCCGGCCACGATGCGGGTACGCGGGCTCGACGGCCTCCGGGTGGTCGACGCCGCCGCGTTCCCGTCGATCACCAACGCCAACACCTACGCGCCCGCGCTGATGATCGCGGAGAAGGCGGCCGACATCGTGCTCGGCAACACCCCGCTCGCGCCGGAGTACCCGGACGTCCCCACCCGGGCCGCCGACCACGCGGGCGATGCCTGACGGGCAGGCGCCCGGCCTGCTCGTCCGCCTGCGGGGGGTGCTCGCCGGCTGGAGGGCCCCGCAGCACCGCGACGGGCTCGCGCTCGTGCTCAGCTCGGGGCTCACCTCCGTCATCGGGCTGATCTACTGGGTGGCGGCGGCCCGGCTGTTCCCGCCCGGCGTCGTGGGCGTCAACAACACGCTGATCTCGACGATGACGCTGATCGCGGTGTCCGCGCAGCTGAACCTGGGAAACGCGCTGCTGCGCTTCGTCCCGGTGGCCGGGCGCTCGGCGCGCCGGCTCGTGCTCACCTGCTACGCGGTGGGCGCCGGGGCCGCCGCCGCGGCGGGTGGCGTCTTCGCGCTCGGCGCCGGGTGGTGGGCGCCCGAGCTGCAGGAGGCCGTCGGTGCCGCGCCCCTGGTGCTGTTCTTCGTGCTGTCCACGCCGGTCTGGACCGTGTTCGTCGTGCAGGACTACGTGCTCACGGCGGTCCGGCGGGCCACGGTGGTGCCGCTGGAGAACCTGGTGTTCTCCCTGCTGAAGATCGGCCTGCTCGCGGTGGGGGCGCTGCTGGCCTTCGGCGTCGCGATCGCCGTGTCGTGGATGGTCGCCACCGCGCTCGTCGTGCTCGCGATCACCGCTTACCTGTTGCGCGTCCTGCCCGCGGGTGGGCCGCAGGCCGCGTCGCCGGTGGGACCTCGCGCCGTGGCCCGGTTCGCGTCGGCCGACTGGACCGGGGGCCTGTTCACCAACGCCGTCGAGTTCGGCCTCCCCCTGCTCGTCCTCGTGACGCTGGGCGCCGAGCAGGCCGCGACGTTCGGCGTGGCGTGGGCGATCGCGTACGGGCTGTACCTCGTGTCCCACGGGATGGGGCAGTCGCTCGTGGCGCACGTGGCGGCCGACCCCGCGGCGCTGGACGCCGCCCGCCGCGGCACGGTGACGCGCTCGCTCGCCCTGATCGGGCCCGCGGCGCTCGTCGTGGTGCCGGGTGCCGGGCCGATCCTCTCGATCTTCGGTCCGCACTACGCCGCCACCGGCACCGCGCTGCTCGCGCTCGCCGCGCTCGCCGCGGTGCCGAACGCGGTGATCACGGCGGCGCTCTTCGGTGCCCGGGTGCAGCAGCGGCGCGCCGTGCTGGTCGGGGTGCCCGCGGTGGTCGCGGTGCTGGTCATCCCGCCCGCGCTGGTGCTCATGCCTCTGCTCGGGCTCGCCGGGGTGGGCGTCGCGCTGGTGGCGGGGCAGTCGCTCGTGGCCGCCGCGATCCTCGTCGGGTACGGGCTGTCGCGGCCGCGGGTCAGCCCGTCGGCGTGAGCCGGTGCAGCCACACCGTCGGCAGGCGGGTGGGCGCGCTCTGCACCGACGCCCAGCGCGCCGCGGCCGTGAGGAACTCCCCGGTGAGCGGGCGCTGCGGGTCGGTGATCCACACCTGTGCCCCGGCCCCGACGAGCCGGGGGAGCAGCGCGTGCATCTCGTCCACGTTGCGCTGGCCGTACAGCACGTCGGAGGCGAGCACCAGCCCGAACGGGCCGTGGGCCACCAGCGCGTCGGGGACGTCCCACGAGCAGACGGCGGTGTCGATGCTCGTGCCGTTCTGCTCGGCGTTCACCGCGGCGAACGTGAGCGCGTCGGCCGAGCGGTCCGTGGCGAGCACCTGCGCGCCCGCGAGCGCGGCGGCGACGGCCGGGAGGCCCAGCCCGCAGCCCAGCTCCACGGCGCGCACCCCGGTCCAGTCGTGCTCCGACACGGCGTGGGCCAGCTCGATCCCGCTGGGCCACAGCTCCGCCCAGTAGGGCGGGTAGGCCTGGTCGCGGGCGACGTCCTCCTCGTAGAGCAGAGCGGTGGGGTCGCGGGGGTGCACGAACCGCATCCGGCCGTGGTGCAGGTCGAGCGTGCCGGCGACGAGGTCGAGCCGCGGGTCGGCCGGAGCCGTTCGGTGCGCCGGCTCGGCCGGGGTGGGCGTCGGCTGCTCCATCGGGCCAGTGTGCCCGCCGCGGGGCCGGTGCTCAGCCCTTGAGCGGGTCGTGGCCCCAGTTCATCAGCGAGTACCGCCAGCGAGAGTCCTCGATGTCCTCCTCGGACGGGCGCTGGGCCAGGTGGCGGTGCACGTAGCCCACGACCTTGCGCATGTGTGCGTAGTCGTCGTCGGTGAACTGGTCCGCCTTCGTCCCGAGCAGCTCCACGATCCGCCGCCCGGACTCGTGCCCGACCGACTCGCCGCCGTTGCCGGACGCGCCCACCGACTTCGACTCGTCGGTCCCGAGCCAGCGTTCGAGCTCGCGGCCGGTCATGTTCACCGCGTCGCGGAAGTCGGTGCGCACCTGGCCCTTGTCGTCGCTCATGACTTCTTGCGGTCCAGCGCCGACGGCTTGTGCACGGCGTCGCCCCCGCTCTTCTCGCTCCGCACGCGGTACTGCGGCTCGTCCTCGCTCGCCCGCACGGTGCGCCCGGCGGCCTCGGTGTCGGAGGTGATCTTCTCCTCGACCACGCCCTCAGCGGTGCCGCCGTGCGACTTCCAGGTCACGCGGTCGCCCTTGCGGAACTCTTCAGCCATGTCCGACCTCCCCGTCGTCCGTGGCCGGGCGTACCCGGGGCCGATGCGGCCAAACGGGCGACCGGACGGGCGACGGTGCCCCCGTGCGGGCGACGATCCCGGGTGTCGCTCGCGCGGTGCGGCGGGCCGGCACCCGCGCACCCGATACTGGCGATCATGCGGGCGCGGACGGTGCAGGCGGGTGTGGCCGCCGTGGTGCTCGGGCTCGGGCTGTGGCACGCCGCCCCCGCCGACGAACCTGTCACCTGCGCGGCGGGCGAGACCCGGGCCGCGTGGATCGCCACCGTGCAGACCATCGACTGGCCGAGCCGGCCGGGGCTGGCGGTGGCCGACCAGCAGCGGGAGTACCGCGAGCTGCTCGACGACGTGCGCGGCCACGGCCTGAACACCGTGTTCGTGCAGGTCCGCCCCACCGCGGACGCCCTGTGGCCCTCCCCGTACGAGCCGTGGTCGCACTGGCTCACCGGCGAGCAGGGCAAGGACCCCGGCTACGACCCCCTCGCGTTCCTCGTGGAAGAGGCGCACGCGCGGGGCCTGGCGTTCCACGCGTGGTTCAACCCGTTCCGGGTGAGCAGGCAGGCCGACCCGGCGCAGCTGGTGCCCGAGCACCCGGCCCGCGTGCACCCGGACTGGGTGTTCTCCTACGGCGGCCAGCTGTACTACGACCCCGGCGTGCCCGCGGTCCGCGAGTTCGTGACCGACGTGGTGGCCGACGTGGCCGAGCGCTACCCGGTGGACGGGATCCACTTCGACGACTACTTCTACCCCTACCCGGCGGGCGGGGAGCAGATCCCGGACGCCGCCACCCACGCCGCCCACGGCGCGGGTTTCCCCGACGTCGGCGACTGGCGACGGCACAACGTCGACGAGTTCGTCGAAGGGGTGGCCGCGCGGCTCGCGGCGGTGGAGCCGGACCTGGCCTTCGGGGTGAGCCCGTTCGGGATCTGGCGCAACGCGAGCCAGGACCCGCGCGGGTCGGCGACCAGCGGGACGCAGTCGTACGACACGACCTTCGCCGACAGCTACCG
Source organism: Pseudonocardia zijingensis (assembly GCF_042657305.1). Lineage (NCBI taxonomy): Bacteria > Bacillati > Actinomycetota > Actinomycetes > Pseudonocardiales > Pseudonocardiaceae > Pseudonocardia > Pseudonocardia zijingensis. The sequence continues at coordinate 203,454 of NZ_JBHSKO010000013.1, read as the reverse complement.
GTGGGTGCGCGAGGGCTGGGTCGACTACGTCGTGCCGCAGGTCTACTGGGAGATCGGCCACCCCAGCGCCGACTACGCGGTGCTCGTGCCGTGGTGGGCGCAGGCCGTGGCCGGCACCGGGGTGGAGCTGTACATCGGGCAGGCGGCGTACAAGGTGGGCAGCAGCCCCGCGTGGGACGACGGCGAGCTCACCGAGCACATCGCGCTCGACCGCGAGCACCCCGAGGTGCGCGGTGCCGCCTACTTCAGCGCGCGGTCCCTGGTCACGAACGCATCCGCCGCGATGGAACGGGTGGAAACCGATCACTATGCCTGCCCGCCCACTACCCGCTGAGGCCGGAAAGACCAATACCCGCTAGCACCACTCGTCCAGGTGGCACACCGCCACTAGGCTGCGTGACCCAGGCCACTTACCCGGGAGATCGCGAGGTGATGAGCGATGAACAGTCCGGACCGTCCGGAACGCGTTCTCGCCGATCTGCTGGCCCTCCTCGCCATCGCCGATCAGGCCATCCTCCTGCAGGAGCGCGCCGAGGCCGTCCTGGAGGCGTGCGCGGAGCCGGAGGAGCCACTGCAGTCGGTCGCCCGGGAGGGTGCCCGGGTGGCGGGTGAGTACCAGCGGCTGTGGCGCTGGTCGCTGGACTTCGCGCCGTCCGCGGGCGACGGCTCGCTGGAGCGGCGGCTGTCCGACCTCGTGCTGCTGCACTTCCAGATGGTGCACACCTCGGTGCGGCTCGCGTTCCGGCCCTCCACGGGCGTGCTGCGGTCGGTGCGTGCGGTGGAGGACCTCACGCCGTGGGTGGCGGAGCTGCGGTCGGTGCGCGACCAGCTCAACCTCTGGATCACCGCGCTCACGCCTGCGGGCTGACCCCCGTCGACGGGGCGCGATCGGGAGCCGGGAGCCGGGCCTCCACGCGGAAGCCCCCACCGGGCCGCGGGCCCGCGGACAGGGTGCCGCCGAGCGCGGTGGCGCGCTCCCGCATCCCGGGCAGCCCGCTCCCGCCGCCCGGCTCGGCGGACGCCGGGACGCCCCGGCCGTCGTCGTCGATGCGGATGCTCACGCCGTCGTCGGCGTACCCCAGCAGGACGGTGGCCCTGGCCGTCGGGCCCGCGTGCTTGCGCACGTTGGTCAGCGACTCCTGCACGATCCGGTAGGCCGCCTGGTCGACGCTGGGTGGCAGGTCCCGGCGCGGGCCGGTGACCTCGAGGTCCACGGGCAGACCCGCAGCGCGGTTCTCCGCGAGCAGGTCGTCGAGGCGGGCGAGACCGGCCACGGGCGCCCGCGGCGGCCCCTCGTCGACCCCGCGGAGCACCCCGAGCGTGGCCCGCATCTCGCGCAGCAGCTCGCCGCTGGACGCCTTGATCGCCGCCAGCGCGGACCGGGCCTGTTCCGGGTCGTCGTCCATGAGGTGCAGGGCGACGCCCGCCTGCACGTTGATCAGGCTGACGTGGTGGCCGAGCGAGTCGTGCAGGTCGCGGGCGATCTGCAGCCGCTCCTCGCTGCTGCGCCTGCGCTCGGCCTCCTCCTGCGCCAGCTGCACCTGCGCGAGCCGCTCGCGGCGGGCCCGCCACCACTCGCAGACCGCGATGACGACCGCGAGCGACGACAGCCAGCCCCCCGCCCCGAACAGCGGCGGCGGCTCGCCGGGGTAGCGCAGCAGGTGCAACACCAGCAGGGCGACGAACGCTGCGCCGGTGAGGAGGTAGGCGCTGCGCCGGTGCCCGGACAGGACCGCGCTGCACAGCGCCACCAGGCCGGCCAGGAACACCGGGCCGTAGGGGTAGGCGAGGGCGAGGTAAACCCAGGCCGCGACGGCCGCGGTGCCGAGCGCCGCCGCCGGGTGGCGGTGCCGCACCACCAGGGCCGCGGCACCCATGAGGAGCAGTGCCACCCCGAGCGCGTCGAGGGGACGGGCGAACGGCTGGTCCTCGGCGGCCCGGAACGTGCCGACCACCGTGAACGCACCCACGGCCAGCGGCACGACCACCGTCGGGATCGGGCCGGCCCACCAGCCGTTCCGAGCCGCGGTGCTCATGGGGTCACGGTAGCCGCGGGGCCGTGGCGGTGCCCTCGTCCGCGGGCTCGTCCGCCCACCGGTGCACGCGCAGGTCGTCACCGACGGCCAGCTGCCCGGTGCGGACCACCGAGAACTTCACGCCGAACACGACCCCGCCCGTCACGCGCCGGTAGTCCGCGAGCGTGCGCAAGGGCTCGGGCCCGACCCGCTCCCCGGTGTCCTGGTCGACCGTGGTCACCGCGCACCGGATCGCCTGCTTGGCGAAGGCCAGCTCGGCATCCCCGACCGTGAACCCGCGGACCCGGTCCTCGACGTGCGGCTCGGTCCAGCCGTCCACCACCACGTTCGGGCGGAACCGCTCCATGGCGACGGCCCGGCCGCCGCGTTCCGCGATCCGCCGGTCCAGCTCGGCCCAGGACGCGTGGCCGGCGAGGAGCACCGCGCCGCTGTCGGCGTACGCGGCCCGCCCGGGCGTCTCCCCGTCGGTGACGCGGTCCTGCTCGGGTGGCACGCGCACCAGGCGGCTGGGCACGCCGAGGACGTGCGTGAGCCAGCGGGCCACGGCGTCGCCCTGGTCGATCCCCCGGTACGGCGTGCGGAACATCTCGACGGCGCTGCGGGGGCCGTCGATGTCCACCGCGAGGCGCAGCGCGTCGACCCCGGGGGCGCGCAGCACCAGCGTGCGGCCCTCGTCGAGGACCTCCGGCCGGATCGTGGCGAGCAGTGGTTCGCGGCGCTGGCTGCGGAACACCCCGTGCTCGTCGACGACCATGAACGTCCGGTCGTGCGCGATCCCGGCCGGGCCGAGGAACGCGCTGGTGAGCGCGGTGCCCGCGCAGCCCTTCACCGGGTAGGTGCGCAGGGCGACCACCCGGGCGCTCACGCGGGCACCCGCGCGAACACGAGGAACGACCGGCGCGGGGGAGCGGTGGTCGTCACCCGCACCGACCCGAACCCCGCCGCGGTCGCGATGCGCGCGGCGCCCTCCTCGTCGGCCGGGACGGGGAGGTCGGCGGGCAGCAGCGCGGCGAACGCGGGCGAGGGGGAGAAGTCCGCGGCCACCGGGATGCTGAACGCCACCTGCCCACCGGGCCGCAGCACCCGCCGCCACTCGGGCGGGGCGCCCGCCCCGAGGAGGTGCAGCGCGGACGCGCACACCACCACGTCGGCCGCGCCGTCGGGCAGGTCGAGCGGCACCGCGGGCCCGACCCGCCACTCGATCGCCTCGGCACCCGGGTTCGCCGCGGCCGCCTCGATCATCCGGGGCGAGATGTCCACGGCCACCACCCGCCGCGGCGTGAGCACCTCGCTCGCGGCGAGGGCGGCGAACCCGGTGCCGGTCGCGACGTCGACCACGAGATCGGGGGTCGGTGCGGGCTGCAGCCCGCTCACCAGCAGCTCGGCGATGCGCCGGTGGTGCGGATCGTCGTCGTAGGCGTCGGCGGTGGCGTCGAAGACGGCGGGGAGGGACACCCCGGCCATCCTAGGAGCCGGTGAGATCGGCGAGGAAGTCCGCGATCACGCGCAGCTGGGCCTCGTCGCGCGCGGCGAGCACGGCGTCCAGGTGCTCGGCGTGCTCGCGGTAGTGCTCGCCCAGCGCGGCCATCGCCTCCGGCACCGGCGTCACGAGCACCCGGCGGCGGTCGGCGGTGTCGCGTTCGCGGCGCACGAACCCGGCGGCCTCGAGCCGGTCGATCACCCCCGTCACCGTGCCGGTCGTGAGCCCGGTGTGCTCCGCGAGCCGGCCCGGGGTGAGCGGGCCGTGCAGGTTGAGCAGCGAGAGCAGCTGGGAGTCGCTCGCGCCCAGCCCCACCCGCTGCGCCACGGCGTGGTTGTGCAGCACGGCGCTCGCGATGAACCGCAGGGTCGAGCGCTGGATGGCGGTGCGCAGCTCGTCGGCCGACACCCGACCTCCTTGACAGACATCTCGGATTACCGAGATACTCGACTTGTCGAGATATTCGGACTTGCGAGGGAAGGGTAGGACATGCGGACCGCAGTGGTGATCGGAGCCGGGATCGCGGGCCCGGTCGCGGCGATCGCGCTGCGCCGGGCGGGCATCGCGGCCACCGTGTACGAGGCCCACGAGGGCACGGCCGACGACGTGGGGGCGTTCCTCACGCTGCAGGTCAACGGCATCGACGCGCTGCGCGCCCTCGACCTCGGCCACGTCCCGGAGGGCCTCGGGTTCGCCACGCCGCGCATGCGCTTCCGCAGCGGCACCGGCAAGGTGCTGGGCGAGGTGAGCACCGGCCTCGCCCTCCCCGACGGCACCGTCGCCGTCACGCTGCGACGCGCCGACCTCTACCGCGTGCTGCGCGACGAGGCCCGGAGCCGGGGGATCGCGATCGAGCACGGGCGCCGGTTCGTCGACGCCCGGCCGGTGCCCGGTGGAGTGGTCGCCGAGTTCGCCGACGGCACCACCGCCACGGCCGACCTCCTCGTCGGCGCCGACGGAATCCGGTCGCGGGTGCGGCAGGTGATCGATCCGGAGGCGCCGCCCGCCCGGTACGTGCCGGTGCTCAACACCGGCGGCTACGCCCGCACGAGCGCCGTCGACGCGGCGCCGGGCGAGTTCGAGATGATCTTCGGGAAGCGCGCGTTCTTCGGCTACGCGGTGGCGCCGGACGGGCTGGTCTGGTGGTTCGCCAACCCGCCGCAGCCCACCGAGCCCGCCCCGGGCGAGCTCGCCGCGCTCACCACGGAGCACTGGCGCGCGCGGCTGCACGAGCTCTTCGCCCCCGACCGCACCGCGGCGTGCGCGATCATCGACGCCACGCCGGGCGAGCTCACGGCCTGGGCCACCTACGACGTGCCGTCGGTGCGCCGGTGGCACCGCGACCGGATGATCGTCGTCGGCGACGCGGCGCACGCCACCTCACCCTCGTCCGGGCAGGGCGCCTCGATGGCGATCGAGGACGCGGTCGAGCTCGGCCGCTGCCTGCGCGACCTGCCCGACCCCGACACCGCCTTCGCGGCGTACGAAGGGCTGCGTCGTGAGCGCGTGGAGCGGGTCGTGGCGAACGGCGCCCGGTCGAGCAACGCGAAGGCGGCCGGTCCCGTCGCCCGGGTGCTGCGCGACGCGTTCCTGCCCCTGTTCCTGCGCCGGCAGGCAGCGGAGGCCGCCGCGTGGCTGCACGGGCACCACATCGACTGGCACACCCCGGTGCCGACCGCTGCCGCAGCAGGCCGCCCGTAACGGCACGATGGGGGCGTGGACGAACCGCCAGGACCGGAGCTGCGCATCGGCGACCGCGAGCGCCGCGCCGTCGACTCGCACCTGCAGCAGGCGCACGCCGATGGCGTGCTCACGCTCATCGAGTACGACGAGCGCGCCGCGAAGTGCTGGGCCGCGCGCACCCGCAGCGATCTCGACGAGCTGGTCCGCGACCTGCCCCCGTACCGACCGGGCCCGGACGAGGCGCCCACGGTGGCGGTGCCCGAGCCGGGCGCGGTCGGTGAGCAGCGGACCGGCGGCCAGCGCCTCGTCCGGGGCGCGGTCGGAGTGCTCGCCGCCGCGGCCGCGCTGTTCGTCGGCGCGCAGGTCGTCACCGCCGACGACGCCGTGGCGATCTTCGGTGACCGGTCGCTCACGGCGGGCGAGGGCACGGAGCGCATCCAGGTCGGCTCGCTGTTCAGCGACGTCCGGGTGGTCGTCCCGGAGGGGATGCGGGCACGCACCACCGGCGGGCTGGTGTTCGGCGACACCCACTGCGACCTCGCCTGCGCGGGCCCGGGCCCCGAGGTCGTCGTCGACGTCACCGGCGCGTTCAGCGACATCGACGTGCTGCGCCCGGGCGAGCTCACGGCCGAGGAGAAGGAGGAGCTGGCCGAGGAGCAGGAGGACGCGATCGAGGACGCAGAGGACGACGACTGAGTGCCCTTTGGCATGCTGGGCCGGTGGGTGATCGGCTCCGGGTCGCAGTGGTGACGCCTCTGACCGACGAGCTGTGCGATCTCGTCTCCCTGCTCGAGCCCAGGGTGGAGATGCTCTGCGAGCAGGACCTGCTGCCCCCGGTGCGGTACCCGGCCGACCACCACGGCGATCCCACGTTCACCCGCACCTCAGCCCAGGAACGGCGGTTCGCGGAGCTCATCGCCGAGGCCGACGCGCTCTACGGCCTCCCCGGGGAGGACCCGGCCGCCCTGCGGCACGCCATCGAGGCCAACCCCCGCCTGCGCTGGGTGCACACGATGGCCGCGGGCGGCGGTGCCTCCGTCAAGGCCGCCGCGCTGTCGGCGGAGCAGCTCGAGCGCGTCACGTTCACGACGTCGGCGGGCGTGCACGGCGGCCCTCTTGCGGAGTACGCCCTCTTCGGGCTCCTCGCCGGCGCCAAGAACCTCCCCCGCCTGCAGGCCGACGCCACGCGCCACCTGTGGCCCGACCGCTGGCTGATGGGCCAGCTGCGCGAGCAGACCGTGCTCGTCGTCGGGCTCGGCGGGATCGGCAGCGAGGTGGCCCGGCTGCTCGCGGCGTTCGGCACCCGCGTGATCGGCACGAGCAGGCGCGGCGAGCCGGTCGACGGCGTGGCGGAACTGGTGCACCCCTCCGAGCTCGCCGACGTGGTGGGACGCGTGGACGGCATCGTCGTCACGCTGCCCGGCACCACTGCCACGAAGGGCCTGGTGAGCGCGGACGTGCTCGCCGCGGTCAAGCCCGGCGCCACGCTCGTCAACGTCGGGCGCGGCACCGTCGTCGACGAGGAGGCGCTGGTGCAGGCCCTGCGCGACGGGCGGATCGGCTTCGCCGCGCTCGACGTGTTCACCGAGGAACCCCTCGACCCGGCGAGCCCGCTGTGGGACCTCCCGAACGTGGTGATCAGCCCGCACAACGCCACCCTCACCCCGGCGGAGGGCCGGCGGATCGCGGAGCTCTTCGCCGACAACGCCGGCCGCCTGCTCGACGGCAGGCCCATGCGCAACGTGGTCGACACGGTCGAGTTCTACTGAGGCGCGGCCCCGGCCTCGGCGCTCGGCGGGGCTGGCCTCCGATGGCGCCGCGCATCGTGCGGGGCCGCTCCTCACGCCTCAAGGGCGCCTTCGGCGTCGCTGCGCGAGCGCTTCGCGCCCCGTGACCCGTGAGCATCTGCGGCCCCTCCCGGGCATACACGAGAGCAGGCCAGGGCCTGCCCTCTTCGCGCGCGGCGCCAACCTGCGGCCGGTTCTGCGGCCATGATCAGGGGTTTGGCGCGTTCCCGGGCGTTTTCGACACGGGAATGCGCCAACTCTCTGATCATGGGCCGAAATTTGCGCTCCGAGGTCGCCGTGAGATCCGCCGTGTGGCCCTGATCACCGCGGAACCCAGGCCCCGGGGAAGCCCGAGGTACGAGGGCATGATCATTGCTCCGGCGCAAAACCCGACGCGAGGCGTCGGGAAACGCGCCAGACCGGCGATCTTGACGAGACCATGGGGTGTGCGTCAGGGGAAGTGCACGTACTCGTAGTCGACGGGCTTGTCGTTGATGCCCTTCGACGGCGGCGCGATCCAGCCGGCGATCTTGCCGGGCTCGTAGACGGGCCGCATCAGGGACCGGACGTGGGTCTTGTCGGCCTCGCTGGGCAGCCACTTGTCGCGGTTGGCCTCCCAGACGTCCTCGCCGACGAGGTCGCCCTTGGGTGTGACGTGGTGGTCGGCGAAGACGCCGACCTCGCGGTTGAACCCGACGTGCGGCAGGTACAGCCTGCGGTCGATCCCGCCCTTCTCCAGCACGCGGTTCCAGCGCTTGAGCCCGGTCTCGCAGTCGGCGATGTACTCGCGGCGCAGATCGTGGTTGAGCGCCAGCAGGGCTGACACCTCGTCGGTGGTGATCTCGCCGTCGCGCACCACGTCGATGTGGGCGGCGTCCTCGGTGAGGACGTGGTCGTCCTTGCGCCGTTCCTCCTGCCAGCGGCCCTTGAGCCCGGCCGTGAAGTAGTTGGCGGCGTTGGTGGAGCGCTCGGAGCCGAACAGGTCCAGCGACACCGAGTAGTGGAAGTTGATGTACTTCTGGATGACGTCGAGCGGGATGCCGCCGCGCGGCGCGATGTCGTCGGTGTCGTGCTCGCGCATGAGTTCGGCGGTGCGGGCCACCACGCGGTCGACACCCGTGGTGCCGACGAACATGTGGTGCGCCTCCTCCTTGAGCATGAACTCGCAGGTGCGGCTCAGGGGGTCGAACGCCGACTCCTTCAGCGTGCCGAGCTGGTACTTCCCGTCCCGGTCGGTGAAGTAGGTGAACATGTAGAACGACAGCCAGTCCGGCGTCTCCTCGTTGAACGCGCCGAGGATGCGGGGCGAGTCGATGTCGCCGGAGTTGCGCTGCAGCAGCGCCTCGGCCTCCTCGCGCCCGGCGCGGCCGAAGTAGGCGTGCAGCAGGTAGACCATCGCCCAGAGGTGGCGGCCCTCCTCGACGTTCACCTGGAACAGGTTGCGCAGGTCGTAGAGGCTGGGTGCGGTCTCGCCGAGCCTGCGCTGCTGCTCCACGGACGCCGGCTCGGTGTCGCCCTGGATCACGATGAGCCGCTGCAGGTCGGCGCGGTACTCGCCGGGCACCTGCTGCCACACCGGCTCGCCCTTCTGCTCGCCGAAGGCGATGCGGCGGTCGGAGTTGCGCTCGGCGAGGAAGACGCCCCAGCGGTACTCGTCCATCGGGACGTGGTCGAAGTGCGCCCACCCCTCGCGCCCGACGGCCACGGCCGTGCGCAGGTAGACGTCCTCGGTGGGCACCGCCGGGCCCATCGTGCGCCACCAGTTCAGGAAGTTGGGCTGCCACGACTCGAGCGCCCGCTGCAGCTTGCGGTTGCCCGCGAGGTCGACGTTGTTCGGGATCTTCTCGGAGTAGTCGATCGACATGCTGTTCACACCCGCCTGCGGTCGAAGTCGGCCCTGCGGCCCGTGCCGTACCGGCGCAGCGCGCCGTCGGGGCCCGCCGCGTTCGGTCGTACGAAGATCCAGTTCTGCCATGCGGAGAGCCGGCCGAAGATCCGCGTCTCCATGGTCTCCGGCCCGACGAAGCGGTGGTTGGCCTCCATGCCGGTGAGCGCGTCCGGCGACAGGGAGGCCCGCTCCTCCAGCATGATCCGGATCTCGTCCTCCCAGTCGATGTCGTCGGGGGCGTCGGTGACGAGCCCCAGCTCCAGCGCCTCGGCGGCGTCGATCCGGCGCCCGGTCTCCTGGCGCAGCTTGGCGACGTGGTCCTCGTCGTCGTAGAAGCGGCTCGCGAGCCGGGACAGGCCGTTGCCCATCGGGAACGTGCCGAAGTTGCTCTCGGACAGCACGAGCTGCGCCGGCTCGCCCTCCTGGGAGTCCTCCTCGAGGAAGCCGTCGAGCATGTACTGCCGGTCGCAGGCCAGCGCCAGCTCCAGCAGGGCGCCCGCGAAGCACGAGCCCGGCTCGATCAGCGCGATCAGCGAGCGGGACGTGACGTCGAGCCGCTTCAGCACGCGCTTGAAGTAGTGGCGGATCTCGTTGACCAACCAGTCGTCGCGCGAGTGCTCGGCGATCACCCGCTCGAACGCCAGCGCGTCCTCGACGTCGCCCTTCGTGCGGATCAGCCACGTGCCGAGCTCACGCTCGTTGGCGCGCAGTCGCAGGATGAGGTCGTCCAGCTCGCGGGTCATGGCCAACGGCCAGAACTGCGCACCCAGCTCGTGGACGCGTTCGACGGTGTCGGGGACGTGGCCCTCCGGGCCGTGCACGGTGATCTCGACGATCCCGCCGTCGCGGTCGTACCGCGCTTCGACGTGCTGGTAGCGCAGGCCGTCGGGGGTCTCCTCGCGCTGCAGCTGCGGCAGGTCCACCCCGCGGGCGTCGGCGGGCCGGGCGGAGCGGGCCGCGGCCTCGGCCGCGCGCTCGGCCACGGTCTCGTCCCACTGCCGCTTGGGGATCACCTCGTCCACCAGCCGCCACTCCACGGCCTGCTTGCCGCGGATGCCCTCGGAGCGGGTGGCGAACACGTCGGCGCGGTCCTTGCGCACCTTTCGCTTGTCGGTGACGCGCGTGAGGCCGCCGGTGCCGGGCAGCACGCCCAGCAGGGGCACCTCGGGCAGCGCCACGGCGGAGGAGTTGTCGTCCACCAGCAGGATCTGCTCGCACGCGAGCGCCATCTCGTACCCGCCGCCGGCCGCGGTGCCGTTGACGGCGGCGATCCAGGTCTGCCCCGAGTGGGCCGTGGCGTCCTCGATCTCGTTGCGGGTCTCGTTGGTGAACTTGCAGAAGTTCACCTTCCACGGGTGGCTGCTCTGGGCGAGCATCCGGATGTTGGCGCCCGCGCAGAAGTTGCGGTCCTTCGCGCTGGTGAGCACCACCGCCCGCACCTGCGGGTGGGAGAAGCGCAGCCGTTGGACGGCGTCGTGCAGCTCGATGTCGACGCCCAGGTCGTAGCTGTTCATCTTCAGCTCGTAGCCCGGCACCAGCCCGCCGTCCTCGGCGACGTCGAGCCGCAGGTAGGCCACCTCGCCCTGCACGTCGAGCTGCCAGTGCCGGTAGGAGCCCGGTTCGGCGTCGAAGGAGACCTGCGGTTCCGGGGCCGGCTCGGCGGGGCTGGTGGTCATCGCTGACGAACCTCCTGCGGCGGCGCGGCGGACCCCTGTCACTCTACAGACTCCTGCCTCAACGGCAAGGTGTTGTAGAACTTCAGGCCTTCACCTCCGCCACCTCGTCGGCGGCTCTCGGCGGCGTGAGGGTGGCCGCCGCCCGCTCCCGCAGGCGGTAGCGCTGGATCTTGCCGGTGGCCGTGCGGGGCAGCTCGTCGACCTGCACCACCAGGCGGGGCCGCTTGAACGCCGCCAGCCCGGCGCGGCAGAACGCGATCACCTCGTCCGGGTCGACGGTGGCTCCCGGCCGGGGGACGACGTAGGCGACCGGCTTGTCCAGCCCGTCCTCGTCGGGCACGCCGATGACGACGGCCTCGGCGAGCGCGGGGTGCTCGAGCAGCCGGGTCTCGACCTCGGCGGGGCTCACCCAGATCCCGCCGACCTTGAGCACGTCGTCGGCCCGGCCCAGGCAGGTCCAGCTGCCGTCGTCGCCCCGGACGTACTGGTCGCCGGTGCGCATCCACTCCCCGTGGAACACGGCCCGGTTGACGCTGGTGCGGCACCAGTAGCCGGTGCACAGCGACTCGCCTGTCACGTACAGCATCCCGGGTTCGCCCGCGCCCTCGATCACGCTGCCGTCCGGGCGGCGCAGCTCCACCTCGTAGCCGGGCACCGGGTACCCGGAGCTGCCCGGCACGACCTTGCCGGGGTAGTTGGAGATGAAGATGTGCAGGGCCTCGGTGGAGCCGATGCCGTCGAGGATCTCGAAGCCGTACAGGTCGCGGACGCCGTGGAACATCCGCGGCGGCAGCGCCTCGCCCGCCGACACCCCGCTGCGCACGGTGGCGAACGCCTCCCGCGGCAGGTCGGCGGCCATCAGCGGGCCCCAGAAGCTGGGCCCGCCGAAGAACAGCGTGACGCCGTGCTCGGCCACGCGGTCGGCGTACAGCGCCGGGTTGGGCCGGGACGGTTCGAGCACGCTGCTCGCCCCCACCGACAGGGGGAAGAACAGCGAGTTGCCGATGCCGTAGGCGAAGAACAGCTTCGCCACCGACAGGCAGACGTCGTCCGGGCCGATGCCGAGCACCTGAGCCGCGTAGGTCTCGCAGACGTAGCGGATGTCGACGTGGCGGTGCATCGCGCCCTTGGGCTTGCCCGTGGTGCCGGACGTGTACAGCCACAGTGCCGGGGACTCGTCCCAGGTGGCGTAGGGCGCGGCGAGTGGTTCGGCGGTGCGCAGGTCCTGCCAGGTGAGGCCCGTGCGGCCGGGAACGTCGGGTGCGGTGTCGCCGGTGAGCACGACGTGCCGCAGGTCCGGGGCGTCGGCGGCGGCTGCCGTGACGGCCTCCGCGAACTGCGGGCTGCCCACGAGCACCCGGGCCCGCGAGTCGACGACGAGCGTGGCCAGCTCGCCCGCCGTGAGCATCGTGGACGCCGGGACGGCCACGGCGCCCACGTACATCGCGGCGAGGATGCCCGTGGCCAGTTCGATGTCGTCGGCCATGCACAGGAGCACCCGTTCCTCGGGGCGCACGCCGATGGCCGCAAGGCCCGCGGCGACCCGGCGGACCTCCTCGGTGAGCTCGGCGTACGTGTGCGTGCCGCCCGGGTGGCGGATGGCGACCCGCTCGCCGTCGCCGGCCTGGACGCGGCGCTCGGTGAGGTAGGCGGCGGCGTTGAACAGTTCCGTCATGGAGCGGCTCCGGTCCGATCACGGGTGGGTCCGAACTCTACTGCTTGCTCACGCTCCGTCAACGATCCGTAGAAGATTCACCGGTGGCTCCGCTTTCCGATCCATGCGCGCGCTGCTATGAACGACGGGGATCCGACCGCTCTTCAAGGGAGAAGACATTGCAGACCCGTGGAGCCATCATCCGGCAAGCACCTGGGCAGTACGAGGTCGTGGATCTCGAGATCGACGACCCCCGCGACAACGAGGTGCAGGTCCAGATGGTGGCGTCGGGCATGTGCCACTCGGACGACCACATGGCCACCGGTGACATGACGCCGGGCATCTACCCGTTCGCGGGCGGTCACGAGGGCGCAGGCATCGTCACCAAGGCGGGGCGCAACGGCAAGGGGCTCAAGGAGGGCGATCACGTCGTCTTCTCGTTCCTGCCGGCCTGCGGGCACTGCCGCTGGTGCGCGTCGGGCATGCAGAACCTCTGCGACCTCGGCGCCACCCTGCTGTCCGGGGCGCGGTGGGGCGACCCCACCGACTTCCGGGTCAAGCTCGCCGACAGCGGCCAGCCGGTGGGCCAGATGTGCGGCATCTCGACGTTCCTGCAGACCACCACGGTGTCGGCGGACTCCGCGGTGAAGGTGCCTGACGACATCCCGCTGGACAAGGCCTGCCTGGTGGGGTGCGGCGTGGGCACCGGGTGGGGCTCCGCGGTGAACGCCGCGCAGGTGCAGCCCGGCCACACCGTGATCGTCATGGGCATCGGCGGGATCGGCATCAACGCCGTGCAGGGCGCCGCCCACGCCGGAGCGTCCAACATCATCGCCGTCGACCCGGTGGCGTTCAAACGGGAGAAGGCGCAGGAGCTGGGCGCCACGCACGCGGTGGAGTCCATGGAGGAGGCCACCGAGCTCGCCCGGCAGTTCACCAACGGCCAGGGCGCCGACTCGGCGATCGTCACGGTGGGCGTCACCACCGGTGAGCACGTCGCGCAGGCGTTCTCGGCCATCCGGAAGGCGGGCACCGCCGTGGTGACGGGGCTCGGCGACATGACCGAGGCCAACCTGCCGATCGCGATCTCCGAGCTCACGCTGTTCCAGAAGCGGCTGCAGGGCGCGATGTTCGGCATGTCCAACCCCAACTGGGACATCCTTCGGCAGCTGCAGCTCTACCGCGACGGAGTGCTCAAGCTCGACGAGCTGATCACCAAGACCTACTCGCTCGACGAGATCGCGCAGGGCTACCAGGACATGCACGACGGCAAGAACATCCGTGGCGTCATCGTCTACTGAGGTCGCACCGGTCGGCCTGCGTCGCGAGCGCGAGGTCCTCACCGTCGCGCTCGCGACCGGCCGGCACGTGGTCATCGAGGGACCGCCGGGCACCGGCAAGTCCACGCTGCTGCGCTCGATCGCCCGCGAGAACGGGCGGGCGGTCGTGTTCGTCGAGGGCAACGCGGAGCTGACGCCTGCGCGGCTCGTCGGGCAGTTCGACCCGGCGCAGGTCCTCGCCGAGGGCTACCACCCCGCGAGCTTCGTGGACGGCCCGCTCCTCACGGCGATGCGCGAGGGCGGGCTGCTCTACCTGGAGGAGCTCAACCGCGTCCCGGAGGAGACGCTGAACGTCCTGATCACCGTGCTCGCCGAGGGCGAGATCGCGGTGCCCAGGCTGGGGCCGGTGCGGGCCGGCCCGGAGTTCCGGCTGATCGCGGCGATGAACCCGTTCGACGCGATCGGCACCGCGCGGGTGAGCCAGGCGATCGCCGACCGGATGTGCCGGGTCGTCCTCGGCTACCAGGACGAACCGGCGGAGCAGGACATCACCCGCGCCGTGACGGGCCTGAACGGCCAGGTCGTCGATCTGGCGGTCGCCATGGCGCGGGCCACCCGCACGCACCGCGACGTCCGGATGGGTTCCTCGGTGCGCGGCGCGATCGACATGGCGCTCGTGCTCACGGGCCTCGCCGAGCTGCGCGAGGAGGCGGTGCCCGCGCGCGAGACCGGCCGCGACGCCGCGTACGCCGCGCTGTCGGGGCGGATCCGGATCGCCGACGGCGTGGACCGCACCCCGGAGTCCGTGATCGACGAGCTTCTCGACGCGCTCTGGCCCACCGACGACCCGCCGCCGGACGGCTCGGGAAAAGCTGAGGGCCCGCCGGCCCCACCGGCGGGCTTCCGGCCGCGGTCGCGGCCCGGTCGCGACCGCGCGGGCCGCACCCAGGGGCGGGCCCAGCTAGCGGCGCAGCACGCGGCGTTCGCCGACGTCTCGCCGGAGGTCGGCGCGCTCGACGACGCCGCGTTCGACGCCCTGCTCGCCCGCGACCCCGAGGGCGCGGCCGCGCTGCTCGCCGACCTCGCCGTGGCCACCGACGAAGGCCTGCGCGCGGCGGCTCGGCAGCTCGCGGGCCGGGTGTTCCTGCGGCTGGGCCGGGTCGGCCCCGCCCGCGCCCGCGGCACGCGGCGGCTAGCACCGGTGCCCCGCGGCGACGGCGACCTCGACCTGGACCGCACCCTCGACGCGTGGGAGCCCGGCGCCGGCCGCCGACCGCGCGCGGAGGACATCGTCACCCGCGGGTGGACCGCGTCGCGGCGGGCGGTCGCGCTCGCAGTCGACGTGTCGGGGTCGATGCAGGGGCAGGCCGTGGCGCTGGCGGCCGTCGCGGCGGCCGGGGTGGTGCTGGCTGCGGGCGACGGGCTCGTGCCGGCCGTGGTCGCGTTCGGCACGGGCGTGCGCGTGCTGCAGGCCCACGGCGTGCGACGCCCACCCGAGGAGCTGCTGTCCGACCTCGTCGCCCTGCGGGGCCACGGCACCACCGACCTCGCCGCCGGGCTGCGCGAGGCCGCGGGGCAGCTCGCGGGCGCGGCGGTCGACCAGCGGCTCGTCGTGCTGCTCTCGGACTGCCTGCACACCGCAGGCGACGACCCCGCCACCGCGCTGGAGGGCATCGACCGGCTGCAGGTGCTCGTGCCCCTCGGCGGCGCCGACGCCGAGGCGGCCGCGGCGGCGCTGGCCGGTCGCCGCGGCGGCCGGGCGCAGACCGTGCGCAGGCTCGCCGAGGTGGGGCCCGCGCTGACACGCGTGCTGGCCTGACCGTCGGGTCAGGCCGAGCAGAGGCGCTCCGTGGTGAGGTCGGGTCCCGGCACGTTGCCCGGGCCGAACCCGAACGGCTGGGCGATGCGCAGCCACTCCCCGGACTCGTGCAGGGCCCGCAGCTGGGCGTTCACGCCGTCGAGCAGGTCGTCGTCGCCGGGCCGGACCGCGAACGCGCCGGCCGGGACGATCGTCCGCCCGCCGATCACCGGGAAGAACCCGGGCGTGACCTCGACCGGGGTGTCTTGGGCGCCGGCGAGGGCGTTCCTGAGCGAGATGCCGGTGAGCGCGGCGCAGTCGGCCCGCCCCTCCGCCACCGCGATGAGCAGCGCCTGCTGGTCGGCGAGCTGCTGGACCTGGTCGTCCGGCACCCCGCTGTCGAGCGAGTAGCGGTACTCCACGGCGCCGCCGAGCACGGCCAGGCGCAGCCTGCGGTCGCGGACGTCGGCGAAGGTGCGCACGCCCTGCGGGTTGCCCGCAGGCACGAGGAACGCGGTGGGGGCGGTGTAGTCCGGCACCGAGAACGCGACGTCGCCGCAGCGGGCCGGCGTGACGAACATGCCCGCCGCGATCAGGTCGAACTGACGGGCGAGGAGGAGACCCGGGATCAGCTCGCCGAAGTCGACCGTGACCGGCCGGATCTCGGGCACGCCGAGCGCGCCGAACACGGCGCGGGCCACTTCCACCGCCTCGCCCGTGACGGCGCCGTCCGCACCGGTGTAGCCGTAGGGCGCCTCGTTGGCGATGCCGATGGTGACGACGCCGGCGTCGCGAGCGCGGCCGAGGGTGGAGCCGTCCGACGCGCAGCCCGCGAGCAGGGCGCCGCCACCCAGCGCCGCGGCGCCCAGCAGGAGCCTGCGGCGGGACCAGTGCTCGGTCATCGGTACTCCTCGATCCGCCTGCCGATCCCGAACGCGGCGGCCGCCGCCGCGAGCACCGCCAGCACCGACGGGCCGGCCGCCGTGCCGGCGAGCACGTCGTCCGCGCCGCGGACGTCGGCGGCCAGCGCCGTGCGCTCGGCGCCGATCACGTCCGCCAGCGCCGCCCCGAGCCTGTCGAAGGCGCTGCGGGAGGCGTCCGGGCCGGTCGGGGCCGCCTGCCACCACCCGGTGGCCGCGTCGCGCACCCCGTCGATACCCGCCGTGGCGGTGTCGCCCGCGGCCTGCCCGGCCGCCACGTCGAGCAGCCCGCCGGAACCGGTGATCGCCTCCATCCGGTAGGTGAACTCCCGGGAGTTCCCGCTGCTCTCCGCGGCTCGGGCCTGCAGGGCGGTGATGCGGGCCTCGTCCAGGGCCGCGGCCACCGCGTTGTGCCCGCGCGACGCGTCGAGCCGGTCGCTCGCGGCCACCGTGGCCACCGCCCACCACGCCAGCGCGGCCGCGAGCAGACCGAAGGCGACGACGAGGCCGGGGTTGAGGATGCGGTTGGTGCGCCGCAGCTCCCGGAACCCGGCGTAACCGGTGCCGAGGAGCGCGACGAGGCCGACGAGCAGCACGAACGCGGGTGACTCGCCCGCCCGCCGGTAGTTCTCCGCGAGCGCGGCGTCCTGGGCGCGCCGCAGGGCGTCGGCCGCGGGCAGGACGGTCGTGCGCATGAGGTCGGACGCGCGGGTGAGGGTGTCGCGGGCGCCCGGCGCCCCCTGCGCGCGCAGCGTCTGCGCCTCCCGAACCTGCGCTGTGTACCGGGGGAGCAGGTCGGCCATCCGCTCGATCAACGCGGCCTCCCGGCCGCCCGGCGGGAGCAGGCTCGCCGCGTGGGCCAGCCGCTGGGTGGCGCGCGCGACGTGGTCGTCGTAGCGGGCGACGACGCCCGGTGGTGGCGGCCCGTCGCTCGTGAAGCCGCTGATCGCCATCGTCTCGGCCTCGTGCAGCGACCGGTAGAGCTGGCCCCCGTCGGTGGCCGCGGCGGCCACCCGCGTGCCACCGGTGCCCACGGCGTCGGCCCTCGACCAGCCCGCCACGGCGCTGACCACGGCGGTGACGAGGCAGGCGACGACGAGCAGCGCGCGGAGCCGGGCGAGGCGGTGCGGGGTGGCGGTGCCGAACACGACCCGTCGCCCGAACGTGACCCCCACGTCTCACCCCCCCGGCCACGGAGCGTAGCGAAGATCGATCCGGGAGGCGTCCCGAACGGCTGCTCTATCCTCCGTTCGATCTCACGTGGGGGGAGAAGATGACCGGGAGCTCCGACGGTCCCCCGGCTGCCGTCGTCGCGAGCCGGTACCGCTTGAGTGAGCTCGTCGGTACCGGGGGCATGGGTGCGGTGTGGCGGGCCCGTGACGAGCTGCTCGGCCGCGACGTGGCGCTGAAGCAGGTGCGGCTGGACCCCGCGGACGTCGATCCGGAGCTCGCGCGGGAGCGGACGATGCGCGAGGCGCGGATCGTGGCCGCGCTGCACCACCCGAACATCGTGTCGATCTTCGACGTGGTGGTGGAGCAGGGGGTGCCGTGGCTGGTGCTGGAGTTCCTGCCGTCGCGCAGCCTGGGTGGGGTGCTGGCGGAGCGTGGCACCCTGCCGCCGCTGGAGGTGGCGGCGATCGGGGCGGACGTGGCGGGTGCGCTGGCCGCGGCGCACGCGGCGGGGATCGTGCACCGGGACGTGAAGCCGGACAACGTGCTGCTGTCGCGGCCCTCGGCCGCGGGGCCGGTGGTCAAGCTGACCGATTTCGGGATCGCGCACACGGCCGCGGCGCCTGCGCTCACGGCCACGCACGTGGTGACGGGCACGCCGGCGTATTTCGCGCCGGAGACGGCGCGGGGGGAGGGCACGGATCCGCGCACCGACGTGTACTCGCTCGGCGCCACGCTGTACGCGGCGGTGGAGGGGCAGCCGCCGTTCGGCACGGAGCCGGGCAACGTCCTCGCCCTGCTCGCACGCATCGGACGGGGCGGGGCGCCCGTCCCGCAGCGGGCCGGGCCGCTCACCGAGCTCCTGAGCCTGCTCACGGCCGACGACCCCGCAGACCGCCCCACCGCCGCGCAGGCGCACACCGCGCTCCGGGCGATCGCCGAGGGCCGCCCGCCCGCCGCTCCACCGCTCGACGGCGCGCCCGCCGACCCGGGGCCGCGGCGCGGGAGGCGGAGCGCGGCCGTGGCCGTCGCCATCACCCTCTCCGTGGTGGCGGGCGCCCTCGTGGCCCGCGCCGGCACGGGGCCCGGCGACGACGTGCCCCCACCGCCCACCGCGATCTCGGCCGCCCCGCAGACCGCGACCATCGCCGACCCGGACACGGCCGACCCGTGCTCGCTCCTCGACGTGGCGTCGGTGCAGCCGTTCGGAACCGCCACCCTCGACGCCGACAACGTCTCCTTCGTCGGCTGCCGCGCCGACATCGAGCGCCCCGACGGCGGCTCCGTCGGGTTCACCATCGCGTTCGAGAATGCGGCCGAGACCGCCCAGGTCGCCGGCGGGACCGAGTCGCAGGAGTCGGGCTACCCGGTCGTGCGCTACCCGCCGAGGGACGGGGTCTGCGAGCACCGCATCCGGCTCGCCGACAGCAACGCCGTGCTCGTGTCCGCCGTGAACTACGGCGACCCGACGGGCACCACCGACCTCTGCGCGATCGCCGACGCCGGACGCGCGGCCACCGTCGCCCGGCTCGTGGAGCGCGGCATCGGCACCCGCCCGCCGCTCAGCGCCACGAGCCCGCTCGCCCGCGTCCCCGCCTGCAGCCTGCTCGCGCGGGAGGAGATCAGCGCCGCCGTCGGCGACGCCCCACCCGCCCGGTCGCGGTTCGGCGACTGGGGCTGCAACTGGAACTCCGCCACCGGCGAGAGCGTGGTGGTGACGTACTACCGCGGCTACGCACTCAGCGAGGCCGACGGCGCACCCGCCGTGTTCGCCGGGCACCCCGGCGCCGTGCTCGCGCGGGAGGGGAACTGCTGGGTGCAGTTCGTGCAGCGCTCCTACGTCGCAGGCGGCACCGACCGCATCGAGTCGGTCTGGGTGACGTACTGGGGCTCCGGCACCGGAGCCGACCTCTGCAGCACCGCCACCACCCTCGCCTCGGCGGCGGCCGGCCGGCTTCCCCCGCCAAGCTAGGGATTGCCCCGCGCCGGCTGCCGCTCGTGGGGAGACGGCCTGGTCCTCCGGTGGCGCCGCGCATCGTGCGGGGCCGCTCCTCACGCGTCAAGGGCGCCTTCGGCGTCGCTGCGCGAGCGCTTCGCGCCCCGTGACCCGTGAGCCTCTGCGGCCCCTCCCGGGCGTACACGTGGGCAGGCAGGGCCTGCCCGGTGGGCGCGCGGCGCCACCTCCGGCCGGTCCCGCGGCCATGATCAGGGCTTTGGCGCGTTCCCGGGCGTTTTCGACACGGGAATGCGCCAACTCTCTGATCATGGGCCGAATTTGCGGCCCGGGGTGGTCGATCAAGGGGAGATGGTCGTTAGATGATCTCTGGGAGCGACCATTTGCCCTTGATCGCGGTGAAACCTCCGGCTCCGCCCCTCCAAGGAAAGCTGCCTCCTGGTGGCGCCGCGCCAGGTCAGGCAGGCCGCTGGCCGGCCCGCGAAGCGCCCCGGAGAATGCGCGGCGCCACCAGGAGGTCGTGCAATGAGGGCATGATCATCGAGTTGGCGCATTGTCGGGCGAAATCGACCCGGGAACGCGCCAACTCCCCGATCATGGGCCGTGAGGCCCGGGCCCCGCCCGCCTGCTGGGCGACTACATCCGGGCGGCGAACTCCGCCATCCGGTCCGCGGTGCCGTCCGCCTCGCCGAACCAGACGGCCACGGCGTCGGCGCCCGCCTCGGCGAGGGCGTGCGCCTCGTCCACGGTGCGCGTCAGCTCGTCCGCGCCGCCGGTCCAGGCCAGCCGGGTGCCGAGCCGCGGCGGGTGATCGGACAGCTCGTGCAGCCGCGCGGCGCACCGCGCGAACCCGGCGGCGTCGAGCCCGACCCCCTGCCACTCGTCGGCCAGCGTCGCCGCGCGGCGCAGGGCCGCGGGGCTCGACCCGCCGACCATGATCGGCAGGGGACCGGTGGGCACCGGCGCGAACACGCCCTGCTCCACGTGGTGGAAGCGGCCGTGGAACGCGCCGCCGTCACGGAAGAGGTGGCGCAGCAGGGCGATGTCCTCGTCGGTGCGGGCGCCGCGGGTCGCGAAGTCGGCGTCCACGGCGGCGAACTCCGCACGGTCCCAGCCCACGCCCACGCCGAGCACGGCCCGCCCGCCGGACAGCCGGTCCAGGGTGGCCACCTGCTTCGCCACGACGAACGGGCTGCGCATCGGCAGCACCAGCACGGACGTGCCGAGCCGGATCGTCGACGTGACGGCCGCGAGGTGGGCGAGGGTCATCAGCGGCTCGTACACGCCGCCGTACGTGGTGCCGTACGGCGCGGGTGGGAGGAGGTGGTCGGGCAGGTAGAGGGTGCGGTAGCCGAGCTGCTCGGCGGTGCCCGCGAGTTCCGCGAGCGTGCCGGGCGGCATGTCGGGCGACTCGTCGGGCAGCACCACCTCGAGATCCACGGCTCACCGTACCCGGGCGAGCAGCGAGCGGATCGCGGCGAGCCACTCGTCGCGGGCCTCCGCCCCGATGCCGTGCCCCGCCGCGATCTCGACGAGTTCGGCGCCGGGGATGCCGGCGGCGAGCCGGCGGGAGTGGTCCGGGGTGGCGAGGTCGTCCTCCGCGGTGGCGACCACGAGCGTCGGCACGTGGATCCGCGGCAGGTCGGGCCGGGTGTCGACCGCGGCCACGAGGTCGACGTGCTCCGGGCTGCCCGCCGGGATGTAGTCGGCGAGCGCGGCGACGCCGGCCTCGACCTGGTCGCCGCTCAGCGCGTCGAGGTGGGAGGCGCCCGTGCCGAGCAGGGTGAGGTAACGCGCGAGCAGCGTCCGGTCGCCGGTGGCGAGCAGGTCCCGCCACACGCGCACCGCGAGCCGGATCCGGTTGTCGGGGTACGCGAACCCCGCCGTGAGCACGAGCCCGTTCACCCGCTCCGGGTGCCGGACCGCGATCCGCACGGCCACCGCGGTGCCGAGCGAGTAGCCGAGCACCGTGAACCGCTCGACGCCGGCGTCTACCGCTGTGGCGACGAGCGCGTCGGCCACGTCGTCGAGGACGAGGGGCGTGGCGCTGCGCGGCGTGTCCCCGGAGCCCGGGTAGTCGGGGCCGACGACGGTGTGGGTGGTGGCGAGGTCGTCGAGGATCGGGCCGTAGTTGCCCGCCACGCTGCCGCCCCCGCCGTGGGCGAGCAGGATTCCCGGGCCGGAGCCCCGCATGACGTGCGCGAAATGTTCTGCCATGCGGCCGACGTTGGCGTTTGACACCGGTGTCAGGGCCAACGAGTCGTGGGGGAGATCACGTGCTGATCGGGGAGCTGGCGCGGCGCACGGGGGTGAGCCGGCGGTCGCTGCGCTACTACGAGCAGCAGGGCCTGCTGCGCGCGGAGCGTGACGTGCACGGCTACCGGCGCTACGGCCCCGGGTCCGTCCGCACGGTGGCCCGGATCCGCGCACTGCTCGGCGCGGGGCTGTCGACCGACGTG
Source organism: Pseudonocardia zijingensis (assembly GCF_042657305.1). NCBI lineage: Bacteria > Bacillati > Actinomycetota > Actinomycetes > Pseudonocardiales > Pseudonocardiaceae > Pseudonocardia > Pseudonocardia zijingensis. Next base: position 181,669 of record NZ_JBHSKO010000013.1, on the reverse strand, counting down.
ATCCGCGACGTGCTGCCGTGCGTCGCCGAGGGCGGCGACCCGATCGAGCTGGAGCTGTGCCCGGACCTCGTGCGCACGATCCGGCGCGAGCTCGCCGAGATGGACGCCAGGATCGACGAGCTGCAGAGCAGCCGCAGCACCCTGGCCGGCTTCCTCCCCGAATGCCGGCAAAGTGGCTTTACTGGCACATTGCGCCAGTAAAGCCACCATGCTGGCACTCCGCTCAGGTCTGCACCGGGCCGCTCGCCACCACCTCGGTGGGCACGGCGGGCATCTCGCGTCCGGGCTCGAGGGACACGGCGTAGGACGTGTACGGCGCACCGGTGGCGCCGATCTCGTGGATCCCCGGACCGGTGCCTGCGACGTCGAACGCGGTGAGCGGGCGCGGATCGCCCGTGCCGAGCCCCCACAGCACGTAGGTGGTGGCGCTGGTGTCGTTCGCGCCGAGCCCGGTGGTGACGACCGTGCCGGCGTCGGCGGTGACGAGCACGGCGGCCACGGGCTGCCCGGACCCGGTGCTGAGGACGGCGTGCGCGCTGCCGGGGGTGTCGAGCTGGGTGACGATCACGGCGAGCGCCTGTGCCTGCGCGGCCAGCGCGTCGCGTTCGCGGTGCACCTGGGCGGCGTAGCCGCCGAGGCCGCCGATCGCGATCAGCGCGGCCGCTGCGGCGGCCGCGACCAGGGACCGCGTCCTGGCCGGTCGTGGCCGGGCGAACCGGGGATGCGGCTGCACGGCGCCGACCTGCGGCGTCTCGGCCGCCGCGGCCATGAGGCTCGTGCGCAGCCGCACCGGCGGGTCGACCTGCTCCACGGCACCGCCCACCGCGGCGGCGACGACCTCGGTCTCGCGCACCGCCTCGGAGCAGGCGCGGCAGCCCAGGACGTGATCGCGCACCGCCGCCTCCTCGTCGGGGGCGAGGGCGTGCAGGGCGAGCGCCACCGCCTCCTCGTCCCACGGGCAGGGCTGCGCGCCGTCGGTGCCGGACCGGTGGTCCATCACGCACCCCCTCCCATCTCGGTGGCGATCTCGCCGAGCACCGGGCCGAGGGCCCCGCGCAACCGTCGCATGCCGGTGAACATCCGCGACTTCACCGTTCCCAACGGCACCCCGGTGAGCGCGGCGACCTCGCGTTGCGAGTACCCGCCGAAGTAGGCGAGTGTCAGCGCCTCCCGTTGCTCGGGGGGCAGCCGGCCGAGCGCATCGCGCACCTGTCCCGCTTCCATCGACTGCAACGCTCCCAGATCCGCGCCCGGTGCCGGCGGGATCGACCACTCCTGTCCCTCGTCGATGACGGCCACCGTGCGGCGGCGCACCGCGCTCTCGCGCCGTACGGCGTCGACCGACTTGTGGTGCACGAGCGTGAGGATCCACGTCGCGAAACCGCCACGGCCGGGGTCGAAGCGCTCGGGATCGCGCCAGAAGGCGAGGAAGACCTCCTGTACGACGTCCTCGGCGAGGTTGTCGTCGCGGCACACCCGGCGTGCGAGGGAGTAGGCCCGCCGGCCGTACCGGTCGTAGAGCGCGGCGAGCGCCGGATGCGCCCCCGCCGCGACGGCGCGGACGAGCTCCTCGTCGGGCGCATCGGCCTCGGCCACCGGCGCGGTCCTCACGTGACGTCGTTCGCACCGGAGTGGTCACCGGTTCGTGTGATGTGAACCATAGGGCTCAGAGGGCGCCTGCCAACCCCCGAACGGCGATGCCGAGACCGACCACGAGGACGAGTGCGGCCGTCAGCACGGGGGTTCGGCCGGCCGCCCGCCGCCGGAGGCGCTCGGGCACGCGGATCCGCTCCAGCCGGTCCCGCAGACCCACGAGCAGCAGCCCGGCCGCGGTGAGGGTGGCGGCCATCCCGAGCCCGTAGCAGAGCACGAGGACGACGCCGAACCAGCTCCGGCCGAGCCCGATCGCGCCGAGCAGCACGAGCAGGGCCGTTGGGCTCGGTACCAGCCCGCCTGCCACCCCGAGCCCGACCAGCGCGGCGCGGCCGTAGCGCCGGTCGTGCCCGTGCCCGTGGCCGTGCCTATGTCCGTGCCCGTGACCGTGGCCGTGCCCGGCCGCGACCGCGGCCTCCCCGCGCACCGCGGAGCGCAGCAGGCCCACCCCGACCCCGGCCACGAGCACGCCGCTCACCACCGCGAGAGCGCGCAGGACGCCGTCGGGCGCCACCGCCGTCGAGACGCTGACCAGCAGCCCGAGCACGAGCACACCGGCCGTGTGGGTCGCGGTGACGGTGGCGCCCACCAGCAGCGCGTCCCGGCGGGTGCCGCGGCGGCCGGCCAGGTAGGCCGCCATCACCGTCTTGCCGTGCCCGGGCAGCAGCGCGTGCGACGCCCCCAGCACGAGCGCCAGCGCCACGGCGAGCACGCCGACGCCCGCGGTCAGCTCGGCGCCGCCGACGAGGCGGGTGAACCACCGGTCGACCTCACCCAGCCAGCTGGTCACCGGTGCGAACCCGGACGGCCCCGCGCCGGCGCCCCCGCCGACCCCGGGCTCGACCCGGAGCACCGCCGAGCGCACGTCGAGGGGATCGGCGAGCAGGTCGACCGGGTACGCCCGCAACTGCCCGCTCACGCTCTCCACGGGCACCGTCGAGCCGGCCAGCCGCACGCCCGCGCCCGTCGCGGTGATCTCCCGCCACCCGATCCGGTCGGCGAGGTGGGAGTCGGCGAACCGCACCTCGGCGGCCCGGTCCAGCGCCGCCTCCGCCCGCAGCTCGCACTCGACGCGGGTGGTGGCGAGGCCTGCCTCGCCGGGAGGCGTCGTCAGGCCGGCGTGCACCACCGTCCAGGCCGCCTCGGAGCCGTCGACGGTGAGCGACACCGCCCCGGACACCGCGGCGCACTCGGCATCCGCGCCGCCCTGCGCCTCGGCGGGCGAGACGGTGCCGTCGCCGTCGCGGTCCAGCACGGGGGTCAGCTGCAACGTCGGGATCTCGGCGTGGTCGACCACCGCGGAGAGCTCGACCCGGTCGGCGTACAGGCGCAGACCGTCGTGGTGGTTGACCGTGACGTCGCCCAGCGGGTGGGCCTGCGCGTCCTGCGCGGGCAGCGCGAGCGTGGCCACCGCGGCGAGCGCGGCGGCCGCGCCTGCCCGCGACCACCAGCGGGTCATCGCGCGGCCCCCAGTGCGTCGAGGGTCTGCCGGGCGACCGGGGCGTGCAGGGGTGAGAAGTGCGGGTTGGTGCGCAACGCCTCCTCGAGGGCACCGATGGCGTCGCCGGTGCGGCCGAGCGCGGTCAAGATCATGCCGCGGTGGAAGGCGACCGTGGCGTCGCGCCGCCCGAGCCCTGCGGCCTGCTCGGCGTACGGGAGCGCCTCGGCGTCGCGGCCGGCCTTGTGCAGCGCCCATGCAAGCGCGTCCGCGGTGAACACGCTGTGCCGCCGGTCCCACTCCGCCTGCGCCGAACGCAGCGCCTCCGCCGGGTCGCCGTGGTCGGCCGCGACCTGGGCCGCCACGAGATCGTCGGACGAGCCCTGCGCGGCGTAGAGCCGCTGCTGGTCGGCGATCAGCCGGTACTGCGCCCGCGCCTCGTCGACCCGACCGGCCGACTCCAGCAACTCCCCGTACTCCAGCAGGTACTGCGCGAGCGGCACCCGCTCGGTCAACAGCCGGTAGCCCTCGACGGCCTCGTCGGTGCGCTCGCGCGCGGCGAGCACCTTCGCCCGGCCCTGCAGCAGCGCCGGGTCACCGGGCACCGCGGCGAGGCCGCGGGCGTACTGGCTCTCCGCCTCGTCGAGGTTCCCGCGACCCCATGCCAGCTCGCCCAGGTGGTAGCGGCAGAACGCGATCTCGTCGCGGCCGGTCGCGGCCTCGAGGGCCCGTTGCATGGCCGCCACGGCACCGTCCGTGCGGCCGTGCAGCTCCAGCTCGTACGAGGCCCGGGTGAACGACGCGACGCCCGGGCGCAGGTCGAGCATCCGCTGCACCGCGGCCGTGGCGGCGGCGGTGTCGCCGAGCTGAGTGGTGGCGTCCGCGAGCACCCCGTGGGCCTCCACGCTCGCCGGGTTGAGGGCCACCGCGTCCTCGGCGTACCGGCGGGCGGCGGCGAAGTCGTGCCGGGCGCCCGCGAGCGCGCCGAGTCCGGTGAGCGCCGCGGCGTTCCCGTCGGGCTGCAGCTGGACGGAACGGTCCAGCGCACCCTGCGCCTGCGGGTAGTAGGCCGGATTGGCGAGCGCCCTGGCCTGCTCGACGTACGCGGCGCCCAGGTTCGCCCACGTCACCGGGTCGTCGGGGACCCGGCGCAGGCGGTCCCGCAGCTGCTCGATCGAGGCGGTGAGCCGGTCGCCGACCGGCTGCGGGACCGCTGCCGGCAGCGTGGCCGGCCAGAACGCCTGCCCGACGACGAACAGGCCCGCGATCACGAGGGCGGCGACGGGGAGGACCCGGCGCCACAGCGCCCGCGGAGCGGGCGGCAGGGTGGAGGTCGACATGCGAAGTCCTGTCCGTGGGCGGGAGGGGTGGGGGGCACGGGGGCGGCCCGATCGGTCAGGGCCGCCCCCGGCCGGTCAGCGTGGCGGCGCCGGCGGACCGGCGTGGTCGGCCGGCCCCGGTGCGGTGGGGGCGGCCCGGCCGCGTCGCCGCACGGCGAGCAGCGCCACGCTGGTGGCGAGCAGCGCGCCACCGATCCCGGCGCCCAGCGCGATCGGCATCATGGGCGAGCTGAACGCCGCGTTGCCGACCCAGGAGTCGCTGGCGGTCGGGATGCCCGCGTCCCCTCCGCCGGTGGTGGACGGCCCGGTCACCGCCGACGGCTTCGTGCCGCCCGTGTCCGCCCGGGTCTCGTTGCCGGGCAGCGCGACGTAGGGGAACTCGTCGAGGAACGCGACGTCGTTGGCGTCCACCGCGTCGCCCGCGGCCAGCGCGTCGACCAGCGTCCCGGCCTGCGCCGCGCCCGCTACCGCCTGCACCTCGATGTCGATCACGTCATCGGTGAGCCGCCGCCCGTTCGGGAAGCCCTGCAGGTCGCCGCCCAGCACGCCGAGCCGGTTCGGGTCGTCCGCCGGAGCGATCGACGTGTTCAGCCTCAGCATCTCCGAGGGCTGGAACCGCTTCGGGTCGGTGTCGGCGTTGAGCACGTGGCTGTTCAGGTCCGCCTGGATCGGCGGCGGCGACCCGTCCAGCGTCGGCGCGTTCTTCGCGATCCCGGTCAGGAAGATCTCGACCAGGTCGTTGCGCGGCGTCGCCGGAGCCGGCACGCCGTAGATGCCGTCGAGGAGCCTCGCCACCTCCGGCTCGGTCACCCGTGCGACGACGTCCGGGATCGTGGCGTCCTTCACCGGGGTCAGCCCGTTGAAGGCGTCCTTCAGGCCCGCGGGCAGCACGACCTCGTTGACGAGCGGGTTGCCCAGTCGCGACACCTGCACCGGCTCGCCGACCGCGGTCGCTGTGCCCGGGGACAGCTGCAGCGAGCGCCGCTCCGTGTCGCTCCACACGCCGATCACGGGGTTGCGCTCCGGGTCACCGTTCGCTGTGACCTCCGTGAGCGGCACCTGCAGCGCCACCGTGTTGACGTTGGTGCCGGCGAGGGTGTCCTGGCCGACCTCGGACAGGTCGCCGCCGTAGAGCAGGTCGAACACGCGCAGGTCGGCGAAGAACGGGTCCTCGGCCGAGCCGACGTAGACCTTCCCGCCGCCGGGCACGTCCTTGATCGCCTGGTCGCGCAGCGCCGCGTAGTCCGGGATCGACGCCGCCCCCAGCTGCGAGGGCGCCACCTGGCCCTCGAGGAGCTTCGTCCAGCCGCCGCCCTTGCTGACCGACAGCGTGTAGTGCTGGCGGAACAGCAGGTTCTCGTCGTCCAGGCTCGTGACCGGGCCGTCGTTGTAGAGGAACGTGTCGTTGCCCCGCCGGTCCTGCGTGGTGAACGTGAGCCGGTAGCCGACGTCGGGCTTCGCGTTGCCGTCGGTGTCGATGTTGATGTCGTAGTTCGCGTCGGTGGCCCACGGGTAGAACGTGGGCCCGCCATTGGGTTCCTGGAGCCCGAACCAGTTGGCGACGAACGTCACCGTGTCCGGCCGGTCGGGGCTGACGAACGCGTACAGGTCCGTGTTGTCCACGGCCGGGTCCGCGGCGATCAAGGGCGCTTCGCGGTGGCTCGAGGCAGCGGCCGGACCTGCTCCGGTGCCGGCCAGCACGGCGCCGAGCAGCACCGTGCCGACTGCCGCCGAGACGGCTGATGTGCGACGGGACATGCGCTTCCCTCCATGGGCAGCACGAGACGACCGGGTGAACGGCCCCCGCCGTCCCGGTTCTGGTGAACGGATCGACCGCCGGCCGCAGACCCGGGCGTGTGGGTCCGGGTCGTGCCGGTCTGCCCATGCCTTCGCACGACCCCCCGCCCGCGGTTCGGCTCCTGCGTAGGGTGATCTGCGTGGGCACCATCGTCTCCTTCCACGCACACCCCGACGACGAGTCGATCGCCACCGCGGGCACCCTCGCCAAGGCGGCCGCGGCCGGCCACCGGGTCGTGCTGGTCTTCGCCACCCGCGGGGAGCTCGGCGAGCCCGTCCCGGGCGTGCTGGAGCCGGGCGAGCAGCTCCCCGTGCGCCGTTCCGCGGAGTGCTACGCCTCGGCAGCGGCGATCGGGGCCAAGCGCGTGGAGTTCCTCGGCTACACCGACTCCGGGATGATGGGCGAGCCGGCCAACGACGCGCCCTACTGCTTCTGGCAGGCGGACGTCCAGCACGCGGCGCGCCGCCTCGCGGTCATCCTCGACGAGGAGGAGCCGGACGTCCTCACCGTCTACGACGACAACGGCGGCTACGGCCACCCCGACCACATCCAGGTGCACCGGGTCGGCATGCGCGCCGCCGAGCTGTCCGCCGTCCCGGTGGTGGCGCAGCACACGATCAACCGCGACTGGATGATCCGCGGGATGCGCGGCATGGCCGAGTCCGGTCAGATGCCGGAGGGCTGGGAGCCCCCGAACTTCGACGCCCCGACGTTCGGCAAGCCGGAGGCGGAGATCACCCACCGCGTCGAGGCCGTCGACTTCGTCGAGCAGAAGCGGGCCTCGATGCGGGCGCACGCGAGCCAGATGGCGCCGGACCACTTCCTGCTCGCGATGCCCGACCCGGTGTTCGCGCTGGGGATGGGCACGGAGTTCTACATCGTCGACCCGGTGCCCAGCCCGGCGGCGTCCGAGCTGTTCGAGGAGCTGTTCACGCCGCTACGGTGATCTTGTGGACCCGCTGCTGCGCACGATCGTCCGGAAGACGTTGCGGGTGCCGGGGAGCACCGCCCCCGGTGGCGACGGGGCAGCCGTGGCCCGCCAGCTGGACGCCGTGCTCGCCGGGGTCGGGTTCGTGGCCGACCGCGAGCTGCTCGAGCACGTGTCGGGCCGCGCGCCCGGTGCGGCGACGGATCTCGCCGTGGAGGTCGTCGGCGCGGTCCGCGAACTGGTCGGCGACCACGTCGAGCACAACTCGTACTTCCCTTCCCCCTCCTCGCACCAGGCCCATCGCGCCTCGATGGTCACGCCGCCTCTGTGACGGGGCGGCGCAGCCGGCCGCGCACCACGAGCTCGAGCACCACTGCCACCGCGAGCACACCCGCGACGGCGAGCCCCGGTCCGATGACGACCCCGGTCGATCCCATGCCGGGATCATCGACCCTCCCGGCCGCGCGCCGCGTGGAGCCGCAACGTGGGGCCCACCACCCGGGCTCGGCCTTCGACGACGGGTAGAGCTAACATCCCGAGCTGGGCCACCCGGCCCACCTTCGTGCCGCCGGCAGTTCCAGGAGGACCAGTGACCGCCGTCGCCCCCAAGCCGATCGCGCCGGAGTACCCGGCGCGACAGTCGCCCAAGGGCTCGACCTTCCTGAAGATGCTGCGGACGACCGACCCCAAGGACATCGCGATCCTGTACCTGGTCACGTCGTTCGCCTTCTTCCTCGCCGGCGGGGCGATGGCGCTGCTGATCCGCGGTGAGCTGGCCGTTCCCGGACTGCAGTTCCTGTCCACCGAGCAGTACAACCAGCTGTTCACGATGCACGGCACGATCATGCTGCTGCTGTACGCGACGCCGATCCTGTTCGGCTTCGCGAACTACATCGTGCCGCTGCAGATCGGGGCCCCGGACGTCGCGTTCCCGCGGCTGAACGCCTTCTCGTACTGGCTGTTCCTGTTCGGCGGGCTCACCGTGCTGTCCGGCTTCCTCACCCCGGGTGGGGCCGCCGACTTCGGCTGGTTCGCCTACACCCCGCTGTCGGACGCGATCCGCTCGCCGGGCGCGGGCGCCGACCTGTGGATCGTCGGCCTGGTGATCGGCGGTCTCGGCACGATCCTCGGTGGCGTCAACTTCATCACAACGATCGTCTGCATGCGCGCGCCCGGGATGACGATGTTCCGGATGCCGGTCTTCACCTGGAACATCCTGGTCACGGCGATCCTCATCCTGATCGCGTTCCCGGTGCTCACCGCCGCGCTGCTGGGCCTGCTGGCCGACCGCCACTTCGGTGCCCACGTGTTCGACCCCGCCAACGGCGGCGTGATCCTCTGGCAGCACCTGTTCTGGTTCTTCGGCCACCCCGAGGTCTACATCGTCGCCCTGCCGTTCTTCGGCATCGTCAGCGAGATCTTCCCGGTGTTCAGCCGCAAGCCGGTGTTCGGCTACAAGACGCTGATCTACGCGACGATCGCGATCGCGGCCCTGTCGGTGGCCGTGTGGGCCCACCACATGTACGCCACGGGCGCCGTGCTGCTGGCGTTCTTCTCCTTCACCACCTTCCTCATCGCGATCCCCACGGGCGTCAAGTTCGTGAACTGGATCGGCACCATGTGGAAGGGCCGCCTGACCTTCGAGACGCCGATGCTGTTCAGCGTCGGCTTCCTCGCCACGTTCCTGTTCGGCGGCCTCACCGGCATCCTGCTGGCCTCGCCGCCGCTGGACTTCCACGTCTCGGACACCTACTTCGTGGTGGCGCACTTCCACTACGTGCTGTTCGGCACGATCGTGTTCGCCACCTACGCCGGGATCTACTTCTGGTTCCCGAAGATGACCGGCCGGTTCCTCGACGAGACGTGGGGGAAGGTCCACTTCTGGCTCACGTTCGTCGGGTTCCACCTCACGTTCCTCGTGCAGCACTGGCTGGGCAACGAGGGCTTCCCGCGCCGCTACGCCGACTACCTGCCGATCGACGGGTTCAACGCGCTGAACGCGGTGTCCTCGATCGGGGCGTTCGTGCTCGGCGCCTCCACCCTGCCGTTCCTGTGGAACGTCTTCCGCAGCTACCGCTACGGGCGCGTGGTCACCGTCGACGACCCGTGGGGCTTCGGCAACTCGCTCGAGTGGGCCACGTCCTGCCCGCCGCCGCGGCACAACTTCACCGAGCTGCCCCGGATCCGCTCCGAGCGCCCGGCGTTCGAGCTGCACTACCCGCACCTGGTGGAGCGCTTCCGGAACGAGGCGCACATCGGGCACGCCGACCCGGGCGAGCTCGCCTCGGCGAAGATCGGTGGGGAGACGCTGCCCAGCGACGATCCGAAGTCGCGCTAGGCAGCGCGGCCACCGCATCGATGACCACCAGTCGATGACAGACACCGGCACGAGCGTCCTCATCACGGTCACGGGCCCGGACCGGCCCGGTGTGAGCTCGGTGCTGTTCGCCGCGCTCACGCGCCACGGCGTCGACCTGGTCGACGTCGAGCAGGTGGTGATCCGCGGCCGGCTGACCCTCGGCGTCGTGGTGGAGGCCCATCACGACCCGGAGGGCCTGCAGGAGGCCGTCGAGCAGGCGATGGCGAGCATCGCCATGCAGGTGCACACCACGCTCGAGGTGCGCGACGACCTGGCGGCCCGCCGGTACTCCTCGCACGTCGTGGTGCTGCTCGGCAGGCCGATCACCGCGCGCGCGTTCGGGTCGGTCGCGGCCGCGCTCGCCGACGTGGGCGCCAACATCGACTCGATCCGCCGCGTGGCCGACTACCCGGTCACCGCGCTCGAGCTGATGGTCTCGCCGGAGCCGGGCGGCGGCAGTGAGAACTACCCGCCCGGCACCCTGCGGGCGCGGCTCGTGGAGGTGGCGCGCACCGCGGGCGTCGACGTGGCCGTCGAGCGCGCGGGGCTGGCCCGACGCAGCAAGCGGCTGATCGTCTTCGACGTCGACTCGACGCTCGTGCAGGGCGAGGTCATCGAGATGCTCGCGGCCCACGCCGGAGCCGAGGCCGAGGTCCGCGCCGTCACCGAGGCGGCGATGCGCGGCGAGCTGGACTTCTCCGAGTCGCTGCGCCGCCGCGTGGCCGTGCTGGAGGGGCTGCCCGAGACGGTGCTCGACGAGGTGGCGGCGAAGCTCGAGCTCACGCCCGGCGCCCGCACCACGATCCGCACGCTGAAGCGGCTCGGGTTCCGCTGCGGGGTCGTCTCCGGCGGGTTCACGCGGGTGATCAAGGGTCTGGTCGACGAGCTGGGGCTGGACTTCTGTGCCGCCAACGAGCTGGAGATCGTCGACGGCAGGCTCACCGGGCGGGTCGTGGGTGAGATCGTCGACCGGCCGGGCAAGGCAGTGGCGCTGCGCCGGTTCGCCGACGGCTTCGGGGTGCCCCTGGAGCAGTGCGTGGCGGTCGGCGACGGCGCCAACGACATCGACATGCTCTCCACCGCCGGGCTCGGCGTCGCCTTCAACGCCAAGCCTGCGCTGCGCGAGGTCGCCGACACGGCGCTGTCGCACCCGTACCTGGACGTCGTGCTCTTCGTCCTGGGCATCACCAGGGACGAGGTCGAGCGCGCCGATGCCGCCGAGGGTGTGCTGCGCCGCGTCCCGATCCCCTGAGGAAGCAGGAGATGCGCGGGCGCGTTGGGGACGGCGTGAACGCTGATCAGTCGCTCGCCGAGGCACCCGTGCTGGCCCCACTGGCGGCGCGGTACGAACGCGGAGCCGAGCCGGTGTCGGACGGGATCGTCCGCGCGATGCCGGTCGTCCTGCGGCTGGAGCGCCCGCCCGCGGCCCGCACCCCCGTGCTGGAGGCCGCGGCCGCCGCCGCGTTGGCCGTCTGCCTCGACCCGCGGGCCCAGCCCGGGGGCGAGTGGCACGACAGCGTGTCGATCTGGGTGGCCACGCAGATCCGCAAGATCGCCCGCCGGGCCCGCGGCGCGCACTGGGCGGCCGTGCAGGAGTTGCCCGGCGTCACGTGGGAGGTCGACGGCGCGCAGGTGCGGGCGCTGCTGCCGGGTCCGGTGGACGAGGTGCCGAAGGTGGTGTCCCGGCTGCAGATCGGGGGCACGGACCTCGAGCCGGACGAGCCCGGCCCCGTGCCGCCCGGTGCGCCGGTGATCTGGGTGAACGCAGGGCTGGACCTGACGGTCGGCAAGGCGGCCGCCCAGGTGGGGCACGCCTCGATGCTGTACGCGGCAGCCCACGGCCTGACCTCCGTGCCGCACTTCGCGGTGCGCGACGCTGAGCCCGACCGGTGGGCACAGCTGTGCGCCGCGGCCGGGCGCGGCGAGGCGGTGGCGGTGCGGGATGCGGGGTTCACCGAGGTGGCGCCCGGCACGATCACCTGTATCGCCACTTCGTCCTGAGGTCGCCCGGCACGCGTCCCCCCACCCCGCCCCGGCGAGTCCCGCGTCCTACGAGCCGAGATACGCGTTTCGTCCCGGGTGCGGCGTCGTCGACGCGGGGGTTCCCCCGGGCGTTCGCGCCACCCGCCCGGCGTCTGTGGGACGTGCCCGACGATGTGGGCGGGTGTTCGAGTTCAGTGCCGCGTACCGCAGAAGAGCGCGGGTCGGGCGCCGGTGAGCTCCTCGGAGTGCGTCCACAGCCGTTCGGCCAGCCGGATGTCGTCGGCGGGGGCGCGCACCGGGAGCCGCTCCACCCGCATCGGGCCGTGGCCTTCGGAGCGCGTGCCGACGAACGTGCCGCCCTCGATGTCGCTGACGGTGGCCGCGTACACGACGGGCAGGGCCGCTTGCTCGGGCGCGCTCGCCGTCGTGGTGGTGTGCGGCGCCATGAGACAGCCGAGCAGCGTGGGTGCGCGGTCGACCTGCATCTCGGCACCGACCGTGCCCGGGTGGGCGAGCACGCTGCGCACTTCGGAGCCCGCGGCGCGCAGCTTGCGGTCGAGCTCCAGCCCGAACAGCATGCAGGCGAGCTTCGAGCGCGCGTAGGCGCGCATGGGGGAGTAGCGGCGCCCGCCGGTGAGGTGGTCGTCGCGGTCCAGATCCAGCTTCCCGAACCGGTACGTGGTGGAGCTGACCGTGACCACGCGCGGCTCCCACCCCCGGTCGAGCGCGTCGAGCAGGAGCATGGTGAGGGCGAAGTGGCCCAGGTGGTTGGTCGCGAAGTGGCTCTCCCACCCCTGCGCGTTGCGCCGCAGCGGTCCACCGGCGATGCCGGCCACATTCACCAGCGCGTCCACGGGCTCGGCCGTGACCGAGGCAGCGAACTCGCGGATCGAGTCGAGGTCGAGCAGGTCGAGCGGCCGGACCTCGGCGGTGGCGGCCGGGTGCTCGGCGAGCACCTCCGACCGGTGCCGTTCGGCCTTGGCGACGTCGCGCGCGGCCATCACCACCCGCGCCCCCCGCCGCGCCAGTTCGCGCGCGACGACGAGGCCGAGGCCCCCGCTCGCTCCGGTGACGATGACGCGGCGCCCCTGCTGGTCGGGGACGGCGCTCGGGTCCCAGGTGGTCACGCGAACTCCTAATCCTTGAGGGCTCAACGAGAATGCTTGATTGACTCAAGGAGATTGTCAAGCACTAGCATGGTGAGGTGATCCGCTCCGACCTCACCCCCGCGCTCGTCGAGCAGGTGTTCAGCATGGCCGGGGCGGTCTCGGAGGCGCTGCGGGCCGCCGTGCGCGAGGCCGGGATCACCGATTCGCTCGCCCACCTGGTCTGGGCGATCGACCCGGACGTCGACCCGATGCCGCTGCGCCAGATCGCCGGACGGCTGCACTGCGACCCGTCCAACATCACCCTGCTGGCCGACCGGCTCGAGGAGAAGGGGCTCGCCGAGCGGCGCCCCCACCCCGCCGACGGCCGCGTCCGCACCCTGGTGCTCACCCCCGCGGGCGAGCAGCTGCGCCGCAGCCTCATGGAGCGCGTGGGCGAGGTCTCCCCGCTCGCCGCACTCGACGTCGAGCAGCAACGCACGCTGCACGAGCTGCTGGCCACCGCACTGGAGAGTCGCCCCCGGCGTCGAGCGTGACCGTCGACCTCTGGCGTTCCGCCACCCCGGACGACGTCGAGTGGCTCTCCGTGCTCGCCGACTCCCGCCTCGACCTCGACGAACTCGCTTCCCGGATGCCGGCCTTCGTCTGGAGTGAGCTGCTCCAGCGCCACGCCAGCACGCCGCGCTGTTGTCGGAGCTCGCGGGGGACAGGGCAGCGGAGGAGGGTGTCTGTGGCGTGTCGACGGGATGGGCAGCGGCCCGCCGCTTGACGGCGACATCGGCACCCCGCCGCGTCGTCACAGGCCGGGATGCGCGGGCCGGGCCGTTCACAGTCGTGAACGTGGCTGCCTGGCCGGGCGCCGCGCGTCAGGCTCCCCGCAGCCGGCGCAGGGCGCCGTGCACCTTCTCCCGGTCGTCCGTGGCCCAGAACGGCGGCAGGCTGGCGCGCAGGAACCCGCCGTAGCGGGCCGTGGCCAGCCGCGAGTCGAGGATCGCGACGACGCCGCGGTCGTCCATGCCGCGCAGCAGCCGGCCGGCGCCCTGGGCGAGCAGCAGCGCCGCATGGGTGGCCGACACCGACAGGAAGCCGTTGCCACCGCGCGCATCGGTGGCGCGCTGGCGGGCCGCCACCAGCGGGTCGTCGGGGCGCGGGAACGGGATCCGGTCGATGATCACGCAGGACAGCGACGGCCCGGGCACGTCGACGCCCTGCCACAGCGAGAGCGTGCCGAACAGCGACGTGGCCTCGTCGGCGGCGAACTTCGCGACGAGCTGCATCGTGGAGTCCTCGCCCTGGCACAGCAGCGGCGTGTCGAGCCGCCCGCGCAGCGCCTCGGTGGCCTGCTTGGCCGCGCGCATCGAGGAGAACAGCCCGAGCGTGCGCCCACCCGCCGCCTCGACCAGCCCGGCGATCTCGTCGAGGTAGGACGGCGGCAGGCCGTCGCGGCCCGGCGGGGGCAGCCGCTTGGCGACGTAGAGGATGCCGCTCTTGGCGTGGGCGAACGGCGACCCGACGTCGAGGCCGGACCACTTCGGGGCGTCGGGGTCGGGCACCGGGTCGTCCGACTTCTGCACCGCGCTCTCCGGCGGCAGCCCCCACTGCCGGGCCAGCGCGTCGAAGTTGCCGCCCAGCGCCAGGGTGGCCGAGGTGAGCACCACGGTGGACCGGCCGAAGAGGCGCTCCCGCAACAGACCGCCCACCCACAGCGGGGCTGCGTGCAGCGACTTGTGCCGCGCGCCGTCGGGCCCCTGCTCGGCGACCCACACGACGTCGTGGCGCTTGGCCGGGTCGGGCTCGTCGAACGCGCCGAGCAGGCGCACCGCCGTGTCGGCGACGTCGTCGAGCGAGGCCTGGGCGATCTTGCGACCGGTGGCGGCCTCAGGATCCTCCCGCCGGTCGGATCCGAGCGCCTGCTTGCAGGCGGCCGCGGCGTCGCGCACCGCGGACAGCGCCCCCGCCGCAGCCCGCGGCAACGACTCCCAGCGCCCCGGCGGCAGGTCCTCCAGCACGAACCCGAGGCCCTCGCCCGCCTCGGCGAGCCGGTCGGCGACGGCCTGGTCGACGAGCTTTCCGAGCCGCCGCGCGGCGGCCGCCACCATCCCGGCGGTGAGCTCCGCCGTGGCGACGCCGGTGACGCGGTCGACCAGCTCGTGGGCTTCGTCGACGACCACGACGTCGTGCTCGGGCAGCACCGGCCGCCCCTCCAGCGCGTCGATCGCGAGGAGGGCGTGGTTGGTGACGACGATGTCGGCCTGGCCCGCCACCGCGCGCGCCTTCTCCGCGAAGCAGTCCTCACCCACCGGGCACTTGGCCACCCCGAGGCACTCGCGCGCGGTGACCGAGACCTGCCGCCACACCGAGTCGGGCACGCCGGGCACGAGCTCGTCGCGGTCGCCGGTCTCGGTGTCGTCGGCCCACTCGTGGATCCGCTTGACCGACCGGCCCATCGCCGAGATGGCGAACGGGTCGAACAGCTCGTCGCCCGGGTCGGTCTCGTCGCCGCCGTGCAGCTTGTTCAGGCACAGGTAGTTGCGCCTGCCCTTGAGGATCGCGAACGTGGGTGCCCGGCCCAGCAGCGGCTTGAGGGCCTTGGCCAGGCGCGGGAGGTCGCGGTCGACCAGCTGGCGCTGCAGCGCGATCGTGGCCGTGGACACCACCACCGTGGTGCCCTTCGCGGCGGCGTGGTGGATGGCGGGCACCAGGTAGGCCAGCGACTTGCCGGTGCCCGTGCCCGCCTGCACGGCCACGTGCTCGCCGCTGACGAGCGCCTTGCGCACGGCGTGGGCCATCGCGTCCTGACCCTCGCGGCGCGTACCCCCGACCGCCGTGACGGCCGCCTCCAACAGCTCCGCAACGCCGGGGAGTTCAGTGGCGGTGGGCACGCGGCGAGGCTACCGGCACACCCCGACGCCGCGGGCCGGAACTCCCGGACTCGTACACGTTGCGCGGTTCACACGTGATGAACAACTACGCGCAACCCGCGGCCGCGTTCCCGTCGCCATCATGGGGCGGGTGACGTCCACGCAAGCTCTGCTCCCCCTCTCGTCCTACCCCGTGCTGCTCGAGCACGACGCCCGCTACGGCGACCTGGACCCCAGCCGCCGGATCGGCCGGGACGCGCTCGTGCGGTGGTTCGAGGACGCCCGGGTCACCGTGGAGCGCACCCGTTTCGGCGCCGGCCTGACCGGCCGCATGCGCCTGCTGCTCGCGTCGGTGCGCGTCGACGTGCTGGCCCCGCTGCGGGTCACCGGCAGCTACCGCATCGGCGTCGGCGTGACGCACATCGGCACGTCGTCCTTCGCCTACTCCTACGGCGTCTTCGCCGACGACGAGTGCGTCGCGGCGGGCGAGTCGGTCAGCGTCCACGCCTCCGACGGCCGTCCGGCCCCGCTCCCCGCCTCGGTGCGCGCCGCGCTCGAGGAGCTGCGGGTCGATGGCCCGGCGACCCGGCGGCCCGAGCTCGAGCCGTCCCGCCGGGTGCGCGAGGCGTACCCGTTCCGGCTCGACGTGCGCACCCGCTTCGGCGACCTCGACACCAACCGCCACGTCAACAACGTGAGCCTCGCGGGCTGGTACCTCGACGGCCTCGCGGAGCTGCACCTCGACGTGCTCGGCTACCCGACCGGCGGCCCCCTCGACGGCCTGGCCCCGAGCTCGCTGTCCGTCCAGTACCTGGACGAGGTGCACTACCCCGGCATCTACCAGCTCCGCGTCGGCGTGCAGGAGCTCGACGACACCACGGCCCGCTACGCCTGCGGCCTGTTCGACGGCCCCCGCTGCATCGGGCTCGCCGACGCCGTCGGCGCCCACCGGGTGCTCGACGAGAACGGTGTGGTCGGCGACCTCGGCGCACTGCTGGAGCCCTTCCGCATGCGCGAGGTCTGACGGTCGGTGCGGCGACCGCCCCGAGCCGCACACAGGTGTCTCCGGACAGTCGGGAGGTACTTCTCGGGCTGTCCTTGATCAGCCCGAGCAGCACACGACTGCTGGTTCGGCGACCGTGATGTTCTGCTCGGGCTGCTCGCCGGCGGTCGATCGAGCCGAGCCGCGCACAGGTGTAGCTGGTGCGCCGTGAGGTGCTGCTCGGGCTGTTCGTGGGCGGTTGGTCGCGTCGAGCCGTACGTCCGGGTGGGTGCTGCGACGGTGTGGTGCTGCTCGCGAGGACCAGCGGGTGTTCCACCTCGGGCTCGGGCTGGTGGTTGGGGCGAGTCACACATGTGTGTCGTCGGCGCCGCGGTGAGGTGCTCCTCGGGCTGCTCGCCGGTGGTCGATCGAGCCGAGCCGCACACGGGTGTCGCAGGGTCGCCGTGAGGTGCTTCTCGGGCTGTTCGTGGGCAGGCGGGGTGCGCCGAGCCGTACGTCCGCGCGGGTGCTGCGACGGTGTGGTGCTGCTCGCGAGGACCAGCGGGTGTTCCACCTCGGGCTCGGGCTGGTGGTTGGGGCGAGTCGCACATGTGTGTCGTCGGCGCCGCGGTGAGGTGCTCCTCGGGCTGGTTGGTCAGGCCGAGCAGTACGCGGGTGTCGCTGGGGCGCCGTGATGTGCTGCTCGGGCTGTTCGTGGGCAGGCGGGGTGCGCCGAGCCGTACGTCCGCGCGGGTGCTGCGACGGTGTGGTGCTGCTCGGGTCGCTCGCGCCGGGCGGGCGCCGACGGTGGGGTGCTGCTCGCTCCGGCTAGGACGCGATCTGCACGCCGGAGGCCCGCATCTCCTCCAGCGCCCTGGCGGTGGTCTCCGGCGCCACGCCGGCGCAGAGGTCCAGCAGCACGGTGGTGCTGAAGCCGGCCTTCGCGGCGTCGAGGGCGGTGGCGCGGACGCAGTGGTCGGTGGCGATCCCGGCCACCTCCACGGTGTCGACGCCGCGGGCGCGCAGCCAGTCGGCCAGCCCCGCGCCGCCCGGCTCGACGCCCTCGAAGCCGGAGTAGGCGGCGGCGTACTCGCCCTTGCCGAACACGGCCTCGATCGGCGCCACGTCCAGGTGGGGGTGGAACGATGCGCCGGGCGTGCCGGCGCGGCAGTGGGGCGGCCAGCTGTCGACGAAGTCGGGGGTGTCGGAGAAGTGCGCGCCCGGGTCGGCGTGGTGGTCGCGGGTGGCGACCACGTGGTCGTACGCCGTGCTGTGCATGTGGTCGGTGATCGCGGCGGCGACCGCGCCCCCGCCTTCGACGGCCAGCGAGCCGCCCTCGCAGAAGTCGTTCTGCACGTCGACGACGATCAGCGCACGCATCAGATCCCCTCGAACACGGTGGGCAGGGCGGGCTCGCCGCGGGAGAGCTTCAGCCCCTCCCACGGCACGGAAACGAGGGCGGCCCGCAGGTGCTCGCGGGACTGCTCCAGGGTGGGCAGCCCGTCCACCAGCTCGCCGCCCCGGATCAGCGGCACCGGGACGACCCGGTCGTGCGGGCCGATCTCGGGCGGGTTCGCGGCCGGGTGCACGACCTCCTCGATCGCGGTGCCGGTCGGCTTGTAGCGACGCACGGCCGACTTGCGGCCGCCGCGCGACTCCTTGTGCTCGCTGCGCTTGGCGACCGGTCGCCCGTCGACCTCGACGAGCTTGTAGACCATCCCGGCGGTGGGCGCGCCGGAGCCGGTGACGACCGAGGTGCCGACGCCGTAGGAGTCGACGGGCTCCGCGCGCAGCGAGGCGATGGCGTACTCGTCGAGGTCACCGGACAGCACGATTTTCGTGCCGGTGGCACCCAGCGCGTCGAGCTGTTCGCGGGCCTGGCGGGCGAGCACCCCGAGGTCGCCGGAGTCGATCCGGATGGCCCCGAGCCCGGTGCCCGCCGCCTCGACGGCCAGTGCGACGCCGCGGCGGATGTCGTAGGTGTCGACGAGCAGGGTGGTGTCCGACCCGAGCGCCTTGACCTGGCTGGTGAACGCCGACAGCTCGTCGTCGTGCAGCAGCACCCACGCGTGGGCGGCGGTGCCCGCGGTGGGGATGCCGTGGCGGCGCTGCGCCTCCAGGTTGGAGGTGGTGGCGAACCCCGCCAGGTAGGTGGCCCGGGCCGCGGCCACTGCGGCGGCCTCGTGGGTGCGCCGCGACCCCATCTCGATGATCGGGCGCCCCGCGGCGGCGGTGACCATGCGGGCCGCAGCGGCCGCCACCGCGCTGTCGTGGTTGAGGATCGACAGCACCATCGTCTCGAGCAGCACCGCGTCGGCGAACGTGCCGGTGACGGTCAGGATCGGCGATCCCGGGAAGTACAGCTCGCCCTCGGGGTAGCCGTCGATGTCGCCCGAGAAGCGGTACTCGGCCAGCCAGGACAGCGTGGCGTCGTCGACGACGTCGCTGAGCATCGCGAGCTCCTCGTCGCCGAACCGGAACCGCTGGATCGACTCCAGGAGACGCCCGACGCCCGCCACCACGCCGTAGCGGCGGCCCTCGGGCAACCTGCGGGCGAAGACCTCGAACGTGCAGCGCCGGTGCGCGGTGCCGTCGGCGAGCGCGGCGGCCGCCATCGTCAGCTCGTACCGGTCGGTGAACAGGGCGGTGGACACCCCGGCCGATGACGGACTGCCAGTCATGGATCGAGAGCCTATGTGCCGTGCGGCCCGAATGGGGGAGGTGTCACCATGGGTGCATGGCCGCGCCGCTACCCGCACCCACCCGCCAGGTGGAGCAGGACTTCGCCGAGGACTCGACGGCCGACGTCCCCTGGCAGGCGATCGTGTGGAACGACCCCGTCAACCTGATGTCGTACGTCACCTACGTGCTGCAGAAGCTCTTCGGGTACCCGGAGCCGAAGGCCACCGCGCTCATGCTCGACGTCCACCACAAGGGCAAGGCCGCGGTGTCGTCCGGCGACAAGGACAAGATCGAGGGTGACGTCGCGAAACTGCACGCCGCTGGTCTCTGGGCCACGATGCAGAAGGCATGAACGGCTGGAAGAAGGCAGGTCGCGGCGGCAGGACCCGGCTCGCCGGCACCTTCGACGGCCAGGAGGCCGCGGTGCTGCGCGGGTTGGTGTCGGAGGTCCGGCAGATGCTCGCCGGGCGCTCCGCGGAGAACCCCGCCGACGAGCTGGCCGTCCTCACCGGCATGCGCACCGGGCCGTCCACGCGGCCCGACGACCGGGTGCTCGCCCGGCTGCTCCCGGACTTCACCACCGAGGACGCCGACCTCGCCGCCGGCCTGCGTTCGCTGCACGAGCCGGAGCTCATCGAGGCCAAGGACGCCGCCGCGGCCCTCGTGCTCGACACGCTCCCGGACGCCGGGGGCCGCGTCGAGCTCACGCCCGAACAGGCCGACACGTGGCTCACCGCCCTCAACGACGTGCGGCTCGCGCTGGGCACCGCGCTCGACGTCAGCGAGGACATGGACGACCTCCCCGTCGACGACCCGCGGGCCGCGCACCTGGGCGTCTACCACTGGCTCACGTTCGTGCAGGACTCGCTGGTGCAGACGCGCATGCAGGTGCGCTAGCCGGGGCTGCTCACTTCCGGTCGGAGTGGCCGAGGCTCCGGTCCGGGGCCACCCGGTCGCGCACGAGCTGCTTGAGGCGAGACAGCTCGGGGAAGCCGCCCTCGGCCTTGCGGTCCCAGAGGACCTCGTCGTCGAGCCGCACCTCGAACACGCCGCCGGTGCCGGGCACGAGCGCCACCTCGCCGAGGTCGGCCGGGAACGTCGTGAGCAACTCCTGGGCCGTCCAGCCGGCGCGCAGCAGCCAGCGGCACTGGGTGCAGTAGGTGATCTCCAGGCGGGGGGCGGGCATGGCCGCGAGTCTGGCAGAGGTGTGAGTCGTGCCCGTGGATGTGCGTTCGCGTGGACGCGGAACGTAGGCTGGACGCCGTGCTGGTGATCCGGGCCGACCTCGTCGAGGACGTCATGGCTCACGCCCGTGAGGAACATCCCCACGAGGCGTGCGGGATCATCGCGGGCCCGGAGGGCGCGGAGCGGCCCGAGCGGTTCATCCGCATGGTCAATGCCGCGAAGCCCTCCGGCGACGAGGCGGCCGAGGCGGAGGAGCGGGCTCTGCGGTCCGTGGTGCTCAGCGGCGACCACGCCGAGTACCAGGGCGAGCAGCGCTCGTCCACCACGTACTACACGTTCGACCGCAAGGAGCGGTTGCGCGTCAACGACGAGATGGACGACCGCGACGAGTGGCCGGTCGTGATCTACCACTCGCACACGCGCAGCCCCGCGTACCCGTCGCAGGTCGACATCGACTACGCGTCCGGGCCGCTCAGCGACCCGCGGATCCACTACGTGATCGTCTCCACTCGCGAGGGGGCCCCGCCCACGGTCGGGGAGTACGAGTTCCGGTCGTTCCGGATCGTGGACGGCGAGGTCACCGAGGAAGACGTCGAGGTCGTCGAGAGTTACATGTTCTCGCACACGGGCGCGGACGACGTCCCGGACCGGGCCTGACGCCTCGCCCGCCCGCACCACGACCGAACCACCTGGAGCATTCGCATGGCCGTGACCGTGTCCATCCCCACCATCCTGCGCACCCACACCGGCGGTGAGAAGACCGTCGAGGCGAAGGGCAGCACCGTCGCCGAGGTGATCGACGACCTCGAGTCGCGCCACGGTGGCATCGCGGCCCGCCTCGTCAAGGACGGCAACCTGCACCGCTTCGTCAACATCTACGTCGACGACGAGGACGTGCGTTTCGCCGGTGGCCTCCAGGCGCCGGTCAAGGAGAACTCGACCGTCACGATCCTGCCCGCGGTCGCGGGTGGGGCCGTCGCGGGTGGCATGCGCTGAGTCCGGCGCGGGCCGGGCACGTCCCGGCCCGACCCGGGCGCATCTGCAGGAGGCGTCATGGCCCGGTACGAGTCCCTCATCCACGCGGTGGGCGACACCCCGCTGGTGGGTTTGCCGTCGCTGTCGCCCGCGCCGCACGTGCGGCTGTGGGCGAAGCTGGAGGACCGCAACCCCACCGGCTCCATCAAGGACCGCCCGGCCCTCGCGATGATCGAGAAGGCCGAGGCGGACGGGCTGCTGAAGCCCGGCTGCACGGTGCTGGAGCCGACGTCGGGCAACACCGGCATCTCGCTGGCGATGGCCTGCAAGCTCAAGGGCTACCGGCTGATCTGCGTCATGCCGGAGAACACCTCCGTCGAGCGGCGCCAGTTGCTGGAGATGTACGGCGCGCAGATCATCAACTCGCCCGCGGCCGGCGGCTCGAACCAGGCCGTCGCGATGGCCAAGGGCCTCGCCGCGGAGCACCCGGACTGGGTGATGCTCTACCAGTACGGCAACCCGGCCAACGCCGACGCCCACTACCGCACCACCGGGCCGGAGATTCTGCGTGACCTGCCCACGGTCACCCACTTCGTGGCCGGGCTGGGCACCACGGGCACACTCGTCGGCACCGGCCGCTACCTGCGTGAGCACAAGCCGGACGTCCAGATCGTGGCGGCCGAGCCCCGCTACGGCGAGCTGGTGTACGGCCTGCGCAACCTGGACGAGGGCTTCGTGCCCGAGCTGTACGACCCCGACGTGCTCACCTCCCGCTACTCGGTGGGCAGCCGCGACGCGCTGCGCCGCACCCGGCAGCTGGTGGAGCAGGAGGGGATCTTCGCCGGCATCTCCAGCGGCGGCATCCTGCACGCCGCGCTGGCCGTGGCGGAGAAGGCTGCGGGCGCGGGCGACACCGCCGACATCGTGATCATCATCGCCGACGCCGGCTGGAAGTACCTGTCCACCGGTGCCTACTCCGGCGAGCTGGACGAGGCGGCCGAGGGCATCGAGGGCCACCTCTGGGCGTGACCGGCCGTCAGGCCACGGTGGCGCAGGTCGCCGGGTCGACCTGCACCCGCGGGTCGTCGCGCGTGACGTCCTCCAGGGGCTCCACCACCGCCCGGTGCGCCATCCCGTCCGTCACGGTGTAGGTCACCGCCGTGCCGTCGTAGCGGGTCGTGCCGTCGGTGGACGCGGCCTCGTCGAGCGTGGCCTGCACGTCGCGGAGCTGACGGGCGGGCGTGCCGGGCACGCACCCGTACATGCCCATGGCCGACACCCCGCCGCCCTCGAACAGCTGCCACGTGGCGCCGTCCTCGGTGGTGACCGCGTGCAGCCGGTCGTCGTCGAAGCTCCACAGCTGGAGGGTGTTGGTGTTGGCGCCGAGGGAGGTGGCGATCACCAGCTCGTCGCGCCCGTCGCCGTTGACGTCCACCACGAACGGGACGATCAGCGGGAGCCCCTCGTCTCCGAGGATCCGGTCCTCGACGTACCCGCTGGGCAGGTGCACGCGCAGCAGCTGCGTGCCCGGAGCGAGCTGCTCCAGCGTCACGTGCTCCTGCGCGCCGTCCCCGTCGACGTCGGCCTCGGCGGTGACCGCGGCCGGGCGGTACTGGGCGAGCGCGGTGCCCGGGACGGTGACGAGCGCCGCCGCGGCGAGACCGGCGGCGGCGAGCGCGCGGATCGTGTGTCGGGTCATGGCAGGTCCCCCCGGTCCTTCGGTCGGGCCGCGATTCGCGGCCTTGTTCGAGAGGACGGAAGTGATCGACGATCGGATGATCGAAAGTGGCGTGGCTCACACCTGTCGTGACGGCGCTCCACGTGCGTAACCTCGATGGCATGGCCGCCCCTGCGCCCGCCCCGCGCCGCACCGCCCGCGTGCTGCCCCGCAACCCGATCGGTTCGGCGCTGTTCATGCTCCTGTTCACGGCCGGGCTCTACATCGTCGAGGCCGTCGACGTCGTCATGGGCGGTGCGCTCGACCACAACTTCGGCATCGAACCGCTCCAGACCGGCGGGCTCGACGGCGTGCTGTTCGCGCCCCTGCTGCACGCCGACTGGGCGCACCTGGTGGCCAACACGCTGCCGTTCCTGGTGTTCGGGTTCCTCGCGATGGCGGGCGGGTTCCGCCAGTTCGTGATGGTCACGGCCACGATCTGGCTGCTCGGCGGGCTCGGGGTGTGGCTCACCGGCGGGTTCGGCTCCGGCTACCACATCGGGGCGTCCGGCCTGATCTTCGGCTGGCTGGTCTTCCTGCTCACCCGTGGCTTCTTCGCCCGCAGCGGTCTGCAGATCCTCCTGGCAGTGGGGCTGTTCCTCGTGTGGGGCGGGATCCTGTTCGGCGTCCTGCCCGGGCAGCCGGGCATCTCCTGGCAGTCGCACCTGTTCGGGGCGCTGGCCGGGCTCCTGGCGGCCCGGCTCGTCGCCCGCGCCGACCGCCCCGCCTAAGCTCACCGCGTGCTCCCCGACGCCCCGATCGGCATCTTCGACTCCGGCGTCGGCGGCCTCACCGTTGCTCGGGCCGTGATCGACCAGCTGCCCGCGGAGCAGGTGGTGTACGTGGGCGACACCGCGCACGGACCGTACGGGCCCCTGCGGATCGCCGACGTGAGACGCCACGCCCTCGCCGTGGGCGACGCCCTCATGGAGCAGGGCGTCAAGGCGCTCGTCGTGGCCTGCAACACCGCCACCGCTGCTTGCTTGCCCGACATCCGCGAGCGCTACCCGGTGCCGGTCGTCGAGGTGCTGCGGCCCGCGGTGCGCCGGGCCGTCGCCACCACGCGCAACGGGCGGGTGGGGGTGATCGGCACGAGCGCCACGATCGCGTCGGGTGCCTACCAGGACGCCTTCGCCGCCGCTCCGGGCATCGAGGTCACCTCCGTCGCGTGCCCGCGGTTCGTCGACTTCGTCGAGCGCGGCATGACCAGTGGCCGGCAGGTGCTCGGGCTCGCCCAGGGCTACCTGGAGCCGCTGCAGCGGGCGCGTGTCGACACCCTCGTGCTCGGCTGCACCCACTACCCGCTGCTCGCCGGCGTCCTGCAGATCGTGGCCGGGCCGGACGTCACGCTCGTGTCCAGCGCCGACGAAACGGCCAAGGACGTCGTGCGGGTGCTCATGGAGCACGACCTCGCCCGCGACCCGGACGCCCCGCCACCTGCACCGCACCGGTTCCTCGCCACGGGCGACCCCGCGCCGTTCCGCCGCCTCGGCAGGCGCTTCCTGGGGCCGGAGATCGGGGTCGTCGCAGGCCTCCCCGCGCCGCTGGGAACGGCGACCTGACGTACGAACGGCACATCCGTACCGCTCTATCGGACGAGGGTGCCGTTCGTACGGCGTGTCGCGGCCCGGTAGCGTCGCGGCGTGATCGGCGCTCTCGTCGTCGTGGTCCACGTGGCGCTCGCCGCCCTCGCGGTCTACGGCGTGCTCCTCACCGTGCTGAACCGGCCACCAGACGCCTGGACGAAGCGCGCCGTGGGCGTCGCGGTGGCCCTGCTCGTGGTGCAGGCCGCGATCGCGGCGGTGCAGGTGTTCGGCGGTGTCACGCTGCCCGAGACCTCGACGTTCCTCATCTACCTCGTCGTCTCGGTGTGCGTGCTCCCGATCGCCACCCAGTTCGCCACGGCCGAACCCAGCCGGTGGGGCGGGGCCGTCGTCGCCGTCGGGGCGATCGCCACGGCCGTGGCGGTCTGGCGGCTGCAGGGGCTGTGGGTCCCCGGTGGCTGAGGCAGCCCGCGCCACCGCGTCCGGGCCGGGGCGGGTGCTGATCGCCGTCTACGGCGTGTTCGCGCTGTCGGCCACCGCCCGCGCGGGCGTGCAGATCGCCACCCGGTTCAGCGAGGCCCCGGTGCCGTACCTGCTGTCGGCGCTGGCCGGTGTGGTCTACATCCTGGCGACGATCGGGCTCGCCGGGCACGGCCCGGGAGCGCGCAGGCTCGCCTGGTGCGCGGTGGTGTTCGAGCTGGTCGGCGTGCTCGCCGTCGGCACCCTCACCGTCTTCGACACCGGCGACTTCCCGAGCGACACCGTCTGGTCGGTCTACGGACGGGGCTACGGGTTCGTGCCGCTGGTGCTGCCGCTGATCGGCCTCTGGTGGCTGCGGCACACGCGGCCGCGTTAGCGTGCGCGGATGCGCTTGATCGTGCTGGGGTGCTCGGGCAGCGTGCCGGGACCGGGCTCGCCGGCGTCCGGGTACCTCGTCGACACCGGGCACGAGCGGCTGGTGCTCGACCTCGGCAACGGCACGTTGGGCGCGCTGCAACGCCACCTCGACCCGTGGCAGCTCGACGCCGTGGCGTTCTCGCACCTGCACCCGGACCACTGCGCCGACTTCGCCTCGCTCGTGGTGCACCGCCGCTACCACCCGCGGCCCCCCAACGACCCCACCACGCGTCCGCTCCCGGTGCACGCGCCCGCCGAGGCGCCCGACCGGTTCGCCGCGGCGTACGCGCCCTCGGCGGACGAACGGTCGAAGACCGACCTCACCGACGTGTTCGCCTTCCACCCCCTCGTCGACGGCTCGCGGGCGGGCGTGGGGGCTGCCACGCTCACCGCGCGCCGCGTCGACCACCTCTGCGAGGCCTACGCCCTGCGCGTCGACGCGGGCGGGCGGAGCCTCGTCTACAGCGGCGACACCGGGCCGTCCGCGGCCCTCGTGGAGCTGGCGCGGGGCGCCGACGTGCTGCTCTGCGAGGCCACGTGGCCGCACGTGTCGGACGAATGGGAGGAGCCCCCACCGGGGGTGCACCTGTCCGGGCGACAGGCGGGGGAGCACGCCACCGCGGCGGGGGTGGGCCGGTTGCTGCTCACCCACGTCGCCCCGTGGCACGAAGGGGCGACGCTGCTGGCCGAGGCCCGGGCGGCGTTCGCCGGCCCGGTCGAGCTGGTGGCGCCCGACGCGCAGTACGCGGTCTGAGTTACTGCCCGGTCCCCTGCCAGACGGCGGTGGACCCGGCGTGTCCGACCCACACCACGATCGCGGTGACCGCGAGGCCGGTGAGCGCCGCCAGCGCCGAGAGCCCTGTGGCCACCCGGTACTGGGTGGCGGTGGCGGCAGGCGCCGCGTGCGCCCCGGCCTCGGCCCGCACCGAGGCCAGCTCGGTGAGCAGCGCGCCGCCCAGCAGCAGGAGGAAGACGAGGGCGGCCGGCAGGAGCCACGACGCCCGCTGCACGTGGGTCTCGATCACCGGGTTCTGCGCGCCGAGCACCGCCCACAGCTGGTTGCCGGTGCTGGTGGCCAGCGGCACCGCGGCGACGCCCGCCACCGCCACGAGCAGGACCGGGAGGCCGAGCACGCGTCGCCACGAGCGCCGCACCGCCACCACGACGGCGCCCAGCGCCGCCAGCGGCAGCAGCACCACCACCGCGTGCACGACGAGCGGATGCAGCGGGATGCCGTCGATGACCCACATGTCCTGTTGCACGGGCGGGCCCGGTGATCGGTTCAGCCGGGGTCATAGGGTGGCTGCGTGACACGCGCAGACGGCAGGTCCGACGACGAGCTCCGCCCGGTGACGATCACCCGCGGCTTCCAGAAGCACCCCGCGGGTTCGGTGCTCGTCGAGTTCGGCGACACGAAGGTGCTGTGCGCGGCGAGCGTGACGGAGGGCGTCCCGCGCTGGCGCAAGGGATCCGGCCTCGGCTGGCTCACCGCGGAGTACGCGATGCTTCCCTCGGCCACCAACACGCGCAGCGACCGCGAGTCGGTGAAGGGCCGCATCGGCGGCCGCACCCACGAGATCAGCAGGCTGATCGGCCGCTCACTGCGCGCGTGCATCGACCTCGCGGCGCTCGGCGAGAACACCATCGCCCTCGACTGCGACGTCATCCAGGCCGACGGCGGCACCCGCACCGCGGCGATCACCGGCGCCTACGTGGCGCTCGCCGACGCCGTCACCTGGCTGGGTGCCCAGGGCGCGCTGGCCGACCCGAAGCCGCTGTCGTGCAAGGTCGCCGCGGTGAGCGTCGGCGTGGTGGACGGGCGGGTGCGGCTCGACCTGCCCTACGAGGAGGACTCCCGCGCCGAGGTCGACGCCAACGTCGTGGCCACCGACACGGGCACCCTCATCGAGGTGCAGAGCACCGGCGAGGGCGCCACGTTCACCCGCAGCACGCTCGACACCATGCTCGACATGGCCCTCGCCGGGATCCGCGAGCTGTCGGACCTGCAGGCCGAGGTGCTGGCCCAGCCCTACCCGCGCGACCTGCCCGGGCAGTCGTGAGGACGTGGCTGTGAGGATGTGGCTGTGAGGATGTGGCTGTGAGGATGTGGCTGTGAAGGTCCTGCTCGCCACCCGCAACGCCGGCAAGCTCGTCGAGCTGCGCCGGATGCTCGACGGCGTCCCGCTGGAGGTCCTCGGGCTCGCCGACGTGCCGGAGTTCCCGGAGGCCCCCGAGACCGGGGCAACGTTCGCGGAGAACGCGCTCGCCAAGGCGCGTGACGCCGCGGCCGCCACCGGGCTGCCGTCGGTGGCCGACGACTCGGGCCTCACCGTCGACGCGCTGAACGGGATGCCCGGGGTGCTGTCGGCGCGCTGGGCGGGCCGCCACGGCGACGACGCCGCCAACCTGGAGTTGCTGCTCGGCCAGCTCGAGGACGTCCCGGACGAGCGGCGCCGGGCGGCGTTCGTGTGCGCGGCGGCGCTGGTGGTGCCGGGCGGCGCGGAGACCGTGGTGCACGGCGAGTGGACCGGCCGGATCGTGCGCGCCCCCCGCGGCACGAACGGGTTCGGCTACGACCCGATCTTCGTGCCCGACGGGGAGGAGCGGACCTCCGCCGAGCTGAGCGCGGAGGAGAAGGACGCCGCGTCCCACCGGGGCCGCGCGATGCGTGCCCTCCTGCCGCACCTGCAGGCCCTGGCCTGACCCGCCGAACGCGTCGCTCGCACCCCCGAACGGGAGACTCGCGCTCGCAGGGGGAAACTCGCGGCCCCGAACGGGAAACTCGCCCCCATGGGGCGGAGTCCAGAGCGCGAGTCTCCCGTCTCGGTGGGTGAGTCCCGCGTTCTGTGGGGGCGAGTCTCCCGTTTGGCGGCCTGCAGTGCGCGGTGGGTCAGTCGGTCGGGTCGGGTTCGGCCAGCACCCGGCGGGCCACGGCGAAGGCGGAGTTGGCAGCGGGCACGCCGCAGTAGATCGCGCTCTGCAGCAGCACCTCGACGATCTCCTCCCGGCTCAGCCCGTTGCGCAGGGCGGCCCGCAGGTGCATCTCCAGCTCGTCGTGGTGCCCGTGCGCCACGAGCGCGGTGAGCGTGATGGCGCTGCGCATCCGCCGGTCGAGGCCGGGACGGGTCCAGATGCCGCCCCAGGCGTAGCGGGTGATCAGCTCCTGGAAGTCGGCCGTGACGGCGTCTGCACGGGCCAGCGCGGCGTCGACGTGGTTCGCGCCGAGCACCTCGCGGCGCACGGCGAGGCCGTCGGGGTCGAGGTCGAGAGGGGGCTTCGTGGTCACGCCAGGCACCGTAACCGTCGCGGAGGTGAACGGAGTGTGTCGACGACCCCCCTTCCCGCCCCCTCCGGTGTCGGCATCGGTACCTTCGGTCGGGTGAGCTGGGGACGGATCGCTGCCGTGGGCGCAGCTGTGCTCGTCGTCGCGGTGGTCGCGTTCCTGCTGATCCGCACCGGCACCGACCTGCTGGACGTGCGCACGGCCGTGCAGGCGGCGGGCCTGTGGGCTCCCCTGCTGTTCGTGCTCCTGCAGGGGATGATCACCGTCACGCCGGTGCCGCGCACGGTGTTCACGGTGGCGGCCGGGGTGCTGTTCGGCGGGGTCGGCGGGGTGCTGCTCGCGGTGGCGGGCACGTCGCTGGCGGCTGCCGTCGCGTTCTGGCTGGTCAAGCTCCTGGGCGGGCGGTTCACCCGCCGCCACACCGACCACCGCGTGATGACGTGGGTGCGTGCGCGGCTGGACCGCAGCGGCCTGCTCGCGATGGTGTCGCTGCGGCTGATCCCGGCCGTGCCGTTCTCGGCGATGAACTACGCCTCGGCCCTCGCGGGCGTGCGCTTCGCGCCGTACCTGGTGGGCACGGTGCTGGGGGTCCTGCCCGGCACGATCGGGGTCGTGATCCTCGGTGACGCCGCGGTGGGCGGCAACCCGCACCCCGCGATGCTGCTGGTGTCGGTGTGCTCCGGCGCGGTCGGGCTGACCGGCGCGCTCATCGCGGCCCGGCGCCCCGCCCGGGCTGCGCCGGACTCGGAGCCGGGGCCGGGCCGGGTCGCGTAGTCGGTGGTGCCGGCGGTGGGATTCGAACCCACACTGTCTCGGTCCTAGGCCGAGGGCCTCCTGCCAGTTGGGCTACGCCGGCTTCTGTTCCGCCCGCACCAGGTGTCGGTGGTGGC
This sequence comes from Pseudonocardia zijingensis, assembly GCF_042657305.1. Taxonomy (NCBI): domain Bacteria; kingdom Bacillati; phylum Actinomycetota; class Actinomycetes; order Pseudonocardiales; family Pseudonocardiaceae; genus Pseudonocardia; species Pseudonocardia zijingensis. Next base: position 152,048 of record NZ_JBHSKO010000013.1, on the reverse strand, counting down.
ATGGCAGTTCGGGCAGAGGATACGGAGGTTCTCGAGGCGGTTGTCCGTGTGGTCCCCGTTGATGTGGTCGAGGCACAGCGGGAGGCCCACGCCTTGCCACTCCGACAGGCCGCATTCCTCGCAGTGTGCCGGCTTGAGGCCCTCGGCGATCAGGCGTTTCCGCAGCATGCTCGATGTCGTCGTGGAGCCTTCGACCAGCAGGTCCTGAAGGGGTGTGATCTTGGTGGATGGCCGGCGAAGCCCTCGGGCCCACCTCTGCCCCAGGAAGTGCGACGTATCGAGGTCGAGCCGTCGGATGTGGGCGACGACGAACCGGAACATGCCGCCGCTCGGGCGGTAACCCAATCGGCGGAGTACACCGTGCACCGTCCGTTCGGCCTTCACGGCCTCGATGAGGTCGACGTCCTGGAAGCGTCGGGACGTCCGCGGCGAGCCGGCGGTGGCCCGTGGAAGATGCGAGGCATCGATTCCAAGGCGACGGATGTGCGCTCGCAGGACGTCGTACTTGCCTGGTCGGATCCCGAGGCGGAGGTGGACCTCCCTGAGGGTCCGGCTCGCCGCCACCGCGGCTATGAGTTGCTCGTCCGTCCAGCTCCGGGCTCGGGGCATGATCCGGACGCTATCGAACGGGCGTTCGCGCGCCGCCGTGAAGATCGCGAGTTGTCCACAAGCAGTGCTAGGTCACGCGGTCGGCCAGCTCCGCCGGAGCGCGCATGCGCCAGGCGTCGAGCACCAGCTCCTCCAGCCGGGCCTCGTCGACCCGTTCGAGCCGCACCATCACCAGCGGCAGGCCGTCGTAGGTGGGATGGGTGAAGAACAGCTCGGGCTCGCCGAGCAGCAGGGCCTGCTTCTCGGCCTCGTCGCCGACGTAGAGCACGGCGACGTCGGTGCGGATCTCGCGCCGCCGCCCGGGCACGCGTTCGGGGTAGGACCAGACGAACCCCTTGCCGCCCACGCGGAAGTCGAAGCCCTCGCTGGGGATCTCCTCGACGCCCGGCAGCGCGAGCGCGATCCGGCGCACGTCTTCCTCGGTGGTCACGGCCCCTCCTGTCTCCCCGTCGCTCCCCGCATTCTCCCGGCGGCCGGCCGCGGCGCGCATCCGGTTGTTCTCACACATTTTGTGTGAGATTGTCAGGTCGATCACGAGTACGGGTCCAACGACGCGGAGGTCCCATGACAGTCACCCGTCGGAACCTGCTGCGGTGGGGAGCGGCCGCGGCCGGTGCGGTCACCGCGTCCGGCCTGCTCGCCGGCTGCGGTGGTGCCGAACGCCGTCCGGTACCGCCGCTGTCCCCGGGGCAGGACCCGTGGCGCCGGTTCGCCGGCACGACGATCAACTTCATCTCGGAGAACACCGCGCCGACCGCGGCCATCGCCGCGAACCTGCAGCCGTTCACCGAGCTCACCGGCATCACGGTGCGGATCGTCAACCTGGAGCTCTCCGCGCTCGTGCAGCGGGTGGCGCTGGACATGGCGTCGGGCACGTCGCAGTACCAGGTGATCTACGCCGACCCCTACCAGGTGCTCGCCCCGTACAGCGCCGGGCTGGCCGACCTGCGTGAGTTCATCGAGGACCCCAGTTACCCGGTCCTGGAGGGCGGGCTGGAGGACTTCATCCCCACGCAGCTGCGGGCGGCGGGCAGCTTCGAGCAGGAGGGACCGGTCTACGCGCTGCCCTACGACTGCCCGACGATGATCTGGCAGTACCGCGCCGACCTCTTCGCCGCCCACGGCGCTCGGATGGCCGACGACCTGGGCTTCGATCCGACGCCGGGTCCGGACCGCACCTGGGACGAGTACCGCAGGATCGCGGCCTGGTTCACCGACAACGTCGACGAGGTGCGCTACGGCACCGGACACCAGGCGAAGCAGCACGACTCGCTGATGTGCGACTTCAGCAACGTGCTGTGGTCCTACGGCGGCGACTACTTCGACGCCGGGGAGCAGGTCGGCCTGCTCGGGGTGCGCGATCCGGGCCGCTGCACGCTCGACTCGGCCGAGGCGATCGAGGCCGCGCGCTTCTACGACGAGCTGCTCGCGGTGGCCCACCCGGCGTCCCGCACGTGGGACTGGGACGGCGTGGGCGCCGCGTTGCGGGCCGGGGAGATCGCGATGTGCCCGAACTGGCACGAGTTCGCCGCGAGCAACGAGGAGGCGTTCCCGGGCGCGATGGGCTACGCGCCGCTGCCCAGCGGCCCGACCGGCTCGGCGAACATGTACGGCGGCTGCGGCATCGGCATCACGGCGAACGCGTCGGGCGCCGAGCGGGGCGCCGCCTGGCTCTTCGTCAACTGGGCCACATCGCGGGGCACGCAGCTGGACAACCTGCGCAGCAGCGCGGGCGGCGGCACGCCCACGCGCGGATCGGTGTACGAGCTGCCCGAGGTGGTGCGGGCGGAGCAGCGGCCGAGCGAGCTGCCCAACATGCTCGCGGGGCCGGCCGTGCGCGCCGCGTGGGAACCCGACCGGATCGGCCTGCGGCCCAAGATCCCGATGTGGAACGCCTGCGACACCGCGGTGTTCACCGGCCTGTCCCAGATGATCGCCGGCCAGCAGGACCCGGAGACGACGATGCGCGGCACGGCCCGGCGCGTCGACCAGATCGTTGCGAGGGGGTGGCACGCATGACCGCGGCGGAGCCGACGGCCCGGGCGGGCCGCCGCCGGGGCCTCACGTTCCCCGGCCTCCTGCTCACCCCCGGCGTCGCGCTGCTGGCGGTGCTGTCCGTGCTGCCGTTCCTGGCGCTGGTGGCGATGAGCCTCAGCCGGGTGCGCCTGCTCGGCGGGGTGCGGCTGGAGTGGGTGGGGCTCGACAACTGGGTGCGCGTGCTCACCGACGTCGACATGTGGTGGAGCTGGGTGCGCACCGGCGCCTACCTGGTGCTCACGCTCGGGATCGAGATGGTGCTCGGGCTGGCCGTCGCGCTGGCGCTGCACCGGGTGCTGCGCGGCCGCGGGATCCTGTTGTCGCTGGTGCTGCTGCCGATGTTCGTCGCGCCCGTGATCGTCGGGCTGCTCGGCCGCTACCTCACCGACTCCACCTTCGGCCTCTACGCCTGGTTCCTGCAGCAGCTGGGCTGGGAGGGTGACGTGCTCGGCAGCCCCGGCACGGCGTTCGCGGCGGTGGTGCTGATGGACGTCTGGGAGTGGACGCCGCTGATCACGCTGATCGCCCTCGCGGGGCTGACCTCGGTGAATCCGTCGCTGCTGGAGGCCGCCGCGCTGGACGGGGCGGGGTACTGGGCGGGCCTGCGGCACGTGGTGCTGCCCTCGATCTCCGGGATCCTGCTCGTGGCGCTGCTCATCCGCGCCATGGACGCCGTCCGCTACTACGACATCATCTCCGTCACCACGAACGGCGGCCCGGCGGACGCGACGAAGACGATCCCGATCCGGCTGTTCGAGAACGCCTTCCGCTTCTTCGACCTGGGCTACGCGGCCGCGATCGGCCTGATGATGCTGCTCCTGACCATCGCGATCGCGCGGGCCTTCGTGCGGTTGCTCGGGACGAGGGGGATCTCCTGATGACCGCACCCGCACTCGCCCCCGGCACGCGGGACGACTCCGCGCGCGCACCGGCCGCACCCGGCGGCGCCCGGGCGGCGCTGCACGGCCGCAGCACCGGCAGCCGCGTGGCCGTGGCCGTGGTGCTGGCCGCGACGCTCCTGTGGACGCTGGTGCCGCTCGTCTGGATGGTGCTGGGGTCGTTCAAGAGCCAGGCGGACGTCACCTCCGCGGTGCCGCGCCTCGTCTTCGCCCCGACGTTCGAGAACTACCGCAACCTGTTCACCGGCGCGAACGACCTGACCCCGTACCTGTGGCACAGCGTCGTGGCCGCCGTGGTCTCCGCGCTGCTGTCGGTGGTGGTCGGCACGCTCGCGGGGTACGGGCTCTCGCGGTCGGTGATGCGCCACAAGGACCGGCTGTCGTTCTGGATCATCTCCACCCGGATGGCGCCGATCGCCGCGGTGATCCTGCCGCTGTTCCTCATGTTCCGCGTGGCCGGGCTGATCGACACCCTGCCGGGGCTCGTGCTGGCCTACATGACGTTCAACCTGCCGTTCGCGATCTGGCTGATGAGCGCCTTCTTCTCCGAGGTGCCGCCCTCGATCGAGGAGTCGGCCCTGGTGGCGGGCTGCACGCGGTGGCAGGCGTTCCGGCACGTGATCCTCCCGCTGAGCAAGGCGGGTCTCGTCACCACGTTCGTGCTCTGCCTGGTCTTCAGCTGGAACGACTACGCGTTCGCGACGGTGTTCGCCGGCCCCGACTCGCAGACGCTGCCGATCGCGGCGAGCCAGCTGGTGACCCAGACGGGCATCGACTGGGGGCAGCTGACGGCGATCGGGACGATCGTGGTGCTGCCGATGGTGGTGGCCGGGCTGGCCGTGCGCCGGTGGCTGGTCACCGGCCTGACGTTGGGAGCTGTGACCGGTGAGTGAGACGAGCGTGGCGCTGCCGCGGACGATGCGGGCGAGCGTGCTGCGCGGCATTCGGGACGTCGCCGTCGAGGAGCGGCCGGTGCCCGGCCCCGGCCCGGACGAGGTGCTGGTGGAGGTCACGGCGGTCGGGGTGTGCGGATCGGACGTGCACTACTACGAGCACGGCCGGATCGGCGAGTTCGTGGTGCGCTCGCCGCTGGTGCTCGGCCACGAGGCGGGCGGGCGGATCGTCGCCGCCGGGTCGGACGTGCCCGCCGAGCGGATCGGGCAGCGGGTGTCGGTCGAACCGGGCGTGCCCTGCCGCCGGTGCGAGTGCTGCCGCAGCGGCCGCTACAACCTCTGCCCGGAGGTCCGGTTCTTCGCCACGCCTCCCGTCGACGGCGCGTTCTGCGAGTACGTGGCCGTGCCCGCGGACTTCGCCCACCCCGTACCGGACGCGCTCTCCGACGACGCGGCCGCTCTGCTGGAACCGCTGTCGGTGGCCGTCTGGGCGGGGCGCAAGGCCGGCGTGGGTGTGGGGTCGCACGTGCTGGTGGCCGGGGCGGGCCCGGTCGGGCTGCTCGTCACGCAGGTGGCCCGCGCGCTGGGCGCCGCGGAGGTCGTGGTCTCCGACGTCGACGCGGGACGCCGGGGGCTCGCCGCCGAGCTCGGGGCGAGCGCCGTGCTCGACCCGGCGGCGGGCGACCCCGTCGAGCAGGGTGTCGAGGTCGACGCGTTCATCGACTGCTCGGGCGCACCGGCGGCCGTCCGGGCGGGCTTCCGCGCCGTCCGGCGGGCCGGCGCGGTGGTGCTCGTCGGGATGGGTGCCGACGAGCTGCCCGTGCCGGTGTCGCTGGTGCAGAACCGCGAGCTGGAGGTGACCGGCACCTTCCGCTACGCGAACACGTGGCCCGCGGCGATCGTGCTGGCCGGTTCCGGCGCGGTGCGGCTCGACCGGCTGGTCACCGGGCACGTCGACCTCGAGCACGCGGAGGACGCGCTGGCCCCGGACCCGCGGCAGCGGCACGTCAAGCTCGTCGTGCAGCCGCGCGCCGCGGCCTGAACGGCGCGGCCACCGGCGGGGTGGAGCCGCCGGCGGGGGGTTCTGGAGGATGGGCCCCGTGAGTGGCACCCGGTCGAGCGAGGCGTCGGTCGAAGCACGCCGCGAGCGCATCCTCGAGCAGGTGCTCGAGGAAGGTGCCGTCGCGATCGGCGAGCTCGCGCGTCGGCACGGGGTGAGCGGGATGACGGTCCACCGCGACCTCGACGCGCTCGGTGCCGCCGGCTTCCTCACCAAGGAACGGGGTCGTGCGGTGGCCCCGTCCGCGCTGCGGGTGGAGACGAGCGCCCTGTTCCGGATGCGCGCGGGTGCGCGCCTCAAGGAGGCCGTGGCCCGCGCCGCGCTGCCGCTGCTCGGGGAGCCGGAGTCGGTGCTGGTGGACGACTCGACCTCGGTGCTGCCCCTGCTGGCCGCGCTGGGCCGGCGAGGGCGGCCGATCACGCTCGTCACCAACTACCTCGAGGTGGTGCGGCGGGCGGCCGAGCACCCGCAGCTCGGCGTCCACCTGCTGGGCGGGGACTACTCACCCGACCTCGACGCCACCTTCGGCCCGGCCGCGGTCGAGGCCGTGCGCCGGCGCACCGTGGACGTCGCCGTCCTCAGCGTGCCCGCGGTGGCGCAGGGCCGCTGCTACCACCCGCTGGAACCGTCGGCCGCCCTGAAGCGGGCGGCGCTCGAGACGGCGCGCAGGCGGATCCTGCTGATCGACCACACGAAGACGCCCCGCACCGGCCCGCACCTGGTGTGCGACACCGGCCGGTTCGACGCGGTGGTGGTGGACGGGGGCGTGGACCCCGCGGAGGCGGACGCCATGCGCGCGACGGGCACCACGGTGGTGCTCGCACCCCTCGACTGACCGGGCGGGGTCACTCCCGCACGGCGCCCTCGAGCATGCCGCGGATGAAGTGGCGCTGGAGGAAGAGGTACACCACCACCACGGGCGCGGCCACGATCACGGCGCCGGTGGCGAGGAGCGTGACGCCGGAGGTGTGCTGGCCCTGGAAGAACGCGAGGCCGAGCGGGGCGGTGCGTAGCCCCTCGTCGGTGGCCATGACCAGGGGGATGAGGAACTCGTTCCAGGTCCACATGAACGTGAGGACCACCATCGTGACGATCGCGGGCCGGCCGGGCGGCACGAGGATCTGCCAGAGGATGCGCCACGAGCCCGCACCGTCGAGGCGGCCCGCCTCGATCAGCGAGCGCGGGCGGGAGCGGAAGTAGGCCCGCATCCAGAACGTGCCGAACGCGAGCGACTGCGCCACCTGCGGCAGCGCGATGCCCCAGAACGTGTTGGTGAGCCCGAAGGTGCGCAGGTCGAAGTACAGCGGCACGACGATGACCTCGGTGGGCACCATCAGCCCGAGCAGGAACAGCGGGAAGAGCACCCCGGCCCCGGGCACGCGCATCGTGCCGAACGCGTAGCCGGCCAGGATCGACAGCACGCCCGCCACCAGCACGACGAAGGCGGACACGGTGATGCTGGTGAGCATCGACGTGCCGAACCGGCCCTGCTCCCACGCGGCGGGGAAGTTGGCGAGGCCGCCCGCGCCGCCGGAGTCGTCCGGTCCGACGGCGCTGCCGAGGATCGTGAGGATCGGCCACAGCGCGAACACCGCGAAGAGCAGGAGGACGGCGTAGTTGCCGGAGCGTTCGGCGCGGGAGATCACCGGCGCTCACCGATCCGCACCACCGCGAGGTTCACCACGAAGATGAGCGCGGTGAGCGTGACGCCCACGGCGGCCGCAGAGCCCACCTCACCGAGCCGGAACGCCCGGTTGTAGACCTCGTAGGAGGGCACCGACGTGCGGTTGCCCGGCCCGCCGCCGGTGGTGATGTAGATCAGGTCGAAGGTCTTGAGCGCGGCGATCACGGTGAGCGTGAGCGCGACGGCGAGCTCAGCGCGCACCGACGGCAGCGTGATCGCGAAGAACTCCCGCACCGGGCCCGCGCCGTCGAGCCGGGCGGCCTCGTACAGCTGGTCCGGGATCCGGCTGATCCCCGCCATCAGCAGCACGGTGACCAGCCCGGTCTGCACCCAGGTGCCGATCACGCCGACGGCGGGCAGCGCGAACGTGGGGTCGCCGAGCCAGGCCCGGGTGACGGCGCCGAGGCCGACGAGCTCCAACAGGTCGTTGACCGAGCCGTCGGGGGCGTAGAGCTGCCGCCAGGCCACGCCCACCACCACCATGGCGACGACCTGCGGCAGGAACACGACCGTGCGGAAGAACGGCAGCCCGCGCAGGCGGGCCCGGGTCAGCAGGCTCGCGAGCACGAGCCCGATCGCAGTGGGCAGCAGCGCGAAGAACAGGATGAGCACGAGCGCGTGCCCGAAGGCGGCCCGCAGGCCGGCGTCGGTGACGACCTCGGCGTAGTTGCCGAGCCCGACGAACGTGGCGAGCGTGAGCCCGTCCCAGTCGAACAGCGACAGGTGCACGGCGCGGCCGAGCGGGTAGAGCACGAACGCCGCGTACACGGCGAGCGCGGGCACCACGTAGGCCAGTGCGTGCCACGGTGACGGGCCGAGGTGGCTCGTGCGTGGGGCGTCAGCCATTCTTCTCGACGAAGGCGGCGTAGTCGGCCTCCACCGTGGAGAGCACCGCGTCGGGCGGCTGCGAGCCGGCGAGCAGGTCCTGCAGTGCCGCGCCCATCGTGTCGCCCATCGTCGGGGTGGCGTAGTCGAGGTAGGGCAGCAGCTGTCCGTTGTCGGCCACGGCCGCGAACGCCGCGAAGACGTCCTGGGAGAGCCCGGCGGGCGGCGTCTGCGCGGCGGTGTCGACGACGGGCAGGTTGCCGGTCTCGGTGAGCACCTTCATGGCGTCGGGGCTGGTGATGAAGTCGAGGTAGGCCGCGGCGGCGTCGGGGGCATCGCTGGCGCTCGTGATGGAGAACGGCAGGCCGGTGCCGCCGGTGGCCGAGACCGGCTTGCCCGCGGGCGGCGGGGGCGGCATGAAGCGCACGTTCTGGCCCATGGTGGCCTCGAGGTCGGGGGCGTACCAGCTGCCGCCGATGAAGAACACCGACTCGCCGCGCGAGAACGCCTGCCACGCCTGGTTGTCGTCGAGGCCGTTGACGCCCTCGTTGAAGTAGCCCGCGGCCGCCCAGTCGGTCACCCGCTGCGCGGCCTGCGTGTTCTCCGGCGTGGTCCAGGAGGCACCCTTGCGGCCGAAGGCGAGGTCGGTGATCTGGTCGGCGGGCACGAGCTGGTCCTGCACCGTGCCGAAGACGTGCAGGGCGGGCCAGCCCTCCACGTTACCCAGCTGCAGCGGGGTGGCCCCGCCCGCCTTGACGGCGGCGAGCGCCGCCTCGAACTCCTCCCACGTGGTGGGCACCGCGATGCCGAGCCGCTGCAGTTCGGCGGGGTTGTAGTAGATGCCGACGACCTCGCCGACCTGCGGGAGCCCGTAGATCTCGCCCTCGCCGAACACCTTGCCGTCGGGGGTGTAGCTGACGTACTGGCGCACGGAGTCGGGGTAGCGCTGGTCCCAGCCGTAGGCCTGCGCCCACGGGGTGAGCGGCACCAGCTCTCCCGCGGCCACGAACGCACCCATGTCGGCGCGGCCGTTGTTCGCCTGCACGACGTCGGGGGCGTCGTTGCCCGACAGCGCCAGGCGCAGAGTGGTGGCGAGGTCGTCGAACGAGCGCGAGTCGCGCTTGATCGTGACGTTCGGGTACCGCTCCTGGAACGCGGCGTTGAGCCGCTCCATCTGCTCGTTCTGGCCGCCGCGGACCTCCTGGTCCCACACCGTGAGCGTGACCGGGCCGAGCGCGGCGATGTCGGTCTGCACCTCGCGGCCGGCCGGCGGTGGGGCCCCGGTGTTCTCCGACCCGGGCGTGCACGCGGTGAGGAGCGCCACCGCCCCGGCGAGCGCGGCGACGGCGGCGCGACGGGTGCGTGGGCGTCGGCTGGTCATTTCGGGACTCCTCAGGGGCGGGTGACGTCGGAGTGGCGGGCGATCGTGGCGGCGGCCCGCCGGACCCCGCAGACGTGGGTGCGCGGAACAAGATCTTCGAGGAATCCGTAACGATTGGCCAGCTCGACGGATTCGGGGTGGCCCTCCGCGGCGAAGGCGCGGGTGCGCCGCCACCAGTCGCCGATGTCGCCCCAGCCGGGCGCGGCGAGGGATCCGCCGATCTCGTGCACGGCGAGCGCGGCCGACACCCCGGCGAACCGGAGCCGGTGCTCGAGGGGCCAGCCTGCGATCGTGCCGAGCACGAGCGCCGCGCCGAACACGTCACCCGCGCCGGTGGGGTCCAGCGCGTCCACCGGCAGCGCCGGCACGGTGGCCGTCTCGCCGGTGACGCCGTCGATCGCGATGGCGCCGTCGCCGCCCAGCGTGACCACCGCGAGTGGGACGTGTTCGGCGAGTGCGCGCAGTGCGGCCTGAGGGCTGTCGGTGCGCGTGTAGTGCATGGCCTCGACGGCGTTGGGCATGAACGCGTCGCACCCGGCGAGTGTGCGCAGCAGGGATTTGTCCCAGGCACCGGTGGGGTCCCAGCCCGCGTCGGCGAACACGAGCGCGCCGTCGCTGCGGGACTTCGCCACCCAGGACGGCAGCACGGGGTCGGCCGCGCCCTCACCGATGCTCGTGATCACCGCGCGGCAGCGCGGCGGCGTGCCGACGAGTTCGTCGGCGCTGATCGGCAGGTCGTGGCCGTGGGTCACCATGCTGCGGTCGCGCTGCACGGCCATCGACACGGTGACGGGGGAGTGCCACTCGGCGAAGCGCCGGGAGTGGGAGAGGTCGACGCGTTCCTGGTCGGCGAGGGTCTGCCAGCAGAAGTCGGCGTAGACGTCGTCGCCGAACCCCGCGGCGAGGCTGGTGCGCAGGCCCAGCCGGGCCGCGGCCACCGCGAGGTTGGCGATGCCGCCCGGGCAGGAGGCCATGCCCGTGGCCCAGACCTCGGTGCCCGCGGCGGGCGTGGCGGGCAGCCCGGTGAACACGATGTCGAGGAACACGGTGCCGGACATGAAGACGTCGACGGCGGGGGAGCCCTGGTCGCGCAGGCCTGCGAGAGGGTCCCACCACACCGGCTCGTGTGGGGTGTCCGCGATCGCGCTGGTCAACTGCCTGCACCACCTGTCCATCGGCTCGTCTGCCGGGATAGTGCCGGTGGGGTGCGCACAAGGCAACCATATGTGCTCGATTTTGCGCAGACGTGACGAGTCCTGCGTGGAGTTGCTGTCGTGCTGCTCGTTCCTCGGCTACGGTATAGCGCGTGCTTCCGGCGAGCCGTCACGGGGAGATCCTCCGCCTGGTGCGATCGTCCGGCGTGGTCTCGGTGGGTGCGCTCGCCGAGAACCTGGGGGTCAGCCCGTCCACCATCCGTCGCGACCTGCAGTCGCTCGATGCCGACGGAGCGCTGCGTCGCGTGCGGGGTGGGGCCGGATCGGTGGCCGACGACGACCCGGTGCCCTTCGCCGAGGTGGCCACGGTTGCCGCCGACGACAAGGAGCGCGTCGCTCGGCTCGCGGCGACCCTCGTCCGCGACGGCGAGGTGGTGCTGCTCGACATCGGCACCACCACCGCGCGCCTCGCGAGGGCGCTGCGCGGCAGGCGGATCACCGTGATCACGAGCAGCCTCGCCGTGGTCGACGAGCTGCGCGCAGACCCCGCCGTGGAGCTGCTGGTGCTCGGCGGCATCCTGCGGCGCAACTACCACTCGCTCGTCGGCATGCTCACCGAGCAGGCCCTGCACGAGGTGCGCGCCCACCGCTTGTTCCTCGGCACGAGCGGGATCGCCCGCGGCGGCGAGGTGCGCGACTCCACGCTCGTGGAGGTGCCGGTCAAGCGGGCCATGATCGAGGCGGCCGAGCAGACCGTCCTCGTGGCCGACCGCACCAAGTTCCCGGGCACCGGGCTGCTCACCGTCTGCGGGCCTGAGGAGGTCGACGTGATCGTCACCAACGAGGGGGCCGACCCCGACACGCTCGCCGCGTGCGCCGCGGCCGGCACCGAGATCCGGCTGGCGCCGCGGTGAAGCTCACCGTTCTCGGCGGGGGCGGGTTCCGGGTGCCGCTGGTCTACCGCGCGCTGGGCGATACCTCCCCGATCAGCGAGGTCGTCCTGCACGACGTCGAGCCGCAGCGGCTGGCCGCGATCCGCGCGGTGCTCGAGCAGTGCGGCGGCGGCCCGGCCGTGCGCGCCACCACCGACCTGGACGACGCGCTCGCCGGTGCCCGGTTCGTGTTCTCCGCGATCCGCGTGGACGGGCTGGAGGGGCGCACGGTCGACGAGCGGGTGGCGCTGTCGTGCGGGGTGCTGGGCCAGGAGACCACCGGCCCGGGCGGCATCGCCTACGGCCTGCGGACGGTGCCGGTGGCGCTGCGGGTGGCCGAGCGGGTGGCCGCGGTGGCGCCGGACGCCTGGGTCATCAACTTCACCAACCCCGCCGGGATGATCACCGAGGCCATGCAGCGGGTGCTGGGCGAGCGCGTGGTGGGGATCTGCGACTCGCCGATCGGGCTGGTCAACCGGGCCGCCCGGGCGCTGGGGCTGGACACGGGCGAGCGCGCCGTCGACTACGTCGGGCTCAACCACCTGGGCTGGCTGCGCGGGCTGCGGGTGGACGGGGTCGACCGGCTGCCCGACCTGCTGGCCGACGACGCCGCGCTCGACTCCATCGAGGAGGTGCGGCTCATCGGGGCCGACTGGGTGCGCGCCATCGGGGCGCTGCCCAACGAGTACCTCTACTACTTCTACCGCGCCCGCGAGGCGGTGGCCGCGATCGGCGCGGCGGGGAGCACCCGCGGCGAGTACCTCCTCGACCAGCAGGAACGCTTCTACGCCGACACGGCGGCCGACCCGTCCGGCGCGCTGGAGCGCTGGACGCGGGTGCGCGCCGAGCGCGACGCGAGCTACATGGCCGAGAGCCGCGAGGCCAGCGGGGCGGGGGAACGCGCGGCCGAGGACGTCGCGGGCGGCGGGTACCAGCAGGTGGCGCTCGAGCTGATGGCGGCGCTCTCGGGCGGCGAGCCCCGCACCATGATCCTCGACGTCCGCAACGGCACCGCGGTGCCGGGGCTCCCGGCCGACGCGGTGGTGGAGGTGCCCTGCCTGGTGGGCACCCACGGCGTCACACCGCTGGCCACCTCCCCGCTGCCGGGCGCGATGCTGGGCCTGCTTCAGCAGGTCAAGGCGGTGGAGCAGGACGCGATCGAGGCCGCGGTCACCGGCTCGCCCACGCTCGCGTTGCGCGCGTTCGCGCAGCACCCGCTCGTCGACTCGGTGGGCGTGGCGCAGGAGCTGCTCAAGGGCTACCGCGAACGGCTGCCGCACGTTGCTGCACTGTTCCGATGATCTGATTCTGATAATCTGAACACATGCGGGAGATGAGCGCGTCCGAAGCGGCTCGGAACTTCTCGGCTGTGCTCGACTCGGCGGAACACGGCGAGACGATCGTGGTCACGCGGTCCGGCCGGCGAGTGGCGCTGATCGCGCCCGCGCCCCGTGCCAACGGGGGCGCGGTACTGGACCTCTTCGAGAGCTGGCGCGGCCACCCCGCGTTCGACGATGCCTTCGAGTCGCGGGTGAACGCGGCCCGGAAGTCCGTGTCCGCCGACCTGGACACCGACCCGTGGCGCGACTGATCCTCGACACCGGCGTCCTGGTGGCGGGCGTGCGGGGCCGCGGACACCTCGACGCACTGGCACGCACGGATGACATCGCGATTCCCGCCGTCGCGGTGGCCGAGTACCTCCTCGGAACGATGCTCGACACCGATCCGGCCAGGGCGGCAGCGCATCGAGCGTTCATGGAACAGCTCGTGCAGCTCGTGCCGGTCGTCGGCTACGACGAGGTGGTCGCCGAGCACCACGCCGAGCTGTTGGCGCACACCCAGCGGGCCGGTGAGCCTCGGGGGGTCCACGACCTCATCGTGGCTGCCATCGCGCGCAGCAGCGGGCGCACGGTCGTGACGACCGACAAGCGGGCCAGGTTCGGTGAGCTCCCCGGCGTCGACGCCCGCGTCGTCGGGGCGTGAGGCTCAGACCTTCAGGTCCTTGCGCAGCTTCGCGACGTGGCCGGTGGCGCGGACGTTGTAGAGGGCCTGCTCGATCTTCCCGTCCGGGCCCACCACGAACGTCGAGCGGATCACGCCGGTGACGGTCTTGCCGTACATCTTCTTCTCGCCGAAGGCGCCCCAGGCCGTGAGCACCTCCTTGTCGACGTCGGAGAGCAGCGGGAACGTCAGCCCCTCGGCGTCGCGGAACTTCGCCAGCTTCTCCGGCTTGTCCGGCGAGATCCCGAGGACGTCCAGCCCGGCGTCCCCGAGCTCGGCGAGGTTGTCGCGGAAGTCGCAGGCCTGCTTCGTGCAGCCGGGGGTGCCTGCCGCGGGGTAGAAGTAGACGATCACGCGGCGGCCGCGGTAGTCCGACAGGGAGACGGGCTTGCCGTCCGCATCGGGGATAGTGAAGTCGGGAGCCGTGTCGCCGGGGGCCAGACGGGTCGTCATGCCGCGATACTGGCACCCCTGCCGCTGATCTACGGTGGCACCCTCCCGCAGTACCGTCGACCCGCACCACCAGGAGGCGTCGTGCCCCGCGACCCGGACACCATCCAGCGCGAGATCGAGCGGGCGAGGGATGCGCTCGCCGACAGCCTCGACGAGCTCTCGGAGCGGGCCCACCCGAAGCACCTCGTGGACGCGGGCAAGGAGAGCGTCCAGCACCGGCTGGCCGACCCGCGCATCCGCTACGGCCTGATGGCCATCGGCGCCGTGCTGGTGCTGGCGCTGCTGCGCAAGCTCTTCCGCTGAGCCACCTCGTCGACCTGCTCGGCGCCGACCGCCTGCTGGTCGGCTCCGGCTTCCCCGCCATGCCCCGCGAGGAGCCCGGCCAGGCGCACCCTGCGGTCCCTGGAGGAGCCGGATGTCCGGAAGCGGATCACCTGGCGCCACGCGTGGAACCGGCTGGGGATCGACCCGCCGTGCTGAACGGACTCCGGTGGCGGCACCCGCCCGGAGGCCGGTTCCGCGGGCAAGATCACGGCTTCGGCGTGTTCCCGGGCGAAATCGACCCGGGAATGCGCCAAACCTCTGATCATGGGCCAAATTGGTGGCCCGGGGTCGTCGATCAAGGGCAAATGGTCGCTAGATGATCTCCAGGAGCGACCTCTCCCCTTGATCGCCGCGAAACCTCCGGCTTCGCCCCTCCGAGGGAGGCTGCCTCCTGGTGGCGCTGCGCCCAACGAGGCAGGCCCTGGCTTGCCCGCGAAGCCTGCCGTAAGGGGCTCCGCAGAAGGCGCCCCACTTCAGGAGCCTCAGCCGAGCGCCTCCGCCGTCGCCCGGACCTCGCCGAGCGGGGCGCCCGCGCCGACCAGCGGGCGGTAGCGGGCCACGTAGCGGGCGGCGCCGAAGCCGGCCACCGCCACCAGCCGGTCGCCTGCGACGTAACCGACGACGGTGCCGCGCACCGGGCCGCCGTTGTCCAGGCCAGCGCCGTGCAGCGCCACGACGTCCTCGGCCAGCTCCGGGCGCCCGATGATCTGGATCTTCAGCCCGAACTGGTCGGACCAGCAGTAGGGCACCGTGGCCGGGGGCGGCGGGGCGCCGAGCACGTCCCGGGCCACCACGGCGGCCTGGTCGCCCGCGCTGGTCCAGTGCTCGTGGCGGTGCCGGGCACCGCTCACCGGGTCGTCCCACGCCGCGACGTCCCCGACCGCCCAGACGCCGTCCAGGCCGTGCACCCGCCCGGTGGGGCCGCAGGCGATGCCACGTGCGGTGTCGAGGCCGGTGTCGGCCAGCCACTCGAGCCGCGGCACCCCGCCGATGCCCACGACGGCGACGTCGGCCGCGAGCCGCCTGCCGTCGGCGAGCTCCACCTCGACGCCGTCGGCGGAGTCCGGGGATTCGACGAACCGGGTGATCGTGGCCCCGGTGTGCAGCTCGACGCCGCTCTCGGTGATCAGCCGGGCCGCCAGCGGGCCCAGGCGGGGTCCGAGGGCGCGCACCGAGGGCGCCTCGAGCGCCTCCACGGCGGTGACGGCCGTGCCGCGCGTGCGGGCCGAGCTCGCCACCTCGGCGCCGATGAAGCCCGCCCCGACGACGAGCAGCGTGCGGGCCGAGTCGAGCGCGCCCCGCAGCGCGAGGGCGTCGTCGAGGGTGCGCAGGGTGTGGACCTGTGCGGGCTGGCCGGGGAGTTCGCGGGCGACGAGGCCGGTGGCGACCACGACGGCGTCGGCGTGCAGTGCCGCGCCGTCTGCCAGCTCCAGCTCGTGGTCGCGGTGGCCGGGACGCAGCGCGACGGCCGGGTTGCCCAGGTGAGCGCGGACGCCCAGCTCCTCGAACGTGTCGGTGCCCGCCAGCGCGGTGCGCTCCGGCTCCCACTCGCCGGTGAGCACCTGCTTGGACAGCGGCGGCCGGTCGTAGGGCAGGTGGGTCTCGGCGCCGACGATGCTGATCCGGCCCTGCAGCCCGGCCGAGCGCAGCTGCTGTGCGGTACGCAGCCCGCCCAGCCCGGCACCGACGATGACGACGTGCTCCGGCTGACCGGTCATGGCTGCCCCCCTCGCCGCGATTCTCGCCCAGTGTTCAGCCGACGCGCGTCTCGGGGTCCAGGCGGGTGCGCAGGCGGTCGAGGGTCTGGGCGAGGAGCCGGGACACGTGCATCTGGGAGATGCCGACGCGGTCGGCGATCTGCGTCTGCGTCATGTTGCCGAAGAAGCGCAGCAGCACGATGGTGCGCTCCCGCTCGGCGAGCTCGGCGAGCACGGGGCGCAGAGCCTGGCGGAAGTCGACGCGGTCGAGCTCGGCGTCGGCCTCGCCGACCAGCTCGCCGACGGTGGCGCTGCCCTGCTCGGAGGAGAGCATCTCGTCGAGCGAGGAGCTGCGGTACGCCTCGGACGCCTCCAGGCCCTCGAGCACCTCGGAGACCGGCACGCCGAGCCGCTCGGCGATCTCGGTGGGCTTGGGCGCGCGGCCCAGGCTCTGCGAGAGCTCGGACACCACGCCGTTGATCGACACGTGCAGGTCCTTGAGCCGCCGCGGCACCCGCATCGACCAGCCGAGGTCGCGGAAGTGGCGCCGCACCTCGCCGCTGATGGTGGGCACCGCGAACGAGAAGAAGTCGGTGCCGCGGTCGGGGGAGTACCGGTCGATCGCGTTGATCAGCCCGACGGTGGCGACCTGCACGAGGTCGTCGAGGGGCTCGCCGCGGTTGGAGAAGCGGCGGGCGATGTGGTGGGCCACCGGGAGGAACCCCCGCACGAGGTCGTCCCGCAGCTTCTCCCGGTCCGGGTGGTCGGCCGGCAGCGCCGCGTAGCGCTCGAGGAGCGGGGAGAGGTGGCCGTACTCGGGGTCTGCTCGGGTCACCGCATCACGTCGCCGGAGCGCTTGTCCAACCGGATGCCCACGGTGGGCCCGACGCCGTCCACGCCGGGATCGTGGTGGACCGTGACGTCGTCGGCGAGGGTCTGCAGCACCCGCCAGCCGAAGGTGTCGGTGGAGACCACCGCCTCGGCGTGCTTGGTCTGCACCTGTGCGTGCACCTCGATGCGTTCGGGGCGCACCAGGAACGTGCAGCGCAGCCACGAGGTGGGTGCCGCGACGTCGACGAGCGTGGCGCAGGCCTCGTCCACGGCCATCCGCAGGTCGGAGATGGCGTCGAGGTCGAAGTCGGCCCGTGCGGCCAGGTCGGACGCGACCGCGCGGATCGTCGGGATCAGCGCGGCGCTCGCCGACGTCCGGACCTCCACGGTCGATGCCCCGTCGAGGGTGTCGGCGGGCGAGGGGGAGTCCAGGTCGGACACGCTGCCGGGTCTCCTTCCGGTCAGTCGGGTGCGGTCGCCGCACCGGCGACCTTCATCTTGCTCCCTGGTCCATGCGGGTTCAATCGCGCCCCCCGCAGGCGGACACCGGGTCGGTGTGCAGGTCGAACAACTCGCCGGTGCCGGTGATCTCGAGCGGACGCCGCACGGCCCGGTTGGAGATGACCAGGCGCAACCGTATACCGCGGTCTTCCGCCGCGTGTGCCGCGGCGATGAGCGCGGCGAGGCCGCTGGAGGCGAGGAACCGCACCTCGGTGAGGTCGATCACGAGCACCCGTTCCGAGGCCTCGAGCAGCTCCTCGATCGCGGCGCGGAAATCGGGCGCCGTGAGCGAGTCGACCTCCCCGCGCGCCGCGAGGACGGCGGTGTCCGGATACGGCCGGCTCAGCGTGGTGTCCAGGAATTCCGGGCTGGGCCGGCCCGACTCGCCCATCTCTCACCTCCCCCTCGGCGGCCGACCCTACCGCGCGCGGACCGTGCCAAGAGGCGCGTCACCCGCTTAGGCTGCGGGCGTGTCCGACACGTCTGATGAGGTGAAGCTCGCGGTCCTGCGGGAGCGCGTGCGTGCCGAGCCGCGGTTGCTGGTCGCGTACTCCGGCGGGGTCGACTCGGCGCTCGTGGCGGCCGTCGCCGCGCAGGAGCTCGGGGAACGCGCGGTGGCGGTCACGGCG
Organism: Pseudonocardia zijingensis; assembly: GCF_042657305.1. NCBI lineage: Bacteria > Bacillati > Actinomycetota > Actinomycetes > Pseudonocardiales > Pseudonocardiaceae > Pseudonocardia > Pseudonocardia zijingensis. The sequence continues at coordinate 134,138 of NZ_JBHSKO010000013.1, read as the reverse complement.
GTGTCGGCGAGCCTGCCCCGCACCGAGCGGGCGTCCGCGCGGCGGTTCGCGGTCGCGCACGGCATCGCGCACGTCGAGGTCGCCACCGACGAGCTGGAGCGGCCCGAGTACGTCGCCAACGGCGGCGACCGCTGCTACCACTGCAAGTCGGCGCTCTTCGACGCGCTCGCGCCGCTCGCGGCGCTGTCCGGGGCGCGGATCGCGCTGGGCACCAACACCGACGACCTCGGTGACCACCGGCCCGGCCAGGCCGCCGCGGCCGCGCGCGGGGCGATCGCGCCGCTGCTGGACGCCGGTTTCGGCAAGGCCGACGTGCGCCGGGTCAGCGCGGCGCTGGGCCTGGCCACGGCCGAGAAGCCCGCGGCGGCGTGCCTGTCCTCGCGGGTGGCCTACGGCGACCCCGTCACCGCCGAGGTGCTGCGCCGGATCGAGCTGGCCGAGGAGGGGGTGCGCGCGCTCGGGTTCCCGGTGTGCAGGGTGCGGGCGCACGGCGGTGGCGCGGTGGCCCGCGTCGAGGTGCCGCCCGAGGACGTGGCGCGGGCCGCGGACCTGCGCTCCGAGCTCGACCAGGCCGTCCGCGGTGCCGGCTTCGAGTTCTGCGCACTCGACATGCAGGGCTTCGCGAGCGGCCGGATGAACGTGCTGCTGGGCATGCCGGGCAGCCGATGACCCACTTCGACGACCTGGGCTACGCCCGGCCCGACACCGGCCGGGAGGCGCGTCTCGGCCTGCCCGAGGTGGTGTACGGGCCCGGGAAGACGGTCGAGCAGGTCATCGGCGTGGTGCGCTCGCTGCTCGCGGGCAACGACGGCCCGGTGCTGGTCACCCGCATCACCCCGGAGGATGCCGCCGAGGTGGTCGCGGCCGTCGAGGGCGGCGGGTACGACCCGGTGGCGCGCCTGCTGGTCTGGCGTCCCGCGCCGCCCCGGGACTTCCGGGTGGTGGTGGCCTCGGCCGGCACCTCCGACTGGCCGGTGGCGGCCGAGGCGGCGGCCGTCGCCACGGCGATCGGGCTGCCGGTGCGGGAGCTGCGCGACGTCGGCGTGGCCGGGGTGCACCGCCTGCTCGCCGAGACGGAGACGCTCGCCGCGGCCGACGTGGTCATCGCGGTGGCCGGCATGGAGGGGGCGCTGCCCAGCGTCATCGGAGGGCTGGTGGGCTGCCCGGTGATCGCGGTGCCGACCTCCGTCGGGTACGGGGCGGTGTTCGAGGGCGTCACGCCGCTGCTGGCGATGCTCTCCTCCTGCGCCGCCGGCGTGGTGGTCGTGAACATCGACTCCGGGTTCGGTGCGGCGATCGCGGCCCACCGCATGGCGCTGCGCGCAGCACAGCGGGTCGCCCGGTGATCCTCTGGCTCAACCCGTTCAGCGGCCTGTCCGGCGACATGCTGCTCGGTGCGCTGCTCGACCTCGGCGCCCCGCTCGAGGGCGTGCGCGCCGCGGTGGCGCGCACCGGGCTGGACGGCTGGGACCTGCGCACCGAGCGCGTCACACGCGGTGGGATCGGGGCCACGCGGGCCGTGGTCGACGTCAGCGACACCGCCACCGAGCGGCACGCCGCCGAGCTGCTCGCGCGGGTGGCCGACGTGCCGGTCGCGGCGCGCGCCGTCCGCGAGATCGCCGAGGTCGAGGCCGGGATCCACGGTCTCGACCCGGCGCAGGTGCACCTGCACGAGATCGGCGGGCTGGACACCGTGGTCGACACGGTCGGCGTGGCGGCGGCGCTGGAGCTGCTCGACGTCGCCGAGGTGCACTGCGGCCCGCTCACGCTGGGGTCCGGCACGGTCGCCACCCGCCACGGCGTGCTGCCGGTGCCCGCACCGGCCACCGCGGCGCTGCTGGCGCGCGCGGGCGCCCCGGTGGTGGGGGCGGGCGAGGGCGAGACCGTGACGCCCACCGGCGCGGCCCTGCTCGTCGCGGCGGGCACGCGGTTCGGCCCGCTGCCCGCGATGGCGCTGCGGGGCGTCGGGTACGGCGCGGGCGGTCGCGACCCTGCCGACCGGGCGAACGTGCTCCCGGCGCTGCTCGGGGAGGCCCCGGGCTCGGCCGAGCCGATGCTGCTGCTGGAGACGAACGTCGACGACGTCACCGGTGAGGTGCTCGGCAACCTCGTGGGCCGCCTGCTCGACGCGGGCGCCGCCGACGCGTGGCTCTCCCCGATCGTGATGAAGAAGGGCAGGCCGGCCCACACCGTGCACGTGCTGGTGGTGCCCGAGCGCGCCGCCGACTGCGAGCGGATCGTGCTCGCCGAGACCGGGAGCCTCGGCCTGCGGCGCACGCCCGTGGACCGGGCCGCGCTGCCCCGGCGCACCACCACCGTGGAGGTCGAGGGGCACCTCGTCCGGCTGAAGCACGGTCCGTGGGGGGTGAAGCCCGAGCACGACGACGTGGCGGCCACCGCCGCGGCGCTCGGCCTCCCGCTGCGCGAGGTGTCCCGGCGCGCCCTAGACATCGGACGTTTTACCGCTCACACATCAGAGGAGTTCCGTTGACCGGGTGTGGCAGCGCACATAGCCTCGGATCGGCAGGCCACGCACAAGGGGGTACGTCGTGAGCGCGCATCTCGGCCCGTTCGAGGCCGTCCGGAACCTGACCTACGACGTACCGTTCCCGCGGCTGCTGCCGGTGCGGCAGCGGTTCGACCCGGCCCAGGTGGCCGACGTCGCCGCGGCCACGGCGCAGGCGCTCGAGCCGCTGCGCGGGCGGATCCGCCCCGGCATGACCGTGGCGATCACCGCGGGCAGCCGCGGCATCCACGACAAGCCCGCTGTGGTGCGCGCGGCGGGCGAGTGGCTGCGCGCGGCGGGCGCCGAGCCGTTCGTGGTGCCGGCCATGGGCTCCCACGGCGGTGCCACGGCCGAGGGCCAGGTTGAGCTGCTCGCCGACCTCGGGATCACCGAGGCGAGCGTCGGCATGCCGATCCGCGCCACGATGGAGACCGTCGAGATCGATCGGCTGGCCGACGGCCCGGCCGTGCACCTCGACGCCAACGCCGCCAAGGCCGACGGCATCCTCGCGATCAACCGGGTCAAGGCCCACACCGACTTCCAGGGCGACGTCGAGAGCGGCATCGCCAAGATCATCGCGATCGGGCTGGGCAAGCAGCGCGGTGCCGAGGGCATCCACCGGTTCGGCCCGGCCAACCTGGCCGTGTGGGTGCCGCGGGTGGCGCGCCGGGTCGTCGACACCGGGAAGGTGCTCGGCGGCATCGCGATCGTCGAGAACGCCTACGACCGGGCCGCCCGCATCGAACTGCTGGACGCCCCGGACATCGCGGGCGAGGCCGAGAGCGCGCTGCTCGCCGACTCCAAGCGCCGCATGGCCACCTTGCCCTTCGACGACATCGACGTCGCCGTGATCGACGAGATGGGCAAGAACTACTCCGGCGCAGGCATGGACACCAACGTCATCGGCCGGATGATGATCCGCGGCAGCGCCGAGTTCGAGCGGCCGCGGATCCGCAACATCGCCGTGCTCGACGTCAGTGACGCCTCCCACGGCAACGCGGTAGGGATCGGCCTCGCCGACTTCGTTCCGTTCCGCCTGCTCGAGCGCATCGACCTGCGCAGCGTCTACATCAACGCGATGACCTCCGGTCTGGGCGGCCCGCAGCGCGCGCAGATCCCGATGGCCTTCGCCACCGACCGGGACGCGATCGCCGCGGCCGTCGCCACCTGCGGTGTGGCCGACGCGGGCGCCGTCACGCTCGTCCGCATGCGCAACACCCTCGACCTCGAGCACCTCCTGGTGTCCGAGTCGTTGCGCCCCGCCGTGGACGCCCACCCCGACCTGGAGATCACCGGAGACGCCGTCGCGATGGCGTTCGACGAGGAGGGACGGCTGCAGCCGTGGCAGTGACACCCATCAGCATCGGGCGGCGCGGGGAGCCGAGCGTCCGGTTGCACACCGCCGACAACGTGGTCGTGGCCGCGCTGGCGCTGCCCGCGGGCACCGTCGTCGACGGTGTGACGCTGGCCCGGGACGTGCCGCGCGGGCACAAGGTGGCTGTCGCCCCGATCGCGCAGGGCGAGCCGGTGCGCAAGTACAACCAGATCATCGGGTTCGCCACCGCGCCGATCGCCCCTGGCGACCACGTGCACACCCACAACGTCGAGTTCCGCATGTTCGAGCGCGACTACGCCGTGGGCGCCGACGTCACCGAGACCCGGTTCGTGCCGAAGGCCGAGCGCGCCACGTTCCAGGGCATCGTGCGTGCCGACGGCAAGGTCGCCACCCGCAACTACCTGGGCATCCTGACGTCCGTCAACTGCTCGGCGCACACCGCGAAGATGATCGCCGACCAGTTCCGCCGCCCCGGGCTGCTCGACGACTACCCGAACGTCGACGGCGTCATCGCGCTCACCCACGGCACCGGCTGCGGCATGGCCGACGACGGCGAGGGCATCGCGGTGCTGCGCCGCACGCTCGCCGGCTTCGCCGAGCACCCCAACTTCGCCGGGTTCCTCATGCTCGGGCTCGGCTGCGAGGTCAACCAGATCCGCGGTGTGTCCGAGAGCTGGCGGCTCGACCCGTCGCGGCCGGTCGCCACGATGACGATCCAGGAGCAGGGCGGCACCGTCGCCACCGTCCGGGCGGGCGTCGCGGCGCTGAAGGAGATGCTGCCGCAGGCCAACCAGGTCGAGCGTCAGACCGTCCCCGCGAGCGAGCTCGTGCTCGGCCTCAACTGCGGCGGCTCCGACGCCTACTCGGGCATCACCGCCAACCCCGCGCTCGGCGCGGCCGTCGACATCCTGGTGCGCCACGGCGGCACCGCGATCCTCGGTGAGACCCCGGAGATCTACGGCGCCGAGCACCTGCTCACGCGGCGCGCGGTCGACCCCGGGATCGCGGAGAAGCTCGTCGAGCGGATCCGCTGGTGGGAGGAGTACACCGCGAAGCACGGCGGGTCGATGGACAACAACCCCTCGCCCGGCAACAAGGCGGGCGGGCTCACCACGATCCTCGAGAAGTCGCTCGGCGCCGTCGCGAAGGGCGGCACCACAAACCTCACCGGCGTCTACGAGTACGCCGAGAAGGTCACCGCCAAGGGCTTCACGTTCATGGACACGCCCGGCTACGACCCGGTCTCGGTCACCGGGATCATCGCGGGCGGCGCCACCGTCATGTGCTTCACCACCGGGCGCGGATCGGTGCTTGGCTGCAAGCCCACGCCGAGCATCAAGCTCGCCACCAACACGGAGATGTACGAGCGGATGTCCGGCGACATGGACATCGACTGCGGCGTGATCCTCTCCGCGGGCGAGTCCGTCGAGTCGGTGGGTGCGCGGCTGTTCCAGCAGATCCTCGACACCGCATCCGGCCGTAAGACGCTGTCCGAGGAACTCGGCTTCGGCCAGGAGGAGTTCGTGCCGTGGCAGCTCGGGGCGGTCATGTGATGGGCGAGTCGATGCTGGACTTCACCGGGAAGGTCGCGCTGGTCACCGGGGCGGGCAGCGGGATCGGTGCCGCCGTCGCCGAGGGCTTCGGCCGCCGCGGCGCCCATGTGGTGGTGCACTACGGGCACAACCGCGAGGGCGCGGAGAAGGTGGCGAGCGCCGTCCAGGAGGCGGGCGGCGCCGCGTCGGTCGTGTCAGCCGACCTGTCGTCGCCCGCCGGGGCCACCCGGCTCGTCGACGAGGTCGTGGCGGCCCACGGGCGGCTCGACGTGCTCGTCAACAATGCGGGGGACCTGCTCGGCCGCACCCCGATCGCCGAGATGACCGACGGGCAATTCGCGCGCGTCATGGACCTCAACACCACCTCGGTGTTCGCCGCCTGCCGCCAGGCCGTGCCCGTCATGCAGCGGCAGGGCGCCGGCGCGATCGTCAACGTCACGTCGGTGGCGGCGCGCACCGGCGGCGCGGGCGGCTCGGTGGCCTACGCCACCGCGAAGGGTGCGGTCAGCACCTTCACCCGCGGCCTCGCGAAGGAGGTCGCACGCGACGGGATCCGGGTCAACGCCATCGCGCCGGGCATCATCGTCACGCCGTTCCACGAGCGGAACACCTCGGGCGAGCAGATGGCGGCGATGGTCGCCGGGATCCCCATGGGCCGGTCCGGCACCCCGGAGGAGTGCGTCGGCACCGTCCTCTTCCTCGCCGACGACGGCATGAGCGGCTACGTCACCGGCCAGGTGATCGAGATCAACGGAGGACAGCTGACGCCATGACGCTGCGCAGCCAGGCATGGTTCGACAACCCCGGCAACCCGGGGATGACCGCCCTCTACATCGAGCGCTACATGAACTGGGGCCTCACGCGGGAGGAGCTCCAGTCCGGCAAGCCGATCATCGGGATCGCGCAGACCGGCTCCGACCTCGCCCCGTGCAACCGCCACCACCTCGGGCTCGCCGACCGCGTGCGCGAGGGCATCCGGGAGATGGGCGCGATCGCGTTCGAGTTCCCGGTGCACCCCATCCAGGAGACCGGCAAGCGCCCCACCGCCGCGATCGACCGCAACCTCGCCTACCTGGGGCTCGTCGAGGTGCTGCACGGCTACCCGCTCGACGGCGTCGTGCTCACCACCGGCTGCGACAAGACCACCCCGGCGTGCCTCATGGCCGCGGCCACCGTCGACATCCCCGCGATCGTGCTGTCCGGCGGCCCGATGCTGAACGGCTGGTACAACGGCGAGCGCACCGGCTCGGGCACGATCGTCTGGAAGGCCCGCGAGATGCTGGCCGCCGAGGAGATCGACCAGGCCGAGTTCGTGGAGATGGTGGCCTCCTCGGCGCCCTCGCCCGGGCACTGCAACACGATGGGCACCGCGTCCACCATGAACGCGCTCGCCGAGTCGCTCGGCATGAGCCTGCCCGGCTCGTCCGCGATCCCGGCGCCGCACCGCGACCGCGCCCGCAACGCCTACCTCACCGGGCGGCGGATCGTGGAGATGGTGCACGAGGACCTCAAGCCCTCCGACGTGATGACGCGCGAGGCCTTCGAGAACGCCATCGTCGTCAACTCCGCGATCGGTGGTTCCACCAACGCCCCGATCCACATCACGGCCGTGGCCCGGCACGTGGGCGTCGACCTGCCGATGGACGACTGGCAGCGGCTCGGGCTGGAGGTCCCGCTGATCGTCGACCTGCAGCCGGCCGGCAAGTACCTCGGCGAGGAGTTCTACCGCGCGGGCGGCGTGCCCGCCGTCGTGAACGAGCTGATGGGCCACGGCCTGATCCGCGAGGGCGCGCGCACCGTCAACGGGAAGACGATCGGCGAGAACTGCCGCGACACGGTGGCCACCGACCGCGACGTGATCCGCACGTTCGACAACGCCCTCCAGGAGGACGCCGGGTTCCTGGTGCTGAAGGGCAACCTGTTCGACTGCGCGATCATGAAGACCAGCGTGATCTCGCAGGAGTTCCGCGACCGCTACCTCTCCGACCCGGCGCGCCCGAACGTGCTCGAGGGCCGCGCGGTGGTCTTCGACGGACCCGAGGACTACCACCACCGCATCGAGGACCCCGAGCTCAAGATCGACGAGGACTGCCTGCTGTTCATGCGCGGCGCCGGCCCGCTCGGCTACCCGGGCGCCGCCGAGGTCGTGAACATGCAGCCGCCCGCCGAGCTGATCAAGCGCGGCGTGCACGCGCTGCCGTGCATCGGCGACGGGCGCCAGTCCGGCACCTCCGGCTCCCCGTCGATCCTCAACGCCTCCCCGGAGGCGGCGGCGGGCGGCGGCCTCGCGCTCCTGCAGACCGGCGACCACGTGCGCATCGACCTCAACGCGGGCACCGCCGACATGCTCGTGCCCGAGGCGGAGCTCGCCGAACGCCGCAAGCGCCTGGGGGAGGGCGGCGGCTACCCGATGCCCGCCTCCCAGACCCCGTGGCAGGAGATCCAGCGCGGCATGGTCGACCAGCTCTCCGAGGGCATGGTTCTCAAGCCCGCCGTGGCCTACCAGCGCGTGGCGAGCAAGGGGCTGCCCCGCGACAACCACTGAGCCCTTCCTCGGCGGCCCCGCGTGACGTGCCTCATGCGCCGTCACAGGGGCCGCCCGGGCGGCGTCTCGATGCCGTACCCGGAACGAAGGAGGGGTCATGGACCTCGCTCTGTGGATCGCGGCCGGGCTGCTGGCCGCGGTCGCCCTGGCCGGCGGCGTCAGCAAGACGTTCGTGCCCAAGGAGAAGCTGGCGGCGCACGACGGCGGCCGGTGGACCCGCGACGCCGGCGTCGGCTTCGTCAAGACCCTCGGGATCCTCGAGCTCCTGGCCGCGGCCGGCCTGATCCTGCCGGCCGTGCTCGGCATCGCACCGGTCATGGTGGCGGTCACCGCCGTCTGCTGGGTCCTGCTCATGGTCGGCGCGATGATCACCCACGGCCGGTTCGGCCAGTACGGCCTCGTGCTGCTGAACCTGGCCTACCTCGCGCTCGCGGCCTTCGTCGCGTGGGGCCGCCTTGGCGTCGAGCCGTTCGTCGCCTGACGCTCCAGCGGCGGGTCTGCTGTTCGGCGTGACCGGGTGCGAGGGGCGAGAAGCACGCTACGGCTGCTACAGCCGCAGCGATGTGCTGCTCGGCGCGATCTCCAAGAGACCGACGCCGCGAGCCGTACGTGAGGTCGCGGCGGGTGCGGTGGTGTGCTTCTCGCGCCGGTGTGGCGTGGTCGGCCGGCGCGCGAGGCGTACGTCAGTGCGGATGGCGCCGCGGTGGTGTGCTTCTCGCACCGGTTGGCGTGGTCGGCCGGCGCGCGAGGCGTACGTCAGGCGTACGGCCCCGCGGTGGTGTGCGACTGGCGCCGGTGTGGCGTGGTCGGCCGGCGCGAGGCGTACGTCAGTGCGGGGGTGGGAGCTCTGTCTGCGCACCCAGATCGATGTGCGACCTCCGATCGGCGCCTGCCGCTCGCACATCACCTCCGTTGCCCGCACATCGACTGCAACCGGTGTGTGAGTGCGTGAGCTGGTGTGTGAGCGCTGGCTGCCGGCCGGTCGTTGGCTCGCACATCACCTCCGTTGCCCGCACATCGACTGCAACCGGTGTGTGAGTGCGTGAGCTGGTGTGTGAGCGCTGGCTGCCGGCCGGTCGTTGGCTCACACATCACCTCCGACGCCCACACACCGACTGCAACCGATGTGCGAGCACCCGAACCGGTGTGCGGCCACCAGCAGCAGTCGGGCGCGGCTCGGTCGGCCCTCTGGGTGGCTGAGGCGGCGAGGCGGACGTGAGTGAGCGCTGAGGCCGGGGCGGTGGTGTGCGTCTCGGCAGGTCCGGCGTAGACGGCCGCGGTGAGCGGTACGTCAGTGCGGGGGCGGCAGCAGGGGTGTGCGGCTCGGCCCGGCGTCTGGGTGGTTGACCCCGCGAGGCGTACGCCAGTGCGTACGGCGCCGCGGTGGTGTGCTTCTCGTGCCGGTGCGGCCTGGTCGGCCCGGCGCGAGGCGTACGTCAGTGTGGGGGTGGGTGCAGTGGTGTGCTTCTCGGGCTGGTCCGGCCTGGTTGGCCGCCGCGAGGCGTACCTCAGCGCGTCCGCCCCGCGGTGACGTGCTTCTCGGGCTGATCATGGGCGGCCGGCGGGAGCGCGGGTGTGCTGCTCGGTCAGGCGTTGACCGGGGTGTGGGCGCGGCCCTCGGCGAACCAGCTCTCGAGGTTGTCCACCACCAGCTGGGCCATGGCGCGCCGGGTCGGCTCGCTCCCGGACCCGACGTGGGGGAGCAGCACGGTGTTGTCGAGGTCGATCAGCTCCTGGGGCACGTTCGGCTCGTCCTCGAAGACGTCGAGGCCCGCGGCGCGGATCGTGCGGGTCCGCAGGGCCTCGACGAGGGCGGTCTCGTCCACGACGGTGCCGCGCCCGATGTTGACGAGGACGCCGTCGGGGCCCAGGGCCCGCAGCACCTCGGCGTCGACGAGGTGGCGGGTGGAGGCGTTGCCGGGGACGACGACCACGAGGGTGTCGACGTCGCGCGCGAGCTCCAGCAGGGAGGGGTAGTAGCGGTACGGCGAGTCCTTGCGGGTGCGGTTGTGGTAGCCGGCGATGGTCATGCGGAAGGCCTCGGCGCGCTGGGCGATGGCCTCCCCGATGCGGCCGAGGCCGAGGATGCCGACGCGGCGGCCGGTGACGGTGAGGTCGGTGAGCGGGTAGTGGCCCTCGGCGGCCCACCGGCCCTCGCGCAGGTACCGCTCGGCCCGCCCGAGCTCGCGCACGGTCATGAGGAGCAGGCCGAGCGCGGTGTCGGCGACCTCGTCGTCGAGCACGCCGGGGGTGTTGGTGACGACGATCCCGCGCTCGGTGGCCGCGCCGACGTCCACGCTGTCGTAGCCGACGCCGAAGTTCGCCACGACCTCGAGCTTCGGCAGCCGGTCGAAGAGCGCGGCGTCGATGTGGGAGTGCCCGCCCACGGCGAGGCCGCGCACGTCGGCGCCGCGCTGCTCGAGCAGGGCGTCCGGGTCGTCGGCCTCCCACAGCCGCAGGAGCTCGAAGCGTTCTTCGCAGCCGTCCACCACGACGTCGTGCATGGGGACGGGCATCAGGACGGTCGGGCGGGTCATGTCCCTACTTTCCCCGGCGCCGCAGGTGTGGACGGCACCGGCCCGGGTTATCCGCTTCTCGAATACAGGTAGCCGCAGATCGAGATTGACCGGTATGCGATCTGTGCACATCATCTGGAGCGCCGCACCGTCACCGTGGACTGGAGCCGTCACCCATGCAGCTGCACCGCCGCATCAGACTCGCCGTTCTCCCGGCCGCGCTCAGCCTGGTGCTGGCGGCCTGCGGGGGAGGTGGCGGCGACGACGCGCCCGCGTCGCCGTGCGACACGTCCGAGGACTTCCCGCGCCGCCAGATCGAGCTGGTGGTGCCGTGGGCGGCGGGCGGTGGCACCGACAGCGTTGCCCGGTTCATCGGCACCGAGCTGGGGGAACGGCTCGGCGTTCAGGTGAACGTCGTGAACCGGACGGGCGGCAGCGGGGTCGTCGGCCACACCGCGATCGCCACGGCCCGGCCCGACGGCACGACGATCGGCCTGGCGACGGTCGAGATCACGATGATGCACTGGCAGGGCCTCACCGACCTCACCTACGAGCAGCTCACGCCGATCGCGCTGGTGAACGAGGACGCGGCGGGCGTCACGGTGCGCTCGGACTCCGCGTGGGGTGACGTGTCGCAGCTGCTCACCGAGGCGAGCGGGCAGCCGGGGGTGATCACCGCTTCCGGCACGGGCCGTGGCGGGATCTGGGACCTCTCCCGGGCCGGCATGCTCCTCGAGGCCGGGCTCCCGCCGGACGCGATCCGCTGGGTGCCCAGCGAGGGCGCGGCGCCCGCGCTGCAGGAGCTGGTGGCCGGTGGGGTCGACATCTCGACGGCGAGCCTCGTCGAGAACCAGACGATGATCGAGGCCGGGCGGGCGAAGGCGCTGGCCGTGATGGCGGAGGAGCGGGACCCGAAGTACCCGGACGTGCCCACGCTGCGCGAGCAGGGCATCGACTTCACGATGGCGGCCTGGCGGGGCATCGTGGGCCCGGAGGGGCTGCCCGAGGACGTCGTGGGTGAGCTGAGCTGCCACCTCGACGACATCGTGCACAGCCCGGAGTACGAGGAGTTCATGGGCACGGCCGGGTTCGGCATCGTCTGGCGCGACGCCGCGGGCTTCGGCGAGTACATGGCGCAGCAGGACGCGGACAAGGGCGAGATCATGCGCGCGGCGGGGCTGGCCGCGTGACGACGGTCTCCTGGCGCCAGGACGTCGTCGGCGGGGCGCTCGCCGCCGTGCTCGGCGCGGCCGTGGTGCTGCACGTCCAGACGTTCCCGGAGCTCCCGGACGGCCAGCCGGGTCCGGCGCTCTTCCCGGGGCTGGTCGGCGGGCTGCTGGTGCTCTTCGGCCTGGTGCTGGTGGCGAAGGCCGTGCTCGCTCGAAGGCGGGCCGCCGTGCCGGAACCGGACGGCGTGCCCGACGCGGGAGCGGACCCGCGGGCCCGGCTGCGGGCGCTCGCCGTGCTCGGCCTCGTGGTGGCCTACCTGCTGCTGGCCGAGACGCTCGGTTTCGTGCTGACTATGGGTGTGCTGCTGGCGCTGCTCATGTGGGTGCTGGGTGCGCGCCCGGTGGTGGCGGTGCTCGCGTCGGCGGCCACCACGGGGTTCATCATGGTCGTGTTCGAGGAGCTGCTGCTGGTGCCGCTCCCGCAGGGTCTGTTCGGGTAGCCGGCCGTGGGTGATCTCGGGACCGCGCTGGGGATGCTCGCCGACCCGACGCTGATCGTGGTCGTGCTGGCCTCGGCGGTGTACGGGCTGTTCATCGGGGCGATCCCCGGGCTGTCGGCCACGCTGGCGACGGCGCTGATGGTGCCGTTCGTGTTCTTCCTCGACCCGCTGCCCGCGATGGCGGCGGTGATCACGATGTCGGCGATGGCGATCTTCGCGGGCGATCTGCCGTCCGCGCTTGTGCGCATGCCGGGCACGCCGGCGAGCGCCGCCTACACCGAGGACGCCTACCTGCAGACCCGGGCGGGCCATGGTGCGCGGGCGCTCGGGGTGGCACTGCTCGGCTCGGTGATCGGCGGGATCGCCGGCGCGGTGGTGCTCATGGTGGCGGCGCCGCTGCTGGCGGAGTTCGCCCTGCTCTTCACGTCGTACGAGTACTTCTGGGTGGCCGTGCTGGGCCTGACCGCCTCGGTGATCATCTCCGAGGGTTCGCAGGTCAAGGGGGCCGTCTCGCTGCTCATCGGTCTGCTGCTGGCCACGGTGGGGATCGACATCGCGCTGGGGTACGCGCGGTTCACCTTCGGCAGCGTCGACCTGCTGCAGGGCATCAGCTTCATCCCGGCGATGATCGGCCTCTTCGGGCTGTCGGAGGTGCTGCGCAACGCGCTGCGGCCCAGCGGCCCGGTGGACGTCGTGCGCCTGCGCACCCAGGGCATGTTCCGCGAGACCGTGCGCACGCTGCGGCGGTACTGGCGGGGCATGGTGAGCGGGAACGTCATCGGCAGCACGATCGGTGCGCTGCCCGGTGCCGGTGGTGACATCGCCGCCTGGGTGTCCTACGCGGCCACGAAGAACACCTCGAAGGAGAGCCACCTCTTCGGCAAGGGGGAGGGGCACGTCGAGCCCATCGTGTCGGCGGGCTCGGCCAACAACGCGGCGCTCGCGTCGGCGTACGTGCCGACCCTCGTGTTCGGCATCCCGGGCGACACGATCACCGCGATCCTGCTCGGCGTGCTGCTGGTGAAGGGCGTGCAGCCCGGGCCGGAGCTGTTCAACTCCGACGCCCCGCTGCTCTACGGCATCTACCTGATCTTCATCGTGGCCAACCTGCTGCTGGTGCCGCTCGGCTACCTCGCGATCCGGGGCAGCGGGTGGCTCCTCCGGGTGCCCGGGTCGGTGCTGATGCCGGTGATCGTGGCGTTCTGCGTGGTCGGATCTTTTTCGATCAACAACGGCTACCTCGAGATCGTGATCATGCTGGTGCTGGGGGTACTCGGGTACCTCCTGGAGCGCAGCGGCTTTCCGCTGGCACCGGTGGTGCTCGGCCTCGTGCTGGGCCCCATCGTCGAGAAGAACTTCATGCAGAGCGTGATCAAGACGAACTGGGACCTCGGTCAATTCCTCACCCGGCCCATCAGCGCGCTCCTGATGCTGATCACGCTGCTGGCGCTGGCCTACCCCGCCGTCCGTGCGTTCGTACGCAGGAGGCGCCAGACCGTTGACTCATCGGGGTGAGGGGTACCACCATCCACCAGACATCTGATGAGTGAGCCCGAGAGGACGAGGATGTCCGAGAACACCGAGCGGTCCGTCGTGAAGGCGGATCCGTACACGCTCACGGCGGACGGGATCAAAGAGCCACCCACCGGGTGGCGCGACAGCGTCCGCTACCTGGGCCCCGGGCTGATCCTCAGCGCGTCGATCGTCGGTTCCGGCGAGCTGATCGCCACCACGGCGCTCGGCGCGAAGGCCGGGTTCGTGCTGCTCTGGCTGGTGATCATCAGCACGCTGGTGAAGGTCGCCGTGCAGATCGAGCTGGCCCGCTGGACGATCGCCACCGGCCAGCCCGCGCTCACCGGCTACGCCAAGGTGCCGCCGCTGATCTTCGGGATCGGCTGGGTGAACCTGCTGTGGGCGGTGCTGGCGCTGTCGAAGCTCCTGCAGCTCGGCGGGATCATCGGCGGCACGGCCGTGGCGTTCAGCATCCTGCTGCCGATCGGCGGCGACCCGCTCGCTTTCGTGTCGCTGCTGTTCTGGACCACGATCCTCGCGATCGGCAGCATCGCGCTGCTCTACTCCAACCGCTACTCGCTCATCGAGCGCGGTGCCGCGACGCTCGTCGTGGTGTTCACCGCCGTCACCGTGATCATCGCGCTCGGTCTCCCGGCCACGCCGTTCGCGTACGGGATCGGCGACCTGGGCAGCGGCCTCACCTTCCTGATCCCGGCCGGCGCGCTCGGCGCAGCGCTGGCGATGTTCGGCATCACGGGCGTCGGCGCCGACGAGATCACCTTCTACACGTACTGGTGCGTGGAGAAGGGGTACGCGCGCTGGGTCGGCCCGAACGACGGCAGCGAGGCGTGGGTCCGGCGGGCGAACGGCTGGATCCGGGTGATGTACAAGGACGCGATGATGTCCTGGGTGATCTACACCTTCGGGACGCTGGCGTTCTACCTGATGGGCGCGGCCGTGCTGCACCCGCAGGGCCTCGCCCCCGAGGGCAACGGGATGATCACCACCCTGTCGCGGATGTACACCGACACCCTCGGCGAGTGGGCGAACGTCATCTTCCTGCTCGGCGCCATCGCGGTGCTCGGCTCCACGATGTGGGCGGCCATCCCCAGCTGGGCGCGGATGTACACCAACCTGCTCGCCACGTTCGGGGTGCTCGACTGGCAGGACCCGGTCGCCCGGCTGCGCTGGATCCGGGTCTTCACGGTGGCCCTGCCCCTCCTGTGGGCCGTGCTCTACCTGACGATCCAGTCCCCGGTGATCATGGTGCAGATCGCGGGCGTGATGACCGGGATCTTCCTGATCGGCGTGGTGTGGGCGGTGTACTGGCTGCGGCGCAACGAGACCGACCCGCGCCTGCACGGCGGCCGGGCGTTCGCGGTGTGCCTCGCCGTGAGCAGCGTGGCGATCGCGCTGCTCGGCGTCTACTCCCTGCTCGACGTCATCGGGATCATCTAGGAGGCGGGCCGCGGCGGTGGCCCGCGGCGTCACCAGGAGGCTGTCTCCCCTTGAAGGGGGCGAAACGGCGGATCTCACGGCGATCAAGGGCAAATGGTCGCTCCTGAAGCCGGCCCGTAGCGCCGCTACCGCCCGGCAGCCGAGCCGGCGGGGTCGAGGTAGTGCTCGACGTCCTCCTCGGTCTGCTGCAGGTGGGCCTCCATCGCGGCTCTGGCCTGCACGGGATCGCCCGCTTCGACCGCCCGCAGGATCGCTGCGTGGCGGTCGAGGGCGTGGCTGCGGAAGTCCCGCACCGCCGAGGTCTCCCGGCGCATGGCGCGCAGCGCCGAGGAGAGCGGCTCGAACAGGGCGTCGAGGAAGACGTTGTCGGCGGCGTCGAAGAGGGCCGCGTGGAAGGCCAGGTCGGCCTCGGCAGCGGCGGCGGCGTCCTCGCGGGCGTGGCCCTCGAGCATCTGCTGGTGCAGGGCGCGCAGCCGTTCGAGGTGCGGCTCCTGCCTGCGCACGGCGGCGAGCTCGACGATCGCGACCTCGACGGCCCGGCGCGCCTCCATCAGCCTGCGCGGGAGCAGCAGCGGGTCGGCGCCGGCGCGGCTGCGGGCGAGCAGCAGCCTGCCGTCCAGCGGGGACCACAGGCTGGTGGGGTTGACGAGCGTGGAGCGGCCCTGCTGCACGTCGAGCACGCGCGTGGGGACGAGCGAGCGGATCGCCTCCCGCACCGTCAGGCGGCTCACACCGAACCGGACCGCGAGGTCGGACTCGCTCGGCAACGGTCCACCGATCGGGAACGTGCCGTCGAGCACGAGGTCGAGCAGCTGTTCGGCCACCACATCGGCTCGCCCGGGGCGCATCCGTCAACCTTAGAGGGGACGCAGCGGTCGTGACCCAGAGCACGGCGTGACCCTGCTCCCACCGTCCGGGACACTGACCGCGTGGCGGATCACGACGAGCGGCGGCTCGAGGCGCTCCGGGACCGTGCGGTCCTGGCCACCGACAGTTCGTTCACGATCACCGACCCACGGCAGCCGGACCACCCGCTGGTGTGGGTCAACCCGGCCTTCACGGCCCTCACCGGCTACCCGGCCGCGGAGGTGGTGGGGCGCAACTGCCGGTTCCTGCAGGGCCGCAACACCGACCCGGCCGCGGTGGCGCGGATCGGCGACGCGCTGCGGGAGCGCCGTTCGATCACCGAGGTGCTGCTGAACTACCGGCGGGACGGCACGGCGTTCTGGAACGAGGTCGGGATCTCGCCGGTCTTCGACGACGCGGGCGAGCTCGTCAACTTCGTCGGGGTGCAGAACGACGTCACCGAACGGGTGGTCGTCGAGCAGGAACGCCGGGCCGCGCACGCCGAGGCCGAGGAGGCCCGGGCGCAGCTGAGGATGCTGGCGGAGGCCACCACGCAGATGACCACGGCGCTCGGTGTCGTGGACGCGTGCGAGCGGCTGGCGCGCAGCCTCGTGCCGGAGCTCGCGGACATGTGCGCGGTGGACGTGATGGACACCCCGGCGCACGGGGTGCCGCGGCGGCTCGCCGTGGCCGCCCGGGACGCCGCCGACGAAGAGCAGCTGCTCGAGCTCGGCCGGCTGCGCAACTACCACGTGGGCGGCGGCAGCGACACCGGGCAGGTCCTGGCGGGCGACCAGGCGGTGCTCGTGCCCGAGCTGCCGGAGCAGGGCGCCGAACGCTACCCGGACGACTCGGCCGCGGCGGCCGTCTACGACATGCTGCGCCTGCGCTCGGTGATGGTGGTGCCGGTGCGAGCGCGGGGCCGCGTGCTCGGCGCCCTCACGCTGATCACCCAGCACCCCTACGGGCGCCGCTACACCGTCCGCGACCTGCACCTGGCCTCCGACATCGCCGGCCGCGCCGGGCTCGCGATCGACAACGCCCGCCTGTACGAGACCGAGCACGCCGCGGCCGTCACGCTGCAGCGCAGCCTGCTGCCCGAGGTGTCCGACGTCGCGGGCGTGCAGGTGGCGGCGCGCTACCTGGTGGGCGTCGACGGCAACCAGGTGGGCGGCGATTGGTACGACGTGCTCGACCTGCCCGACGGGGCGCTCGGCCTCGCCGTCGGCGACGTCGTGGGCCACGACCTGCGCGCGGCCGCCGCGATGGGGCAGTTGCGGGGCGTGCTGCGCTCCTACGCCTGGGACGGTCGCCGTCCCGGCTCCGTGCTCGACCGCTGCGACCAGCTGGTGCAGGGCCTGGACATGGCCGCGATGGCCACCGCCGTCTACGCCCGGGTCGAGGCGCCGGACCCGGACGGGAGCCGCGTGCTGTCCTACGCCAACGCTGGCCACCCGGCCCCGCTGCTGCTCGAGCCGGACGGCACGCTGGTGCGGCTGAACGAGCAGCGTTCCCCGATGATCGGTGCCGTCAGGAGCCTGGGCAGGCGCAGCAGCGGCCCCGGCCGGGCGGAGGCCGTGCGCCGCTGCCCGCCCGGCACGCTGCTGCTCCTCTACACCGACGGCCTCACCGATGTCGCGGGCGAGGACGCCGACGACCGGGCCGAACTGATCGAGCGCACGCTCGTCGGGCTGCCGCGGGGGGCCGCCGCGAAGGACGTCGTGGCCGGGGTGCTGGAGGTGTGCTGCCCCCCGCTACTGCGTGACGACGTGGCGTTGCTGGCCGTCCGGCTCGACGCTTGATCCGGAGTCTGCGCAGGTGGGAGCGCCGAACGGCGTTCACCCGCCGTTCACCGCCCCATCGCGCGTCCAAACACCACTCACGGATCACGTGACGCCGCTCGGCGTACGGACCGCCGGTACGCCGCGCCTCGCGCGCCCGGTGGGAGTTGACTCTGCGTCGGATCGTCTGTCCCCGGGGGCGGGGCGACGACCGGTCGAGGGGGACATGTTGCAGATGGTCGCGGTTTCGGAGATGACAGTCTCCGAGCCGGTGGCGGGCTCCGCCACCGGCGGTGCCGCCGTTCCCGCGTCCCGGGCCGTGGCGGTCACCGTCAGCCCGATGGAGCTGCTGCGCCCGGAGTCGCACCTGGCCGAGCTCATCGCGGGTTTCCCACAGGTCGAACTGCTCGTGGCGGCCGACGACAGCCGGGCCGACCCCGAGGACGACGACCTCGACGACCCGGGTGAGGAGTTGCGGGCGAGTGCCGCCCGCCTCGGGCTCGACGGGCTCGCGCTCCACCGGCTCGGCCTGCCCAGCCCGCTGCCGGCCGGGGCGGAGGATGACCTGGTGGCGGCGCTGAGCGAGCTCATGGGGTTCGATCCCGAGCCGGGCGTGTACTGCCTCGCTCCGGCTCCGGCGCCCGCCGATCCGGCCCGCGCCGTGGTGGAGCGCGCCGTGCAGCGGATCGCGCGGGTCTACGGCATCCCGCTGCTGCGCTACCGCTGCCTGGAGCTGGCCGTGGTGAGCGGCTCGTAGCCCGGTAGGAGCGCAAAGAAGAGGGGCAGGTTCCGCAGAACCTGCCCGGTGGGCATCGCGGGTGATCAGCTGGCCATGGCGATCCCGCGCTGCTCGAGGATCACACGGCGCTCGGCCTCCGCGAGGCCGCCCCAGACGCCGAACGGCTCGCGCGTCTGGAGTGCGAATTCACGGCACTGCTCGATCACCGGGCAGCGCCTGCAGACTTCCTTGGCTTGCGCGGTGCGTCGCGCGCGCGACGGGTTGCGTTCCCCGTCGGGGTGGAAGAAGACGCCGCTGTCCATTCCCCGGCACGCCCCGAGGCGCTGCCACTGCCACGCGTGGTCCATGGGACCGGGGAGCCTCGAAACGTCGCTCATCGTCACCTCTTGTCGTTCGTGCCCGACGTACCGGGCGACCGAGGTGCTGATTCCCAGGTCGATCGTCGACCAAACACGCCAGAGCGCGGTCCGAGCTGATGTGACTCAGCTCACACCCTGACGGCGCGACGCGCCGCAGGTCAGGTGGCGACCAGTGCCTGGTCCACGCTGTCGTGGATGTCGAAGAGAGGCACCAGGCCGGCGATCGTGAGCGGTCGCAGCACCCGGCGTGCGGTGCAGGCGAGCCTCAGTTCGACCCCGGCGTTGTGGGCCGCCTCGCGTACTTCGATCAGCACCGCGAGACCGCTGGTGCCGAGGAAGGTGACGCCGTCCAGGTCGAGGACGACGAGCTCCACGCCTGCATCGGGCTCGAACTGGTCGAGTACGGCGAGGCGCAGCTGGGGGGAGGTGAGCATGTCGACCTCGCCCCCGACGGTGATGACGACCTGCCCTGCGGCCGGCCGCGCGGTGGACAGGGTGATCTGGTCGTCGGCGTCTCCCCCGTGTCGGATCGACGAGGGGTCCGCCTGCAGGTTCTCACGCGTCTCGGACATCGACGCCACCGTAAGGGTCGGCGCCCTTGCATGCCACCTGGAGCGGCGGGCGACCCGGACGGGTCGGACGGAAGGACCGGTCCGGGTCGCCCGCGGGATGCGGATCGGAACGGACGATCAGCGTGACCGCGGTGTCAGCCGCGGGCCGCGGCGCCGTTGCGATCTGCGGAGTCGGAGCTGGTGTTGCCGGTGTTGCTGCTGGTGCCGGTGGTGGTGCTGCGGGTGCCGCTCTCGCCGAGCTCGGCGCCGAGGAGCTTGTGCAGCCGCGCCATCTCGTTGCGCACGCCCTCGTGCAGGGAGCCGATGCGCCGCAGCTCCTGCTCGGCCGCCTCGCGGCGCCGCTTGAGGTCCTGGTCGCTGCGGTTGAGCACCTCCTTGGCGCGGGCCTGCGCCTCGGAGAGCACCTTGTCTGCGGCGGCGCGCGCGTCGTCGGTGATGCGGCCGGCGTCGTCACGAGCGGCGGCCAACATGGCCGCGGCCTGCTGCTCCCGCTCCTGGATGGCCACGTTGCGCTGCGCGGCCTCCTGGTCGAGCTCGGCCGACCGCGCGATGAGCTTCTGCTCGACCTCGTGGCGGTGGCGCTCGGCGTCGGCGCGGGCCTGCTCCACGAGCGCGGTGGCCTCGTTGGCCGCCCGGCTGCGGACGTCGGCCGCCTCGTGCTCGGCGAGCCTGAGGATCTTCTCCGCGCGGAAGCCGAAGCTCTCCTGGGAGATCGGGCCGTCGGCCTGCTGCGCGCGGGCGGTGCGCAGCTCGCCCTCGAGAGCACGCGCGTGCTGCTCGGCCTGCTTGCGGGCGGTCTCCGCGGCGTTGACACGGTCGCGGAGATCGCGGATCTGGGCATCGACCTGGTCGCGGTCGTAACCACGACGGACGATGTCGAACGACGCGCCGGCGGGGGACGGGACGCCCCCACTGCTGTGGACGGAGTTCGGGGGGGTGCTGATCGTCACGGCGGGTAGTGTGTTCGCTCGAAGCAGTGTTCCTCCATATGGCGTCGGCGGGCGGATGCCTTCCTGCGTCCGGCGGTGTTCGGCATCACCGCAGTACACGGGCTTGCGGGGCGTGCGGTCGCCGAACTGCGGCCTGCGGACCACCACAGGTTACTGCGGAGCGTCACGATCAGTAACTCCTTGTGGTGAACCCCGGATGCCGCCCCGCATGGATCCCACCGTTCCCCGCGCCCGTCCTCTTTCATCGATGCCATGGGGCTGACGCGGCGTTCGTTCATCCGGCGGGCGGGCGCCGGGGTCCTGCTGGCGGGGAGCACCTCGATGCTGCGCGTGGCGGCGCCGCCCGCCGGTTACGGCCCCCTCGTCGACGACCCGAAGGGGCTGCTCGCGCTGCCGGAGGGCTTCACGTACGAGATCGTGAGCGAGGCCGGGGTCACGTCGCTGGAGACCGGTGAGCCCACCCCGCGCAACCACGACGGCACGGGCGCGTTCCCGGGGCCCGGCGGGGGCACCGTGCTCGTGCTCAACCACGAGATCCGCGAGGGCGCGGGCACCGACCTGGCCGTGCCGCACCTCGACGGGCTGGTCTACGACCCCGGCGCGGCGGGCGGCTGCACGGTGGTCACCGCCGACGCGGCGGGCAGGCGGGTCGGCGACCGCGTGGCGATCGCGGGCACCTCCACGAACTGCGCGGGCGGGGTGACGCCCTGGCACACCTGGCTGACCTGCGAGGAGACCGAGGCGCGGGCGGGCGAGCGCGGCTACGAGCGCGACCACGGCTACGTCTTCGAGGTCGATCCCTTCGACCGGGCCGCCCTCGTGGACCCGCGACCGGTCAAGGCGCTGGGCCGCTACTCCCACGAGGCGCTCGCCGTGGATCCGGGCACCGGGCAGATCTACCTCACCGAGGACGCGTCGGGGCCCAACGGGCTCGTCTACCGCTGGACACCCCCGGCGGGGCTGCGGGTCGGCCGGGGCGTCCTGCGCGGGCTCGGCGACACCGACGGGGTGCTGGCCGCCATGCGCTGCACCGACGAGGGCGGCGGCCACGTCGACGACCTGTCGCGCGCCGGCGCGCCCGGCACCACCTACGCCGTGGAGTGGGTGGAGGTGCCCGACCGGGACGCGCGTGAGGAGTCGGTGCGCAAGCAGTTCGACGACGGCCGGGTCACCCGCGCGCACAAGCTGGAGGGCGCCTGGTGGGGGCACGGCGGCGCGTACATCGTGTCGAGTTACTCGGGCGGTGGGAGCCCGGGCAGCCACCGCGGGCAGGTGTGGTTCTACGACCCGCAGCGCTCGACGTTCACGCTCCGGCTGCGGTTCACCGGCGAGGACGACGGCGCCGACGGCCCCGACAACATCAGCGTGTCGCCGTACGGCGGCGTGATCGTCGCCGAGGACGGCGGCGGCACCAACCACCTCGTCGCGGCCGCGGAGGACGGCACGACGTTCCAGGTCGCGCGCAGCGAACGGGGCGGCGAGTTCACCGGGCCCGTGTTCAGCGCCGACGGCCGGGTGCTCTTCGCGAACCTCCAGGTGCCGGGCACCATGTTCGCGATCACCGGGCCGTGGGGTTGACTGGGGCCGTGCCCCAGCCCGTCGACCGATCCTGCGACCGCACCCGCGCCTGGGTCACGGAGGCCATCCGGCGCGTCGAGGCCGACGCCAACCGCTCCGCCGACACCCACCTGCACGTCCTCCCCCTGCCGGCCGAATGGGGCATCGACGTGTACCTCAAGGACGAGTCGGTGCACCCCACGGGCAGCCTGAAGCACCGCCTCGCCCGGTCGCTGTTCCTCTACGCGCTGGCGAGCGGCTGGATCGTCGAGGGCACCACGGTCGTGGAGGCGAGTTCCGGTTCCACGGCGGTGTCGGAGGCGTACTTCGCGCGGCTGATCGGCGTCCCGTTCGTCACCGTGGTGCCCCGCACCACCAGCCCGGAGAAGATCGAGCTGATCGAGCGGTACGGCGGGCGCTGCCACTACGTCGACGCGGCACCGGACATGTACCAGGAGGCGGAGCGCCTCGCCGCCGAGACCGGCGGCCACTACATCGACCAGTTCACCTACGCCGAGCGGGCCACCGACTGGCGCGGCAACAACAACATCGCCGAGTCGATCTTCGAGCAGCTGGCGATGGAGCGGTTCCCGGTGCCGGAGTGGATCGTCGTCGGCGCAGGCACCGGCGGCACGTCGGCCACCATCGGGCGCTACCTGCGCTATCGCCGCCACCCCACCCGCCTCGCCGTCGTCGACCCCGAGAACTCGGCCTTCTTCCCGGGCTGGACCCTGGACACCCCCGACTACGCCACCGGCATGCCCTCGCGCATCGAGGGCATCGGCCGCCCGCGGATCGAGCCCAGCTTCGTGCCCAGCGTGATCGACCTGATGATCCCGGTGCCGGACGCCGCGAGCGTCGCCGCCGCCCGCCACCTGCGCGACGTCACCGGCCGGTGGGCGGGCGGGTCCACCGGCACCAACCTGTGGGGCGTCTGGCAGGTGGTGGCGCGGATGAAGGAGGCGGGCGTGCGCGGCAGCGTCGTCACGCTCCTCTGCGACGGCGGCGAGCGGTACCGGCACAGCTACTACGACGACGCCTGGCTGCGGCAGCAGGGGATGGATCTCGCGCCGTACACGGCCACGCTGGAGCGGTTCGTCAGCACCGGGGAGTGGAAGCCGCCCGAGCAGGTCTGAGCGCGCAGCGTCCGCCGGACCGACCGCCGTCGGACCGGTGGCGTTCACCTGTTCGTCGCAGCCGCCGGTCACGATCTCCGCCGGCCACCACCCGGTCGGGTGATACCGACCGGCCGCTCCCCGACTGGAGATCCGACATGACCGAGGCTCTGTCCCGCCGCGGGTTCCTCAGCCGCAGCGCCGCCGCCGGTGCGGGCGTCGTGCTGCTGGGCGCGAGTGACGTGCTCCTCACCACGCCCAACGCCGCCGCCGCACCCCCGCGCACCGGCTACGGTCCGCTCGTCCCCGACCCCGCCGGGCGACTCGCGCTCCCCGCGGGCTTCCGCTACTCGATCGTCAGCGAGGCCGGCGCCACCACGCTCGACACGGGGGAGCCCACGCCGAGCCACCACGACGGCGCCGGTGCCTTCCGCGGGAAGGCGGGCGGCACCACGATCGTCTACAACCACGAGATCGGCGCCCCCGTCGGCGCCGTGCCGTTCCCGGTGCCGCACCGCGAGGGCCTCACCTACGACCCGGGCAGCGCGGGCGGCTGCACGATCGTCGAGGTCGACCGGGACGGCAACCGCGTCCGCGAGTACGTCGGGGTCGCCGGCACGTCCACGAACTGCGCGGGCGGGATCACCCCGTGGAACACGTGGCTGACCTGCGAGGAGACCGAGGACCGCGCCGGGTCGGAGGGACGGACGAAGGACCACGGCTACGTGTTCGAGGTGGACCCGTTCGACCTCGACGCCAACCGCGACCCGCAGCCGATCAAGGCGCTCGGGCGGTACTCGCACGAGGCGTTGGCGGTCGACCCCCAGCGCGGCGACATCATCCTCACCGAGGACGCGTCCAACCCGAACGGCCTGCTCTACCGCTGGGAGCCGCCCCGGGGTCACCGCCCGCGCAAGGGCGCGCTGCGGCAGCTCGGCTCGGCCGACGGCGCCCTCGGCGCGATGCGGTGCACCGACGCGGCCGGCACCCACGTGGACGACCTGGCGCGCGGCACCGAGGTCGGCACCACCTACGACGTGACGTGGGTGCCCGTGCCGGACCGGGACGCGCGCACGACCTCCACCCGCAACCAGTTCGGCCCGGGCGAGGTCACCCGCGGCCGCAAGTTCGAAGGGGCCTGGTGGGGCGACGGCGGGGCGTACGTCGTCACGAGCTACGCGCGGGAGGAGAGCCCCGTGCCCCACGACGGCCAGGTGTGGTTCTACGACCCCCGACGGGCCACCCTCACCCTGAAGCTGCGCTTCGCGCCGGGCGGTGAGTTCGACGGCCCGGACAACATCACGGTGTCGCCCTGGGGCGGGCTGATCCTCGCCGAGGACGGCGAGGGCACCCAGCACCTCGTCGGCGTCACCGAGGGCGGCGAGGCGTTCGAGTTCGCCCGCAACCAGATGGCGGGCGACAGCGAGTTCGCCGGCCCCGTCTACTCCCACGACCGCAAGGTGCTGTTCGCCAGCGTCCAGACGCCGGGGATCATGTACGCGATCACCGGCCCCTGGCGCCCCCAGCACTAGCCGGCGCGAGCAGTACGTCAGCGTCGGCGCGACGGCGCCGGCGTACTGCTCGGCGGGCATTGCGGCGGCTCCGGTCGCTGCGGTGCGCCCGAGTCGTACGCCAGGGTTGGTCCGGCGGTCCGGGTGTGCTGCTCGGGCGGCTGAGGTGCCGCGAGAAGTACCTCCGGGTTGGCCCGACCGTGGTGGCGTACGGCTCGGAGTGACCAGCGTGTGTGTGTGGGCGGCGTGAGCAGTACGTCAGGGTCGGTGCGACGGCGCCGGCGTGCTGCTCGGCGGGCATGTGCGGCGGCTCGGGACGCCCACGTCGGCGCGAGCCGTACGCCAGGGTTCCTCCGGCAGCCCGGGTGTGCTGCTCGGGTGGTGGGGCGGCGCGAGAAGTACCTCCTGGTCGGCGTGGCTGCGCTGATGTACTGCTCGGTGGGCGGGCCCCCTGGGCTGGGGCGCGAGGCGTACACCAGCGTCGCTCCGACGGTCCGGGGACGCAGTCGCGGGTGGCGCGAGAAGTACCTCGTGGTCGGTGGGGCAGCGCTGGTGTGCTGCTCGGGCCGGTCACGGCCTGGGGTGGCGTGAGCAGTACGTCAGGGTCGGTGCGACGGCGCCGGCGTGCTGCTCGGCGGGCATGTGCGGCGGCTGAGGTCGCTGCGGTGCGTGCGAGTCGTACGCCAGGGTTCCTCCGGCAGCCCGGGTGTGCTGCTCGGGTAGGTGGGCGGTGCCAAAAGTACGTTGGGGTCGGCGTGGCTGCGCAGGTGTGCGGCTCGGCCGATGTAGCCGGCGATCCGGGGTGGCCGCGTGGCGCGAGTCGTACGTCGGTGTTGCTGCGGAGCCCAGGTGTGCTGCTCGGGCCGGTCACGGCCGGCGGGGCCGAGCAGTACCTCCCGGTCGGCGTCACCGCACCGGTGTGCTGCTCGGGGGCATGTCCGGCGGCTCGGGACGACCCCAGGGCGCGAGTCGCACGTTGATGTTGCTCCGGCAGCCCGGGTGTGCGGCTCGCCGGGGTCACGGTTGCGCGAGCAGTACCTCAGACCGGGTTCGATCGCACTGGTGTGCGGCTCGGAGTTATTGGCCTGGGTTGGGCGGCGCGAGCAGTACCTCAGGGCTCGGGTGGCGGCGGTGGTGTGCGGCTCGGCATGGGTGGGGCGGCGCGAGCAGTACCTCAGGGCTCGGGTGGCGGCGGTGGTGTGCGGCTCGGCATGGGTGGGGCGGCGCGAGCAGTACCTCAGGGCTCGGGTGGCGGCGGTGGTGTGCGGCTCGGCATGGGTGGGGCGGCGCGAGCAGTACTTCACGGCCCGGGTGGCCGCGGTGGTGTACGGCTCGGCGAGGTCACGGGGGCGCGAGAAGCACGCGCGGCCGGCCCTCCGGCGGGTGGGACCTGGAGCCGCTAGGCGTACACCCGGGGCGCCGCGGCACTCGCCACCGGCACCACGCGCCGCTCGAGGCGGGCCGCGGCGGCCAGGAGCGCGGCCTCGGCGCCGGGGCGGCCGACCAGCTGCACGCCGACCGGGCGGTCGCCGATGAGGACGGGGGCCACCACGGCGGGCAGGCCCGCGAGGTTCCAGGCGGGGGTGCAGGGGAGCCGCCGGGCCGCGGTGAGGAGGCTCGAGGTGTAGCCGTGCCCGAGCATGGCGCCCGCGCGCAGCGGGGGCTGGGCGGTGGCGGGGCCGAGCAGCACGTCGTAGCCACCGTCGTCCATCCACGCGAGCACGCGGTCGCGCCACGCGGTGGCGGCGTCCGGCCGGGGAGGTGCGAAGCGCTGGATGCGGCGGCCCTTGCGCACGACGGTGGCGGTGCAGCGTTCCGCGGCGGTGACGTCCAGGTCGAGCGCCTCGGCGTCCTGGGCCACGCCGGCCTGCCAGCGGCGCATCCACTGGCGGGCGAGGGTGCGGGGGTAGGGCGGGTCGGCGAAGGTGACGAGCGCGCCGCCGGGTCCGGCGCGCAGCCGGGCGGCGGCGCCGATGGCGGCGGCCCGGTGGTCGGGGTGCAGGGCCCGGGCGGGCCACGGGGTGCGCAGCGACAGCGCGATGCGGCGCGGCCCGGGCAGGTCGAGGTCGACCGGGTCGGCGGCGAGCACGCCGAGCAGGAGGGCGGCGTCCTCGGCGGTGCGCGCGATCGGCCCGGTGGCGCCGAGGCCGCACCAGTGCTCGTCGGCGCCGCGGGGGAGCGGCACGACGTGCGGGCCCGGCTTGAGCCCGACGAGGCCGCAGTACGCGGCCGGGACGCGGGCCG
This sequence comes from Pseudonocardia zijingensis, assembly GCF_042657305.1. Lineage (NCBI taxonomy): Bacteria > Bacillati > Actinomycetota > Actinomycetes > Pseudonocardiales > Pseudonocardiaceae > Pseudonocardia > Pseudonocardia zijingensis. Next base: position 107,369 of record NZ_JBHSKO010000013.1, on the reverse strand, counting down.
CGCCTCCGCCGTCGGTGGCGAGGGCGAGCACCGCCATCCGGGCGGCGACCGCCGCGGCGGCGCCCGACCCGCCGGGATCGAGCGAGAGGTCGAGGGGGTTGCGCGGGGATGCCTGTGTGGCCTGCGCGAACGCCCACACGGAGAGTTCGGGGATCCGCACCTTCCCCATGACGACGGCGCCCGCGGCGCGCAGCCGCTTCACCAGCTCGTCGTCGCGGCGCGCCGGGTCGGCCGGGGTGGCGGCCGAGCCGTGGCGGGTGGGGTAGCCGGCGACGTCGACGTCGTCGGGCACGGCGACGGGCACCCCGGCGAGGGGGAGCGCGAAACGGTCGGGGCGGGAGTCGACGCCGCCCGCTTCGGCGAGCACGCGCGTGGGGTCGTGCTCGGCGAAGGCCCCGACCTCCGGGTCGTGCTCGGCGATCCGCGCGAGGTGGGCCCGGGCGACGTCGACCGCGCTGCTGCGCCCGTCACGCACCCGCGACACGATCTCGGCCGCGGTGAGCCCGGTCAGGTCGGGGGCGTCCATTCCTCCACCATGGCAGCAAAAGCGCTGATCATGGGGATGACCCGCCGGACGGACCCCCGGACGGGGGTGTGGGAGGCGGCCTCAGCCGGCCGGTTCGAGTGCCTGCGGCACGCCCTCGGCGATGTCGAAGATCCCCAGGAGACCGGTGGCCTCGAGCGCGCGCGTGACGATCCGTGAGCCGGGCACGATGCGCAGCGTGTGCCGCCTGCGGTCGGCCTCGTCCTTGGCGGCGACGAGCACGGCGAGACCGGCGGAGCCGAGGAACGTGACGTCGGACAGGTCGAGGACCAGCAGCGGAACGGCTGCGACCTGCTCGTCGAGGCGCGTGCGCAGCACGGGGGCGGTGAGGGTGTCGATCTCCCCGACGACGTGGACGACCCGCGCGTCCGGCCCATGGCTCACCACGTCGAACCGGACGACCTCGCCGATCTCGTCGGTGTCGTCCGTGCTTCCGTGCTCGGCGGGGATGTCGCCGCTCATGCGCACCGGCTCCTCGATGTGGGGTCGTGGACTCGGGGTGCGGTCTGTCCTCGCGGGCCGCTGCTCAACCCTACGGAGGGCCTCCGGGGGGCACAACAACACCCCCCGGATGGCGTGGGGGTGCTCATCCGGTGGCGATCGCGACCTCGTGGTTGTCGAAGATCTCGTTGTCGCCGTCGGGGACGATCGCCGATCCCTTCAGCATGATCCCGGAGCGGTTGGCGAAGATGAGGTTGCCCGCGATGTCGACGTCGCCGTCGATGTCGATGTAGACGCCGTACCGGCCGTTCTCGCCCAGCGTGTTCGCGCGCAGCGTGGTGAGCGCCGCTTCGCTGACCACCCGGACGCCGTCCTGCTGGTTGCCGCGGCTCTGGTTGTTCTCGACGACGTTGTCCCGGGAGGTCTGCGTGATCCCGATGCCGGACTCCGCGTTGTCGTAGACCCGGTTGTCGCGGACGACGTTCTCGTTGGCCTCGTTGATGTTGATCCCCTGCGAGGCGTTGGCGAAGCTGTCGTTGCCCTCGATCGTGTTCCGGTCCGACCGCAGGTAGAGCACGATGCCGTGGTGGTTGTTGCGGTAGACGGTGTTGTCGCGGATGACGCTGTCGACGCAGTCCTCGGCGAGGATGATCCCGTGCTTGCCGTTGTCGTGGACGACGTTGCGCTCGATGGCGAGGTTGTGCGACCCGGTGTGGGGGTCGATGCCGTACAGGACGTTGTCGTGGAACTCGTTGTCGGTGATGACGAGTCCGCCGACCTCGTAGCTGTAGAGCCCGAAGTAGTTGTTCGACACGGCGCTGTTGGTGATCTTGCCGGTGGTGCCCTCGGTGCGCCACGACAGCCCGTACGACTCCACCTCGCCGTGCCCGAGGAATCGGATCTCGGAGTTGTCGATGTTCATCTGGGCGCCGTCGCGGGCGAGCAGGTAGCCGCGGCCGTCGGCGAGCTCCGTGTCGACGGCGGAGGTGGCGGGGTCCCAGGACGTGATGCAGGAGCCGCTCACGTCGATCCCACCGCCGAAGGCCTTCACGGACGCGTAGCGGCCGGCAGTGCTCAGCAGCTTGAGCCAGCGCGTGGTCGGCGCCGCGATCTGCAGCGACGTGCCGGGCAGCACCGCCAGGTCCGCGCCGAGCAGCCACACGCCCGGGGCCTCCTCGCGCAGGAGGTCCGGGTTGCCCACGGCCTGCGCGAGCGCCGGCAGGGTCACGCCCTGCCCCGCGGACAGCAGCACGGCGTTCTGCACCGGGTCGAAGCGGGCCTGCACATCGGCGGGCGGGGGCGGCGTCTGCGCCTCGGGCGCCTGCCGGGTGCAGGGGTTGGCCGGGTCGATCGCCACCTTCGGTGCTGCCTCCTGGCGCACCAGGTGCGGCGGCTCGGGCGGGATGCTGCCGACCACGGCGAGCACCACGGCGGCGAGCAGCACGACGACCGTCCCCACCAGGAGGGCCGCCCGGGCGGGGGTCTGCGCGGTCTTCATGGTCCCCTCCTCGGCCGGAGCCACGGGTCAGCCCGTGACGCCGACGGGTACCGGCGGTGCGCGGCGGGGGCGCACGCCCGCCCGCCGCTGCCGCGTGACGTGGATCTGATCGAGCACGACCGCCAGCAGGACCAGCGGGAGGCCGATCGCGCTGAGCAGGTTGAGCGGGGGCAGGCTGAGGTCGTTCGTGCCGTGTTGCTGGATCGGCCCGCGCAGCGCTTCGAGGGCGTGCACGCTGGACCCGGTCAGGTGGAACGGGGTTCCCGGTGCGGCGTTGACGCCGAGCTCGAGGGTGTCCACCTGCACCTCGTCGGCCCGTACGAGCTCCGTCGAGCGGGAGTGGATGCCCTCCACAGCGCCCTCGATCGTGGTGCCGGAGATCGTGGTGGCCGCGGCGACGTCGATGCCGGTGGCGCCGCCGGTGATCCGGCCGCCGATGATCTCGGCGTCGGTGCTCGCGGTCCGGACGGCGTCCGACGCGACGTCGCGCGCCACGAGGTCCGCGATGACCACACCGTGGGTGCCCGGGGTGGCCACGACGCCGTCGCGCCCGCCCGCCACCGTGAGCCGCTGCATCCGCACGCCCACGGCGCCGCGTTCGACGCGCACCGCGGCGCGCGAGTCGGACACCCGCGTGTCGCTGAGCACCACCCGCTTGCCGCCGATCCCGACGCCGGCGACGCGCGCGCCGTCGATCGTCGAGTCTCGCAGCTCGAGGCCGTCGGTGCTCTTCTCGACGACGACGCCGCGCCTGCCCCCCGACGTGCGCAGCTGCTCGAGCAGGATCCGCGAGCTGCCGACGTGGACGAACACGCCGGCCGGCTGCTCGGAGGCGCTGAAGTCGGAGACGTGCAGGTCGGTGGAGCGGTTGATGCGCAGCCCGCCCGACTGGTCGCGTTCGGTGGTGATCCCGGAGAGCTGCGCGCCGGTCTGGCCGACGACGACCACGCCGAACCCGCCGTTGCCGGAGGTCGAGATGCCGGTGACCGGGCGGCCGGTGGTCTCGCCGTCGACGACCACGCCGTTGTCGCCGTTGCCGGTGGCGCGGATGCCGCTCATCGTGGTGCCGCGGTCGCCGGTGAGGACGAGCCCGTCGGCGACGGATTCGGTCAACGTGACGTCCTCGAGGTGCACGCCGTCCGACCGCGACAGCTCCGTGCCCACCGTGTTGCGCTGCAGCGTGGTGCGCACCAGCGAGCCGCTGCTGCCCCGGTTGAACGTCACGCCCGCGTTCCCGCCGGTGATGCCCGCGGCCGGGGTGCCGAGGTCGCTGATGGTGGAGTCGACGGCGTCGAGCCGGCCGCGTGCGGAGATGGAGAAGTAGGGCCTGCCGGGGGAGTCGGGCGCCACGGCCTGGCCCGTGGCCGGGTCGATCGAGGTCACCGTGACGCCCTTGAGCGACACCCGGCCGCTGCCGGAGAAGATCGATGCCGCGTCCTGCGGGGTGGCGCCGCCGACGAGTTCCAGCCGCGTGCCCGGTTCGGCGATCTCCAGCTGGACCCCCGGCGTGAGCACGATCATGGCGCTGAGCGTGGCCGTGGCGTCGTTGCGCACGAGCCAGTCGCTGGGCAGCGCGCGGTCGAGCGTGGTGAGCGTGACGGCGCCGCCGGAGCGCCCGACCTGGCGGGTGAGGCGGCCGTCGGTCGCCACGTCGATGCGGTTCGAGCGCACGACCGCCATCCGGTGCGGGCGCCCGCGCGACTCCCAGGTCACCCGGAGCTTGCGGGCGGCCTCCGCACGCTTGGCGGCCGCCTGGGCCGCCCGCCGGGCGGCCTGCGCACGTGCCTTGGCTGCCGCGGCGGCGCGCTCGGCGGCCGACGGCCCGGACGATCCGCCCGGCGGTTCCTGGGTGGGCGCGAGCGCGGGGTGGCTCGCGTGACGGGCGGGGGTGGCGGCGACCGCCACGCCGGGCAGGAGTTCAGCGCTCAGCAGGACGCCCGCGGTCGCGAGCACGGCGCCCGCGACGACGAGCCGCCCCAACCGGTGGCGCGCACTCATACTGCGGCCTCCGTGCGCGATCCCGTCGGGGTCTCCTCCGCGGGCCCGGCCTCCTCCTGCACGGGTTCCTGCGCGGTGCCCGCCTGCGACGTGCGCACCACCTCGCCGTTCTCGACCGCGACCTGGCGGGTGAGCCAGCGCTGGCGGCGGATCGTCAGCAGCGCCTGGATCTTGATCAGGGCCATGACCCACGAGACGAAGACGTAGCCGGGCACCAGGAAGAAGCTGGAGGGGCGGCGGCGGATGTGCGGCAGCAGCTTGGCCGAGCGGCTGATCTGCCACCACAGGGCGAGCACGGCCGCGAAGATCCAGTTCTGGTGGACGATCGCGACCACCATGAAGATCGGGCCCAGCAGGAGCGTGAAGCCGCTGACGGCCTTGTCGATCATCGTGTAGGCGAGGAAGGGGTGCCGCCACACCCAGGGGCGCGACAGCGCGCGCAGGTCGGAGCGCCACGTGTTGCGGGCCCAGCGCAGCCGCTGGCGGAAGAAGATCCGCCATTGGTCCGGGAAGGTCGACCAGACCTCGGCGGTGCGCTGCATGTACGTGAGGTGGCCGCGTTCGAGGATCAGTGTGGTGAGGCGCTTGTCGTCGCCCGACAGGCAGGGCACGCCCCAGAACGACTCGTCCATGAAGTCGTCCTCGATCTCCAGCAGCAGGTGGCGCCGGTAGATGGCCGTCCGCCCGGAGAGGCACGAGACCGCCTTGCCCAGGTAGGTCTGGCTGGCGTTCTCGTCGAAGTAGCGGTGGTCGAGGAACATGTCGGTGATCCGGGCGAGGAACCCGCGCCCGCCGTAGACGGACTGGCGCGTGCCCACACCCCCCACCCGGGGGTCGGCGAACGGCTTGCAGACCTCGATCGCCACGTCGCTCGCCCACACGGTGTCCGAGTCGACGAGCGCCACCAGCTCGGTCGTCGCCTTCCGCCAGCCGCGGCGCAGCGCGTCCCGCTTGCCCGGCACGGTGGTGACCACCACCGTCACCGGGTAGCGGCGGGCGATCTCCTGGCAGATCCGGTCCGAGGCGTCGATGACGAGGATGACCTCCTCGACGTCATTGGCCAGCCAGGACTCGATCGCCGCGGCGAAGATCCGCGGGTCCTCCTGGTAGACCGGCACGACCACGCTCATCGACAGGCGGTGCTCGTCCATGGCGGGCCGGTAGAGCACGGCCGGGATGCGGCGCACCAGCCAGCAGCCCCAGCGGAACAGGCCGAGCAGCCCGAGCGGGGTGCCCAGCACGTAGTAGTAGACGGGGAGGTTCATGCCGGCTCGTGCTGCTGTCGGCCCGTCACGGCGACGGGGTCGGCCGCGCGGGTGCGCAGCTGGTCGGCGCCGGCGGCGTGGGTGGCGGTGTCCACCTCGTGGTCGACGATCTGCGCGAGGCGGTCGTTGGTCGCGACCACGGCCGACAGCAGCGGCATCTCCACCCCGACGGAATCGGCGAAGCCGAGGAAGCCGCGAGTGTCCTTGGGGAGGCACACGCCGCCGTAGGGGGCGCCGCCGCGGATCCCGTACCGCGGGTTGATCGAGCCCTCGGCGGATCGCGCGACGGTGGCGGCGATCGGGTCGAGATCCAGGCCCAGCTTCTGGGCGACGAGCCACATCTCGTTCCAGAAACTGATCTTCGTGGCGTTGAAGATGTTGTGCGCGCACTTGATGAACTCGGCCTCGGCCGGGTCGGCGAAGGTGCGCAGCTCCCCTCCGAACGGGGCGAGCACCGTGCGCAACCGCTCCACCGTCTGGGGATCGCGGCTGGCGATCACGGTCATCCACGGGTGCGCGAAGTCCTCCGCCGCGGAGGCAGCGCGCAGGAACTCCGGGTTGGACGCCAGGCCGAAGCCGGCGCCCGCGGTGCGGCCGGACAGCTCCTCGAGCACGGTGCGGACCAGGCCCTCGGTGGTGCCGGGCGGCACCGTGGACCGCACGACCACGGTGTGGTGGGCCTGCGCGGTGGCGAGGGCGCGGCCGACGGAGGCGGTGCCGGCGGTGAACGCCGACAGGTCGTAGCTGTGCCCGTCGTTCGGTGTCGGGAGGGTGAGGAAGATCAGCGAATCCGGCTCGGCGGTCAGGTCGATCTCGGTGCGGACGTCCAGGCCCCGCGCGCGCAGCGCGCGCACGCGCTCGGGGGCGATGTCGATGAACGTCACCTCGTGACCGGCCGCCAGGAAGCCCTCACCCGTCGCCGCCCCCACGACGCCCGATCCCACGATGAAGATCCTCGACGACTGCATGGAAATGCACCTTCCCTATTCCGAACGGGCCGAACCTGCTCGCGTCAGGAAGATGGTTCCGCAATCGCGGTGCTCCACGATCGTGTAACTGCCGATTACGGCGAGTATCCGAGCACTGTGGGCAATTGGTGGGGCAGTAGTCTGTCCGTGCAGCTCAGCGATGCGATATGAGGTCTACGAGGGCCTCATGGGCGACGGCCAGGGGGTGCGACGGTCCACGATCCGTAACCATCGTTGTGACGTGGGTCACCGCCAAATACACCTGGTCAAGTGAATCCAGGGCAATTGTCCGACCACCCGTATCCATCCCCGAAACAGCCGTTCGGGTGGCCGCCGGGCACCACCCGGCGCACGAGCGCGCCCCTCCGTGGCCGTTCGGCGCGACGTCCCCCGTCCGGGCGCATCCAGCGGGCTACGCCGGCGTTTGCGGGCGGTCGCGAAAAGGCCCGCCCGCTCACCGAGGGTGTCCGGTGAGCGGGCGGGCCGGGAGCGGCGGGTGCGGCTCAGTCGTTGAGGATCGCGGCCTCGAGGTTGTCGAAGATCGCGTTGGTGCCGTCGGGGACGACCGCCGAGCCTTTCAGCATGATCCCCGAGCGGTTGGCGAAGATCGTGTTGTCGGCGATGTCCACGTCGCCGTCGACGTCGACGTAGACCCCGTACCGCCCGTTCTCGCCGACCGTGTTGGCGCGGACGGTGGTGCGGGACGACTCGCTGACGACGCGCACGCCGTCCTGCTTGTTGCCCCGGCTCTGGTTGCCCTCGATCGCGTTGTTCTCCGAGGTCTGGGTGATGCCGATGCCCGCCTCGTTGTTGTCGTAGACCCGGTTGTCGCGGATCACGTTGTCGTTCGACTCGTTGATGTTGATGCCCTGCGAGGCGTTGGCGAAGGTGTCGTTGCCTTCGATCGTGTTCCGGTCCGACCGCAGGTAGAGCACGATGCCGTGGTGGTTGTTGCGGTAGACGGTGTTGTCGCGGATGACGCTGTCGACGCAGTCCTCGGCGAGGATGATCCCGTGCTTGCCGTTGTCGTGGACGACGTTGCGCTCGATCGTGAGGTTGTGCGACCCGGTGTGCGGGTCGACGCCGTACAGCTGGTTGTCGTGGAACTCGTTGTCGGTGATGACGAGTCCGCCGACCTCGTAGCTGTAGAGGCCGAAGTAGTTGTGCGAGACGTCACTGTTGGTGATCTTGCCGGTGGTGCCCTCGGTGCGCCAGGACAGGCCGTAGGACTCCACGGTGCCGTTGCCCAGGAACCGCAGCTCGGCGTTGTCGATGTTCATCTGGGCGCCGTCGCGGGCGAGCAGGTAGCCGCGGCCGTCGTCGAGGTTGGTGTCGGCCGCGTTGGCGCCGACGTCCCACGAGGTGATGCAGGTGCCCTCGACGTCGAGGACGGCGTCCGGGCCGGACGGCTTCAGCGAGGCGAACTTGTCACCGTCGCTGACCAGCTTGAGCCAGCGCACCTCGGGTGCCGCGATCCGCAGCGACGCGCCGGTCGCCACGGCGATGTCGGCGCGCAGCTCCCACTCACCCTCGCCCGTCTCGCGCAGCACGTTGTCGGGCACCGCCGCCGCGAGGCTGCCCAGCGTCACACCCTCACCACCGGTGAGGTTGATCGTGTTCGACGCGGCGTCGAACCGCGCGGTGGCCCGGCCGCCCTCCTCGCCTCCGCCGCCGGAGGAGGCGTCCCGGATGCACGGCTGCGCCGGGTCGATCTCGACGTTCGCCGGGGCGTCCTTGCGGCTGAGCTCGGGGGGCGTCGGGTTCGAGCAGGCGCTCGCCACGAGCGCGGCGACCGCCAGGACCAGCCCGAGCAGGGTCGTGCGGCCACGGGAGCGGGCAGCGTGGAAGGCGGTCTGTCGAGACATCGTGTGGGTCATCCTCGGGTCGGCACCGGCCCGGGGCCGATGGTCGTGATGCGCACGGGGACGTCGGTGCGGTCGCACCCGGCACCCGCGGGGTGGCCCGTCCGCCACCGGCGCACCGCCGCCGCGGCCCCCGGTGCCCCGTGAAGGGCGCCGGGTACCGCGGCGGCGGAGCTGCGCCGGGACGTGGACCGGGACATGAACGCCGTCGCTAGTTCGCTCCCACCGGGATGGCCGGGGGCAGGCGCCGCTTGTTGCCGCCCACCCGGCGCTGCCGGAAGGAGTGCACCTGCTCCAGCACGATCGCCAGCAGGATCAGCGGCACACCCATCGCCGCCAGCAGGTTGAGCGGGGGCAGGCTGATGTTGTTCGTGCCCTCCTGGGCGAACACACCCCGCACCGCCTCCAGCGCGTGGACGCTGGAGTTGGCGAGCGTGAACGGCGTGCCGGGCGAGACGTTGAGCCCGAGGTCGGTGGCATCGATCGCCACGTTCTCGGCCCGCACCGGCTCCGTGGTGCGCGCGTGGATCCCCTCGCTCGCACCGTTGATCGTGACGGCGCTGATCGTGGCACCCGCGGCGATGTCCATGCCGGTGGTGCCGCCGTTGATCGTGCCGCCGTTGATCGTGGTGCCCGTGCTCGCCGTGCGGATCGCGTCGTCCTCGACGTTGTTCGCCTGGAGGTCGGTGATCTTCACGTCGGTGGCACCACCCGAGACGACCACGCCGTCGCGGCCGCCGTCGATGGTCATCCCGGTGAGCTCGAGGTGCCCGGAGCCGCGCTCGAGCCGGACGGCCGACTTGGCGTCCGACACCTGCACGCCGTTGACCCGGATCTCCTTGCCACCGATGTTGACACCGGCCACCCGCGAGCCCTCGACCGTGGAGTTCTTCAGCTCGAGGTTCGTGGTGCTCTTCTCGACCACCACGCCGCGGCGGCCGCCGGTCGTGCGGATGTTGTCGAGCACGATGCCGGTGCTGCCGACGTGGGTGAAGATCCCGATCGGCTGGTCGACGGCGGAGAAGTCGGTGACCGTGACGTCGACGGCCTGGTTCAGCCGCAGGCCGCCCGCCTCGTCCGCCTCGGTGCTGATGCCCTGGACCTGGGCGCCCTTCTGCTGGGTGACGACCAGCCCGTAGAGCTTGTTGCCGAGCGTGGTGAGGCCGGTGATCGGACGGTCGGAGTTCTCCCCGCCCACGAACATCCCGTTGCCGCCGTTCGACTCGGCACGCAGGTTGGCCATCCGCGTGCCCCGGTCGCCGTTGAGGACGATCCCGTCGGCCTCCGACTCCGAGACCGTGACGCCGTCGAGCTGGACGCCCTGCGCGCCCGAGACCTCGACGCCGATGTTGTTGCGCTGCAGCGTGGTGCGCACGAGCGAGCCGGTGCTGCCCGGGTTGAAGCCCACCGCGGGCTCCGCGCTCTCCTGGCCGTGCTCGGGCATGCCCATGTCGGTGATCGTGACGTCCGTGGCGTCGATCTCACCGCCGTTGGTGGCCTCGATGAACGGCCGCCCGACGGCCTCCATGGGGAGCTGCTGGCCGCCGCGGTCGACCCCGGAGAGGGTGGTGTTCTTCAGCACCAGCCGGCCGCCACCGGTGTAGATCGGGGAGGCGTCCGCGAGCTCCGGCCCGCCCGTGAGCCGGACGGTGGGGACGTCGGAGATCTCGAAGGAGACCCCCGGCGTCAGGACGATCGTGGTGGAGACCGTGACGGTGTCGCCGTCCTCGACGATCCAGTCGTTCGGCACCATCCCGTCGAGGCCCTTGAGGGTGAGCGTGCCCGGGCGCCGCGGCACGAGCGTGGTGAGCCGCCCGTTGTCCACGACCTCGACCCGGTCGGTGCGGACCGTGACCATCTGGCGCGGCCGGCCCCGCTCGTCCCAGGAGGCGCGCGCCTTCGCGGCCTGCTCGGCCCGCTCGGCGGCCTCGCGCCGCTGCCGCTCGATCTCCTTGAGGCGCTTCTCCTCGGCCTTGCGGGCCGCCTCGGCCGCCTCCTTCTGGCGCTTCTCCTCTTCCTTGCGCTGCTGCTCCTGCCGGCGCTTCTCCTCCAGCTCCTGCTGCGAGGGGCCGGTGGGCCGCGGGGTGACGCCACCGCCGGGGTTCGGCCGCGGTGTGCTGCCGCCGCTCCCGCCGCTGCCGCCGTCGGACCCGCCGCTGCCGCCGTCGTTCCCGCCGCTGCCGCCGCCGCTGCCACCCCCGCCGCTGCCGCCGTCGTCGCCGCCCGGGTCGTCGGGCTCGCTGCTCCCGCCCGTGGAGCCACCGGACGTGTCGTCGCCACCCGAGGGCGGCGTCTGGGCCACCGCCGCGCCGGCGGTGGCCGCGACGGCCGAACCGGCCGTGAGCGGGAGTGCGAGCGTGCCGACGGCGAGGCTCGCCACGATGATCCTGGCGAGGCGTCGCCGGCCAGTACGGGGGTTGGTCATGCTGCCCTCCCGACCCCGACCGCGCGCATCGGGATGGTCGCGTCTTCCTCCATGCCGCCGCCTGCGCCCGCGGTGCGGACGACCTGGCCGTTCTCGACGGCAACCTGGCGCGTGCCCCACTTCTGGTAGCGGATCGTCATCAGGGCACGGATCTTGATGAGCGCCATGAGCCACGAGACGACCACGTAGCCCAGGACGAAGAAGAAGCTCGACGGCCTGCGCACGATGTGGGGCAGGAACTTCGCCGCGCGGCTGACCTGCCACCACGCGACGAGGATGAGCGCCACGATGTACTCCTGCGCGATCAGCGCCGTGACGAGGAAGATCGGGCCGAGCAGCACCGTGAAGCCCGACACCGCCTTGTCGACCATCGTGTAGGCGAGGAACGGGTGCTTCCACACCCACGCCTTCGACAGCGCGCGCATGTCGGAACGCCACGTGTTGCGCGCCCACCGCACCCGCTGCTTGAAGAAGATGCGCCACTTGTCGGGGAACGTCGACCACACCACGGCGGTGCGCTGCATGTAGGTGAGGTAACCGTGCTCGAGCGTGAGCGTGGTGAGGCGCTTGTCGTCCCCCGACAGGCAGGGGATGCCCCAGAACTTCTCCTGCATGAACTCGGCCTCGATCTCCAGCAGCAGGCTGCGGCGGTAGATCGCGGTACGGCCGGACAAGCACGCGACGGCCTGGCCCAGCAGGGTCTGGCTGGCGTTCTCGTCGTAGTACCGGTTGTCGAGGAACATGTCGGTGATCCGCGCGAGGAACCCCTTGGTCCCGTAGACGCTCTGCCGGGTGCCGACCCCGCCGATGCGGGGGTCGGCGAACGGCTTGCACACCTCGTCGGCGACGTCGGGGGCCCAGATCGTGTCGGAGTCGACGAGCGCCACGAGATCGGTGCGCGCCGCCCGCCAGCCCCGGCGCAGCGCGTCGCGCTTGCCGGGGACGTCGGTGATCACGATCCGGACCGGGTACCGGCGAGCGATCTCCTGGCAGGTCGTGTCCGAGGCGTCGATGACGAGGATCACTTCCTCGACGTTGTTCGCCAGCCAGGACTCGATCGCCATCGCGAAGATCTGGGGGTCCTCCTGGTAGGTGGGGACCACGATGCTCATCGGTAGCCGGTAGTTGTTCACCGCCGGCTTGTAGAGGACCGCGGGGATCCGGCGGACCAACCAGGTGGCCCACCGGATGAGGCCGAGCACCCCTAGCGGGGTGCCCAGCACGTAGTAGTACGCGGGAAGATTCATGCCGGCTCGTGCTGCTGCTGCCCGCTCGCCACGGCGGCAGCAGCCGTCTCCTTTCCACTGGCGGCCTGGCGCAGCTGCGCGTGTGAAGCAGCGTGCGTGGCCGTGTCGACCTCCTCTGAGACGATCGCCGCGAGTCGATCGTTCGTTTCAACGACCGCCGAGAGCAGCGGCATGTCGACGTCGATGTTGGACGCGAAGCCGAGGAAGCCGCAGGTGTCCTTGGGCAGGCACACGCCGCCGTAGGGGGCGCCGCCGCGGATGCCGTACTCGGGGTTGATCGAGCCCTCGGCCGAGCGCGCCACGGTGGCGGCGATCGGGTCGAGGTCGAGGCCCAGCTTCTGGGCGACGAGCCACATCTCGTTCCAGAAGCTGATCTTGGTGGCGTTGAAGATGTTGTGCGCGCACTTGATGAACTCGGCCTCGGCCGGGTTGGTGAAGGTGCGCAGCTCGCCGCCGAACGGGGACAGCAGCTCCCGCAGCCGCTCGACGTTCTGCGGGTCGCGGCTGGCGACGATCGTCATCCACGGGTTGGCGAAGTCCTCGGCCGCGGAGACCGCGCGCAGGAACTCGGGGTTCGAGGCCAGCCCGAAGCCCTCGTTGGCCTTCATCCCGGAGTGCTCCTCCAGGGTGTTCTTGACCAGGCCCTCGGTGGTGCCCGGAGGCACGGTGGAGCGCACGACGACGGTGTGGCGGGCGGCCGAGCCGGCGAGGGCCTTGCCGACCGACGCGGTGCCCGCGCTGAACGCCGACAGGTCGTAGCGGTGACCCTCGTGCGGTGTGGGCAGGGTCAGGAAGATGATCGACTCGGGCTCGTCGGCGAGGTCGATCTCGGTGCGGACGTCCCACCCGCGCTCGCGCAGCTCGGCGACGCGGGCCTCGTTGATGTCGATGAACGTCACGTCGTGGCCGGCATCCCGGAAGCCGCCACCCGTTGCAGCTCCCACGACGCCCGATCCGACGATGAAGATCCTCGACGACTGCATGGAATGCCCTCCAATTCAATGACGACCGTTCCGGTCGCCTCTGGCGGACGATGGTTTCGCAGTCCGCCGATCTGCGGTCGTCCAGGTCCTTCGTCACGCTCCGCAACTGCAAGGCGGGATGCGGGCGCCTGGATGTCGGGGTTTTCCCAGGTCGTCGACAGGGTACCTGGAGGGTTCGTCATCCAGTGGGGTGAGCTACCTGAGAGAGTCACAGCTCTTTGTAACCAAGCCCTGTGATCTCGATCACTGTTTTAATCACTCGCTCGGAGGAATCTTGTGATGCGTCGCCGAATAGCAGTAACGTTTCCTGGCTGACCGCTCGACGTTTCTCGATAACCGCTCGCCGCCAGCGCCTGACAATGGGCGCGCTCGGCTTGCCGCTCGGCGCGCGACGAGAAGTTGGGCGCAACCTCTGCCCGAGGACGCCGTTCACATGGAGCAGTCGGAACGGAGGGTGGTCACTCCCCGTGCTCCCCGCTGCCGGCCGGCCCCGGTGGCCCGCCACCCGTTCGGACTCACCCCGCCCGGACGTGCCGACCTGCCGTTCCGGCGCCCGTGCCGGCCGCAGCGCCCGCCGACAGACTAGCCGCGGCGAGTGCTGCCCGCCGTCATCGCCCGGGCACCGGCCGTGGCATCGGGTCGGTCCCGGCGCCCGTCCCGTTACCCTCGTCAGGTGCCGATGGAGTCTCCCGTCCCCTTCCTGCACGGTGACCGGGAGGTCATCGATGTCCTGTGCCGCCGGCATGCGGCGCGCAGCACACCCGGTGCCCGCACCGACGAGCACCGGGTCGCCCTCGTCATCGGCGGGGGAGGCATGCGGGGCGCGTACGTGGCCGGGATGCTGCGCGCGCTCGACCGCGCCGGCCTCGTGCCGGCGTTCGACGAGGTCTACGGGGCGTCCTCCGGCGGGTTCAGCGGTGCGGCGTTCCTCACCGGCGACGCCGCCGCGTGCGCGGCGAGCTACCCCGAGGACCTCTGCACCGACGTCTTCATCAACATGCGCAGGCTCGGCACCCGGCGGCCCGTCGTCGCGCTCGACCACCTCGTGAACGACGTGCTCGGCGAGCGCAAGCCCCTCGCCTGGCACGCGCTGGGGCACACGCCCGCTCCGCTGCGCGTGGTGGCCACCGACGCCGCCGACCTGACCGCCCACACCCTGGAGGGGATGGAGACGGTGGCCGACTGGCAGCAGGCGCTGCGCGCGAGCGCCGCCATCCCGCTCCTGGCCGGACCGCCGATCCCGTGGGGCGGGCGGCGCTGGGTGGACGGGTCGGTCGCCGAGCCGCTGGCGATGGCACGGGCCCTGCGCGGCGGCGCCACCCACGTGCTCGTGCTGCTGTGCCGGGGCTCCGACGACCTGCACCACGACGCCGACGCAGGCCTGTCGCTGTGGGCCCGCGCGCTCGACCGGCTCGTTCCCGGGCTCGGCTCGCTCGCGCAGGGCTCCCGCCGCTACGGCGCCGACCTGCGCCTGGTCACCGACGCCGCCCACCCCGACCGGGGGCCCGGCCACCTCGCCGCGATCGGGCCCGCCCGCTCGGCGGGCATGGGCGCGCTGTGCGTCGACGCCTTGCGCGTGGGTGCGGCCGTGCGGATCGGCGACGAGTCCGCGGTGGCGGCACTCGACGCGGTAGCCGCCTGATGAGCACCGCTTCGCGGCCGCGGGCCGCCGTCGTCGTCACCGGGAGCGAGTTGCTGACCGGGGTGATCTCCGACCGCAACGGCCCGTGGCTGGCGCGCGAGCTCACCGCGCTCGGCTTCGAGGTGGCGCACGTGCAGCTCGTCGGCGACCGTCCCGACGACCTCGTCCGCGCCCTGGACCTGGCGGTCGCGGAGGGCTGCGAGCTGGTGGTCACGAGCGGCGGGCTCGGCCCCACGGCCGACGACCTGACCGCCGAGGTGGTGGCCGGTTTCGCGGGTGTGCCGCTCGAACTGGACGAGGCCGTGTACGAGCGGGTGTCGGGGATCCTCGCCGGGTTCGCCGCCCGCACCGGCTTCGGCGGCCCGGCCCTCGAGGCCGCCAACCGCAAGCAGGCCATGGTGCCCCGGGGCGCGGTGGCCCTCGACCCGGTGGGCACCGCCCCCGGGCTGGTGGTGCCCCGGCCCGGCGGCCCGCTGGTCGTGGTGCTGCCCGGTCCGCCCCGCGAGCTGCAGGGCATGTGGCCCGCCGCGCTGGCCGCCCCGCCGGTGCGGGACCTGCTGGCCCGGGTGCCCGCCGCCGACGCCCGGTCGCTGCGCTTCTTCGGCCTGCCGGAGTCGGAGATCGCCGCCACCCTGCGTGAGATCGGGGCGGAGCGCGACCTGTCCGGCGTCGAGATCACCACCTGCCTGCGCCGTTCGGAGCTCGAGGTCGACATGCGTCCGGAACCCGGTGCGGGCGACGTCGCCGACGCGCTGCACGCCGAACTGGGCCGCCGGCACGCCCGGCACCTGGTGAGCGACGACGGCACCAGCACCGACGAGCTGCTCGCCCGCGCACTGCGCGAGCGCAGGTGGACCGTCGCCACGGGCGAGTCGTGCACCGGCGGCATGCTCGCCTCGCGGCTCGTCGACCTGGCCGGGTCGTCCGACTACGTCGCGGGCGGCGTGGTGGCCTACTCGAACACCGCGAAGACCGACCTGCTCGGCGTGCCCGCCGAGATGATCGCCACCCACGGCGCCGTGTCGCCCGAGGTGGCGCGGGCGCTGGCCGACGGGGCGCGGGAGCGGTTCGGCGCCGACGTCGGCATCGGGATCACCGGGGTGGCCGGCCCCGGCGGTGGCACCGAGGCCAAGCCCGTGGGTTACGTCTGCTTCTGCGTCACCACGGCCGACGGCCAGGTGATCGCCCGCGACCCGCGCCTGCCCGGCGGCCGCGCCGACATCCGGGAGCGCTCCACGGACGTGGGCATGCACCTGCTCCTGCGCGCGGCGCGGAGTTCCTGACGTACCAACGGCACCCTCGTACCGCTCTATCGGACGAAGGTGCCGTTGGTACGGGGGTCAGCGGAGCTTGCGGAAGAACGCGCGCAGGTCCTCCACCAGCACGTCCGGCTGCTCCAGCGCCGCGAAGTGGCCGCCGACCGCAGGCTCGTTCCAGAACCGCAGGTCCGTGAACCGGCGCTCCAGCCAGTGGCGCGGCAACCGCACCAGCTCCTGCGGGAAGAGCGTGATCCCCGTGGGCACCGGCACCTCGTCCGTGCGCCTGCGGTCGTAGCTCTCCCAGTACAGCCGCGCCGAGGACGCGCCGCTGCCCGGCAGCCAGTAGAACATCACGTTGTCGAGCAGCCGGTCCCGTGAGATCACGTTCTCCGGGTGCCCCGCGCAGTCGGTCCAGTCCCAGAACTTCTCCACGACCCACATGCACTGCCCGGACGGCGAGTCCGCCAGCGCGTAGCCGAGCGTCTGCGGCCGGGTGGCCTGCTCTCGGGAGTAGCCTGTGCCGCGCTTCAGGAAGGTCTCGCGCGTGGCCAGCGACTCCTGCTCGGCCGCGCTCAGCGGCTGCCGCTCGGCCTCGGGCGGAGGCGCCGCGAGCGGCATCGTCAGGTGGATCCCCACGACGTTCTCCGGCGCCCCGGTGCCCAGCGCGGAGGAGATCATCGAGCCCCAGTCGCCGCCGTGCGCGCCGTAGCGGTCGTAGCCGAGCCGGTCCATGAGCTGGGCCCACGCGGTGGCGATCCGCTCCACGCCCCAGCCCGGGACGGTCGGCTTCCCGCTGAACCCGTACCCGGGCAGCGACGGGATCACGAGGTGGAACGCGTCGGCGGGGTCCGGCGGGTCGGTGAGCGCCTCGACGATGTCGAGGAACTCCACGATCGACCCCGGCCAGCCGTGGGTGAGCAGCAGCGGGAGCGCGCTCCGGTGCGGCGAGCGCACGTGCAGCAGGTGCACCTCGACCGTGTCGTCCCCACCGCCGTCCAGCCCCGTGCGGAAGCTCGGCAGCGCGTTGACCTGCGCCTCGCAGCGGCGCCAGTCGTAGCGGCGGGCCCAGTGGTCGCACAGCTCGCGGGCGTAGTCCAGCGGCACGCCCTGCGCCCACCCCGGCGCGGTGGCCGGGTCGGGCCAGCGGGTGCGGGCGAGCCGCTCGCGCAGGTCGTCGAGCTCCGACTCGGGGACTTCGATGCGGAATTCGCGCATGGCGCTAGAGCTGCACCCCTCGCGTGAGGGCACCGTCGACCACGAGGTTGGTGCCGCTGATCCGGGACGCGCGCGGGCTCGCGAGCATGACCACGGCGTAGGCGGTCTCCTCGGGCGTGCCCATCCGGTCGGTGGGGTTGAGGCCGAGCGCGTGGTCGAAGAGCTCGCGGTTGTTCTGCTCGACGTTGTGCCAGACCCCGCCCTCGAAGTAGACGTTGCCGGGGGAGACGGCGTTGGCCCGGATGCCCTTCGGGGCCAGGTCGTAGGCCAGCCCCGACACGTAGTGCACGAGCGCCGCCTTCATCACGCCGTACGACCCGTCGGCGAAGTCGATCTCTCGGCCGGACACGCTCGACACAGCGATGATCGACGCGGCGTCGCTGCGCTCGAGGTGGGGCAGGGCCGCCTCGACCATGTGGACGGTGTGCATGAGGTCGACCTCGAAGCTCGCCCGCCAGTTCGCCTCGCCCGGTCCGATCGCGAGGGCCGAGACGTTCGCGACGACGATGTCGATGCCACCGAACCGCTCGGCCGACGCCTCCACCCATGCGCGGACCGCCGACCCGTCGGCGACGTCGACCGCCGTGCCGGCGACGTCGTGGCCGGCTTCGCGCAAGGTCTCCTCCGCGGCCTTGACGTCCGCGTCGGTGCGGGCGCAGAAGGCGACCTTGGCGCCCTCCGCCACGAGCCCCTCGACGATCGCGCGCCCGATGCCCTTCGTGCCGCCGGTGACCAGGGCCGTCTTGCCGGCGAGTTGCAGATCCACGGAGTTCCTCCTAGAGGGTTGCGGCCTGCTCGCGCAGGTGGCGGTGCATGCCGTCGAAGGCGTCGGCGGCGGGCAGGAGCGACTTCTCGACCTTGGTCACCGCGCTGTAGTTCGTGTCGCACACGTTCGCCAGCGGCGAGCGGCTGATCTGGGTGAGCAACTGGTAGGCGTCGAGCGGGTCGAGCCCGTACAGCTCGCCGAGCCAGGCGATCATGCCGACCTGACTCGCGCGCCACGCGTCCTCGAGCGGACGGGCCGAACCCACCACCGCGTAGTGCTCGTCGTGCTCCAGCCGTGGCCACGCGGGGGCGTGCCCCTTGATCAGCTCGACGATCAGCGTGACGTCCATCGCGCCCTCGACCGCCGTGCCGCAGCTCTCGCCCTCGCCCTGCCGGTAGTGCCCGTCGCCGACGGAGAACAGGGCGCCCTCGACGTTGACGCCGAGGAAGCAGGTGGTGCCCGCCCGCATCTCGGGGGTGTCCATGTTGCCGCCGAACGTGTCGGGCACGAGGCTCGACCGCACCTCCCGGCCCGGCGGGGCCACGCCCACCGTGCCCAGCATCGGCGCGATCGGAAGCTCCAGCGACAACGAGCTGCGCTGCGCCTCGTAGCGCACGATGCCGCGGGCGCGGTCCAGCTCGTAGATCCACGTCTGCTCGGGCAGCGGGTCGTTGAGCAGCGCGGTGCGGTCGGTGCCGGTGAGCGCCCCGAAGAACGGGATCGTGGTGGACGCCGCCCAGTCGCGCGCCGGGGTGAGGTCCACGATGTGCAGCGCGAGCGTGTCACCCGGCTCGGCGCCCTCGACGTAGAACGGACCGGTCTGCGGGTTCACCTCGGCTATGTTCAGCACCTGCGACGGCCGGTCGCTCGTGCGCTGCAGCCGGCCGGAGAACGCGTCCTCGGTCCACAGCTTCAGCGCCGTGCCGGGGGTGATCCGGTGGGTCGGGGCGACACCGCCGAACGTCCACGCGTACTGATCGGGCTTCGGGCGGAACTCCAGGACGTCCACGCGGCGATCGTGGGCCCATGGCGGGGTGGGCGCAAGCCCGGTCCGGGGGAGGATCACTCGGGTTTGCGGCGCAGCTCCCGGAGCTGTTGCTTGACCTTCTCGACGTCCCATCGGGCGTGGCCGCCGGGGGACTCCAGCTCGGGAACGAGGACGCCCAGGCTCCGGTAGCGCTGCAAGGTCCTGGGATGGAGCCCCAGCGCACGCGCGAGCTCACCCGTGGTGACCAGGCGCGGTGTCGTCATGGTTCGACCATATGCGCAGGTAGTCGCAGCTGGCGCTATTAAGTCGTGATCACTGCAGATCACGCGTCTTAACTCAGAATGACTCGCACTTGTCGCGTTTGCACGTGGTTACCGCTATCGTTGACCGCATGGCGTTCTGGATGACGGCGCTCCCGGGAGGCGGGTTCGCGATGGGCGAGGCCCCGGACGAGGCGGCGGCGCGGCGGATGATCGAGTCACAGCAGCGGGGGTCGGTGACGTTCCACGAGCGCACCGGCCGGTACCGCTGGACGGTGGTCCTGGACCACGGGAAGACGTCCCACGGCTGGGCCGACACCCGCGACGAGGCCTGGTGGTTCGTGGCGGAGGCGCTCAACCGGCCCCACCGCGGCACCCGCCGCGTGCGGCCCCGCGGCCTCTGGCAGCGCCCGCCGGACTGAGCGCCCCTCCCGTCACCGGCGGCGGGGCTCCGGGGCGCCGAGGACGCGGGAGATGCCCCGCGCCGCCGCCCGGACCACCGGGACGTACGCGCGGGCGTCCGAGGTCTCCGCGGGCACCACCACCGACAGCGCGGCCACCACCTCGTCCTGCACCCCGCGGACGGGAGCCGCGACCGACAGGGAGATCAGCTCGATCTGCCGGTCGCTCACGGCCACCCCGGTGCGCCGGACCTCGGCGAGCGCGCGGCGCAGCTCGTCCGGGTCGCACATCGTGCGTTCCGTGTAGCGCTTCAGCGGCGAGGCGAGCACCTGTTCCTGCAGTTCCGGCGGGGCGTACGCGAGCAGGACGAGCCCCACACCGGTGGCGTGCAGCGGGAGCCTGCCGCCCACGCGGGTGATCACGTTGACGGCGCCGCGGCCGGAGATCCGCTCGACGAACACGACGTCGGTGCCGTCGAGCACCGCGAGCTGGACGTTCTGGCGGGTGACCTCGTAGAGGTCCTCCAGGAACGGCATCGCCGACTCGCGCAGGCCCAGCCCGCGCGGGGCGAGCGCGCCCACCTCCCAGAGTCGCAGCCCGACCCGGTAGCGCCCGTCCGTGCCCCGTTCGAGGGCTCCCCATTCGGAGAGTTCGCCGACGAGCCGGTGCGTGGTGCTGAGCGGGAGGTGCGCGCGGCGCGACAGCTCCGTGAGCCCCAGCTCCGGGCGCTCGGCGCTGAACGCCGCGAGCACCCGCAGCACGCGTCCCGTCACCGTCTCGGCCACCCGCCAAGTCTGCCGTGCGTCTTCCACTGGCCGGAAGGCGCGTCGAGGTCGCGCTCCGGGTGCGTCAGGCTTCCCGCATGCGTACGCAGGTCGGGATCCTGGGCGCGGGACCGGCGGGCCTGCTGTTGTCGCACCTGCTCGCCCGCGCCGGGATCGACTCTGTGGTGCTCGAGGTGCGCAGCCGCGAGTACGTGCAGCACCGCGTGCGGGCGGGCGTGCTCGAGCACCCCACCGTGGAGCTGCTGCGCGAGGTCGGGCTCGCCGACCGGCTCGACCGCGAGGGCATGCCGCACGAGGGTGTGTCGCTGCGCTTCGAGGGCGTGGACCACCGCATCGACTTCATCGACCTCGTGGGCCGCGGCATCACCGTCTACGGGCAGCAGGAGGTGGTCAAGGACCTCATCGCGGCCCGCCTGGCCGCGGGTGGCGACCTGCGGTTCGAGGTCTCCGACGTCGCGCTCTCCGGGCTCGCGGACGCGCCGGTGATCTCTTACACCGGCCCGGACGGCGCGCGTCACGAGCTGCGCTGCGACGTCGTGGCGGGCTGCGACGGCTTCCACGGCATCAGCCGCGCCGCCTACCGGCCGGAGGTGTTCGACCGCGAGTACCCCTACGCGTGGCTGGGGATCCTCGCCAAGGCCGCGCCCACCCGGCACGAGCTCGCGTACGCGAGCCACGACAACGGGTTCGCGCTCTACTCGATGCGCAGCCCGGAGATCACCCGGCTGTACCTGCAGGTGCCCCCGGACACCGACGTCGCCGACTGGCCCGACAGCCGGATCTGGGACGAGCTGGGCACGCGCCTGGCCGCCGACGGGTTCACCCTCAACGAGGGCCCGGTGCTGGAGAAGGGCGTCACCGGGATGCGCAGCTTCGTGGCCGAGCCGATGCGCCACGGGCGGCTCTTCCTGGCCGGCGACGCGGCGCACATCGTGCCCCCGACGGGGGCGAAGGGCATGAACCTCGCCATCGCCGACGTGCGCGTACTCGCCGAGGCCCTCACCGCCTGGTTCGCAGGCGGCGGCGAGACCGGCCTCGACGCCTACTCCGACACCTGCCTGCGGCGCGTCTGGCGGGCGGAGCACTTCTCGTGGTGGATGACGTCGATGCTCCACAACTCGCCCGACGGCGACCCGTTCACGCGACGGCTGCAGCTGTCACAGCTGCGCTACACGGTGGCCTCCCGCGCCGCCGCCACCAGCCTGGCCGAGAACTACACCGGCCTACCTCATGGAGGAGGATGCTGAATGACGCTCGCGCACCCCGCCGGCTACCGCCCGCCCCCGCCGGGCACCCACCCGCCGCTCGACTACCCGGGCTACAAGAGCACGTCGCTGCGGGCGCCGTCGCAGGCGCCGATCGTGCTGCGGCACCGGCTCACCGAGGTCACCGGCCCGCTGCTGACGGCCGGGCACAACGACCTGATCGGCCCGAGCGACCACGACCTCACCACGCAGCACGCGGGTGAGCCGATCGGCCAGCGGATCATCGTGTTCGGGCGCGTGCTCGACAGCGACGGCCGGCCCGTGCCCGACACCCTCGTCGAGGTGTGGCAGGCCAACGCCTCCGGCCGCTACCCGCACAAGAACGACAACTGGGCCGGCGCGCTCGACCCGAACTTCACCGGCGGCGGGCGGGTGCTCACCGACAACAAGGGCGAGTACTCCTTCACCACCATCAAGCCCGGCGCCTACCCGTGGGGCAACCACCGCAACGCCTGGCGGCCCGCGCACATCCACTTCTCGCTGTTCGGGCGGGCGTTCACGCAGCGGCTCGTCACCCAGATGTACTTCCCGGACGACCCGCTGTTCGGCCAGGACCCCATCTTCAACTCCGTGCCGGACCCGAAGGCCCGCGAACGCATGATCTCGACGTTCGACCTCGAGGCCACCCAGCCCGACTGGGCGCTCGCCTACCGCTGGGACATCGTGCTGCGCGGCCGCGAGCAGACCCCGTTCGAGGAGCCCCATGAGTGACCTGGTGACCCCGTCGCAGACCGTCGGCCCGTTCCTCTCGCTCGGGCTGACCTGGGCCGACGGCCACCTCGTGGTGCCGGAGGGCAGCCCGGGGGCGATCCGCATCGAGGGCGTGCTCCTCGACGGCGCCGGCGCCCCCGTCCCCGACGGCGTGGTCGAGACCTGGCAGGCCGACCCGGACGGCCGCTTCGACCACCCCGACGACCCGCGCGGCGCCTCGGGTTCCGGGTTCGCCGGCTTCGGCCGCTGCTCGACCGACGACGAGGGGCGGTTCCGGATCGTCACGGTCAAGCCCGGCGCGATCGGCGACGGCCAGGCCCCGCACATCGACGTCACGGTGCTCGCCCGCGGCCTGCTGCAGCACCTGACCACGCGCATCTACTTCCCGGACGAGACCGAGGCCAACGCCGCCGACCCGCTGCTGTCCTCCCTCCCGCCGGAGCGGGCGGCCACGCTGGTGGCCGAGGAGGCGGGGGAGGGTGTGCTGAGGTTCGACATCCGGCTGCAGGGCGAGGGGGAGACGGTGTTCCTGCAGGTCTGACGCGTCCCCCGGGAGTTCAGGAAAGCCACATTCAGGGCCGCTCCGGCCCTGAATGTGGCTTTCCTGCCCTTCGGGGGAGGCACACCCCGGAATGACGCTCCGCGCACGGCGTTCCCACAGGTGTGGGACAGCGCGTCCCAAGCCGCCGATGGGATAAAGGTGATCCACGCGGAGCGGCCGGGAGGGGTGTGGTGCAGATGGTGAGCCCGCTGGTCGCGGCGGCTCGCTTCCGGTTGCGCCACCCCCTGTTCGTGCAGGTCGTGCGCTACGTGATGGTGGGCGGTCTCGGCACGGCGGTTAGCGCCGCGGCGTTCCTGTCCCTGCGCACGGCCGGCGTGGAGGCGGTGCCCGCCAACATCGTCGCCCTGCTCGTGAGCACAGCGGTGAGCACGGAGGCCAACCGCCGGTTCACGTTCGGGGCATCGGGGGCACACCGCTGGCGTTCCCGCGTTCAGGTCGGCGGCACCGTGCTGTTCTACGCGTTCTACAGCTCGGCGGTCCTGCTGCTCCTCGGCCTGGTGGTCGACGCGCCCACCCCGCTGGAGCAGACCGCGGTGCTCGTCGCGGCCAGCGTGCTCGGCGGCGCCGCCCGGTTCCTCGTGATGCGCTACTGGGTCTTCGGTCCCGAGCCTGGCAAGGTGGACACATGGGACGAACGAGCCTGACCCGCACCATCGCCACCGTCCTCGCGGCCGCGGCGCTCGTGCTCACCTCGGCCGGCTCGTGCGGCGGTGGCGAGGGCGACGACGACGGCGAGGGCGCGCCCGGCGTCACCCAGCAGGACGGCGACGACGACGGCGGGGACGACGACTGACCGGCGGAACGGGCGAGCGCCGCATACATTCGGGCGCATGACCGCTACCCAGTCCAGCAGCACCGGGGCGTTCGAACGGGAGCCCGTCGCGCTCACCGAGCGGATCACGTCGGACGGGTCGTCGGCGTGGCCCGTCGAGCCCGGGCGGTACCGGCTCGTGGTCGCGCGGGCCTGCCCGTGGGCCAACCGGTCGGTGATCGTCCGGCGCCTGCTCGGCCTGGAGCCGGTGCTGTCGATGGGGATCGCGGGCCCGCTGCACGACGAGCGGAGCTGGCGGTTCCACAACGACCCCGACAACCGCGACCCGGTGCTCGGCATCGAGTACCTGCGCGAGGCGTACGAGGCCGCGCACCCCGGCTACGACGACGGCGTCACCGTGCCCACCGTGGTCGAGATCGCGAGCGGCAAGGCGGTGACCAACAACTTCCAGGCGCTCACGCTCGACCTGTCCACGCAGTGGCGCGCCCACCACCGCGACGGTGCGCCCGACCTGTACCCGGAGGCGCACCGGGAGGAGATCGACGAGATCAACGACGCCGTCTACCACGACGTCAACAACGGCGTCTACAAGTGCGGGTTCGCCACCGGGCAGGACGCCTACGAGAAGGCCTACCGGGCGCTGTTCGACCGGCTCGACGCGCTCTCGGACCGCCTGGCCACGCGGCGCTACCTGGTGGGCGACACCATCACCGAGGCCGACATCCGGCTGTGGGTCACGCTCGTCCGCTTCGACGCCGTCTACCACGGCCACTTCAAGTGCAACCGGCAGAAGCTCACCGAGATGCCGGTGCTGTGGGCGTACGCGCGGGACCTGTTCCAGACCCCCGGTTTCGGCGACACGATCGACTTCGAGCAGATCAAGCAGCACTACTACGGGGTGCACCGGACCGTGAACCCGACCGGGATCGTCCCGCTCGGCCCCGACCCGCGGGGCTGGCTCACGCCGCACGGGCGCGAGGAGCTCGGCGGGCGGCCGTTCGGCGACGGCACCCCGCCCGGTCCGCCGCCGGAGGGGGAACGGGTTCCGCCGCTCGTCTGAGCCCGGACGGGCCGGCGCTCCCGGGCGGAGGAGGATGGGCCGGGATGACGGTTCGCAAGTTCTGCGCGGCGCTGCTCGCGGCGTTGGTCGGCGTGGTCCTCGGCGCAGGCCCCGCGGCGGCCACCCCGGCGCCCCCACCACCAGCTCCGCCCCCGCTCACCGGGGAGCACCTGGGTCCCGATCGGCTCCCGCGCTGCACGGACGTGGTGGCGGCGATGTCGCCGCGCGACCGGCTGGCCCAGCGCCTCATGGTCGGCGTCGAGGGCACCGATCCCCGCTCGACCGCCGAGAACGTGCGCACCACCCAGGTCGGCGGGATCTTCATCGGCGGCAACGCCACCGCGCTGCTCACCGACCAGGCGCTGCGCGGCGTGCAGGCGATGTCTCGGATCCCGCTCGCCGTGGCCGTCGACGACGAGGGCGGGCGCGTCCAGCGCATCGACGACCTCGACGGCGACATGCCCAGCGCGCGCGCCATGGCGCGCAGCCGCACCCCGGAGCAGGTGCGGGCGCTGGGCGAGGAGCGGGGCCGCGAGCAGCTCGCGCGGGGGATCACGGTGAACCTCGCCCCGACCGTCGACGTCACCGGGCGCTCGGCCGCCATCGGCGACCGGTCCTTCGGCGACGATCCGGAGACGGTCACCGACTACGCGGGGGCCTTCGCCGAAGGCCAGCGCGCGGCCGGCGTCTACACCGTGCTCAAGCACTTCCCGGGGCACGGCCGCGCCGACGGCGACTCGCACAAGGGGCGCGTCACCACCCCCGCGCTCGACGACATGCGCGCCGACGACCTGCGGCCCTACGCCACCCTGCTCGGCCCCGGAGGCCCGCTCGCCGACGGGCGCACCGGCGTGCTCGTCGGCCACCTGGACGTCCCCGGCCTGACGAAGGACCTGCCCAGCTCGCTCACCCCCGAGGTGTACGCGCTGCTGCGCGAGGAGATCGGGTTCGACGGCCTCGTGCTCACCGACGACCTCGGCGCCATGGACGCAGTCACCGACGAGTTCACGCTGCCCGAGGCCGTCGAGACGGCGCTGGAGGCCGGCGCCGACATGGCGCTGTGGTCCAGCGGCGGCCGCATCACCCCGGTGCTGGACCACCTGGAGCGGGCAGGCCTCGATCCGGCCGCGAACGACGCCGCCGTCGAGAGGGTGCTGCGCGCGAAGCGCGTGTGCTCTTGAGCCGGCCGGCCCCGCGCCCGTCGGGCCTCCCTCAGCGCTTCGCGCCCGCCTTTTCCATTCCACGCTGGACCGCGTCTGCCAGGTACGGGCGCAGGCCCGGCGCCGGGACGATCACATCCACCGACTCCACCCGCTGCGCGCGTTCCACGCTGTGGGCGGCGTCGAACTCGTCGGCGACCGTGCCCAGCACCTCCGCCCGCACGCCCGGGCGCAGGACGGCGAGCTCGTTGGTGAGCCGGGCGGCCTCCTCGTCGGCGCCGTTCTGGCGGGCCTCGGCGATGCGGGCCTCCAGGTCGGCGATGCGCGGGTCGGCGGCGGTGCGCTTGTTGACCTCCCCGGCGAACACGACGGCCGCGGCGGGCGCGCCACCGATCACCGACGCGTAGGAGCCCTCGACGGCGGCGACCTCCATGTTGTCGTTGAGGGTGCCGCTGAACACCACGTACGCGCCGCCGTGGTAGCGGGAGACCACGCAGAACACGATCGGCCCGTCGAAGTTCACGACGGCCCGGCCGATCTCCGCGCCGTACTCCAGCTGCAGCTGGCGCAGCGACTCGGGGGAGCCGTCGAAGCCGGAGAGGTTGGCGAGGATCACCAGCGGGCGGTTGCCGCTGGCCGCGTTGATCCCCCGGGCCATCTTCTTGGACGACTTCGGGAACAGGGTGCCCGCGGTGAACGTGGTGGGCCCGTCCATCGGCACGATCCCGCGCCGGGGCAGCGGGCGGGACTCGACGCCGATGAGGCAGATCGGCTGCCCGCCCAGGTGCGCGTCGAGCACGACCACGCCGTCGGCGTCGATCATGTCGACCCAGCGTTCGAGCGTGGGGTGGTCGGCGTCGGCCACCGCCCGCAGCAGCGAGCGGATGTCGAACGGCTTCTTGCGCTCCGGGTTGGCGGAGAAGATCTCCCCGACGCGCGTGAAGTCGCATCCGGGACCGGAGTGCGGGGAGTCGGAGATGTCGCGGTCCACCGGGTCGGTGGTGGGCGCCGGCCGCGGGAACCGCTCGCCGGGCGCGCGGTAGGTGTGCTCGTAGTGGGCGAGCAGCACGTCCACCGCCCCGGACAGGTCCGGCGCCCAGTACTGGGCCTGCCCGTTCGGTCCCATGATCCGGTCGTAGCCGCCGATGCCGAAGTTGTCCTCGGCGGAGACGCCGCCGGAGTAGTCGAGGGCCTGCTTGCCGGTGAGCACCATCGCGCTGTCCGGCGTCATCACCAGGATGCCCTTGGTGTGCATGAGCATCGTGGCCTCGGCGTTCCAGTACGGCTGCGCGCCCACGTTGATGCCGGTGACCACGACGTTGATCTCGCCGCCGGCCTGCGTGAACTCGACGATGCCGCGCAGGGCCCGGGCGATCCAGTCCATGTTCTCCACACCGGAGTCCATGGCGATCTTCGCGCCCGCCGACACCGCGAACCACTCGATCGGCGCGTCGAGGCGCCGGGCCAGCTCGATCGCGGCGAGCACGCGCGCGCACTCGGGTTCGGCGAGCGCGCCGAGGGCCTTCGTCGGGTCGCCGAGCAGCACCACCCGCGTCATGCCCTCCGGGTAGCGCCGCGTGGGCGTGGTGACGGTGCCGAGCACGATGTTGGCCGTGTTCTGCCCCGCCGGGCGCTCGACGGGGACGGGCGCCCCGTCCGGGCCGAGGTCGTACTCGGTGAACGTGCCGGTGGGCCCGCCGCGATCGGGGTTGCGCACCAGCATCGGCACCAGTTCGTACGGGTAGACGGCGCCGCGCCTGCGCGCCCGCATCACCTTCTGCGCGTAGGCATCGAGCTCGCGCAAGGGTTCCGTGGGCGGCTCGGTGATCTGCACGGTGAGGCCGGCGCCCGGCGGGCGCGACATCCGCAGCAGGAGCTCCGTCGGCTCTCCGCCGCGCGCAGCGTCAGCGGAGCGCGTATCGGCGCTGCCGTCGCCCGCGTGCCGGAACTGGACGACGACCTGCTCCAGGCCGAGCCCGACCGAGCGGGGCGCGAGCACCCGCACCACGGAGTCGAGTTCCTCGAGCGGCACGTCGACCACCGGCCAGACGTAGAGCAGCACCCGGTTCCAGTCGAGCCGCGCGTCGTCGCGGTGGGCGGCCCGGGCGGAGCGGATGGCCTCGAGGCAGGAGTCGAGCACCTGCTCCAGCTGGGGCAGCGCGCGGATGCGCCCTTCCCCGCTCTCTCCGTTCCGCAGCACGGTGAGCTCGCGGACGTCCGACATCGCGATGAGCCGCTTGTCGTCGGGAACGTTGCGCCCGACCGCGCGGAACAGGTGGACGTCGATCGGCGAGGGCAGCCGCGTCAGCTCGAAGTCGGCGAGGCGCCACAGCCCCAGCCGCTCGGCCACCATGGGGTGCAGCCCGCGCAGCGTGCGGTCCTCCACCGGCCTGCGGTCCGGACCCGGCGTGAACGTGAACCAGGCGGAGCGCTCGTCGCCGTGCGGGCGGCGCACCGCCACGGCCACGCGCGCGAGCCGCTCCGGCAGCCGCCCGAGCATCGCGCGGATCTTCTCCGCGGAGCGCTCGGGGTCGGAATCGGGGGCCTCACCCGCGATGACGTAGAGGTCGAGCAGCACCGTGCGCTCGTCGGTGCGCTGCGCGATGAGGCGGCGCAGGTCGCCCTGCACGGCCATCGGTTCGCCCCACGACGGCGCGTCCGCCGCGGTGTGCACCGTGGTGGCGAGGACGACGAGCTCCCGCCCCTCGTGCTCGTAGGTGGTGGTGAGCAGCGGGCGGCCGCCGCGGTCGGTGACCTGCAGGTCGTGCAGGGTGCGGATGCGGTAGTAGCGCCGCGTCATCACCTCGAGCATCGCCGCGTGGTGGCGGGCGCCGAACACGCCGAGGATGGGCTCGCCGGCCGACACGATCTTGTCGATCTGACGCGCCCGCTCCGCCGGGTCGGTGGAGAGCCGGTCGAGCTCGGCCCGCACCTCGGCCTGGCCGGCCGTGCGCTCGGCCGCGATCACCGGGGCGTCGAACAGCGTGTAGCGCACGCGGCGGGCGAGACTGCCCACCACGGGGTGCCGCAGCTGGGTGGCCGTGACGAGCCGGTCGATCACCCGCTGGTACTCCACGCGGTCGCCCTCCGGGAGCGACTCGGGGTGGGAGAGCCGCCACTCCAGCAGCGCCAGCACCACCGGCACGTGCGCCGTGGCCCGCCGGTGCGCCAGGAACATCCGGTAGAGCGCGCTGTGCAGCGCGTCGGTCGAGACGGTGTCGGACGGCGCCAGGTCCGGCACCCCGTAGTGCCCGAGCGCCCGGCGCAACCGTTCGCGGAACGACTCCGGCAGCCCCTCGGCGTCGGCGTCGCGCGAGCGCAGGAACGCGTACAGGTACTCCTGCGGGTTGCGCGCCTCCTCGCCCGCCGGGTCGACCTGCTGGGTCTCGTCCTCGGGGCCGCGGCGGTTGCGCGAGAGCGCGCACAGGTCGGCGAAGATCCGCAGCACCGCGATCTCGCCCGCCAGCACGCCGGGGTCGTCGGGCGCGAGCTCCCCGCGGGCCGCCGTCAGCGCCGCGAGCAGCGGCTGGGCGTCGCGTTCGTCGATGTCGTACCCGAGCACCAGGAAGCGCAGCGAGCGGAGCGCGTCGGCGGCCCGCGCGGCCGCGTCGGACCCGGCGACCGGCGGGCCGGCCAGCTCGCTGAAGTCGGCGCGTTCGCCGGTCGCGGCGGCGGCCGGGTCGCCGTCGGGTTCGAGGCGCACCAGCTTGGTGCCGCCGTCCACCTGGGTGTTCGCGGAGACGAGCACCTCGCGCACGCGCCCCGACACGGGAGCGCGCAGCGCCGTCTCCAGCTTCATGCTCTCCACGACGGCCACGACGTCGCCCGCCTCGACGGCGTCGCCCGGCGCCACCGGGATCGCGACGATCACCGCGGGTGCCGGGGCGCGCACGATCCCGGCCTCGCCGCCGGAGATCCGGTGCACCGCGCCGTCGACCTCCACGAGGAAGTCCGATCCCTGCGGCACCGAGAGCACCGAGAATGACCGCCCGGCCACCGTGAGCTTGCGTTCGAACCGGCCGGTGCGCTCCGCGTCGACGTCGACCGCCTTGCCGTCCAGCTCCACGTGGTAGCGGGAGCCGCGCGACTGGGCCACCCGCAGCCGGTACGACTCACCCGCCGCCCGAACGTCCACCTGGTACCAGGTCTCGTGGCCGACCTCGGGACGTCCGCGCTCCGCCGAGGCGAACAGCCGCTCGCGCTGGCGCGCCACGTGCGCGTCCTGCGCCTCCACCGCGGTGGCGAGCAGGGCGACGTCCAGGCGCCGCGGCGGTTCGTAGCCGTCGGCCATCATCCGGTCGAGCCAGGTGGTCTCGACGTCACCGGAGCGCACCTCGGGACGATCGAGCAGGTCGAGCAGGAACGCCTTGTTGGTGGTGCCGCCGTCGATCACGGCCGCGGTCTGCTTGAGCGCGCGGGAGAGCCGGGCGCGCGCCTCGTCGCGGTCGCGGCCCCACGCGATCACCTTGGCGATCATGGAGTCGAACTGGGGCGGGATCACGTCCCCCGACGCGACCCCGGTGTCGACCCGGACACCGGGCCCGCTGGGCAGCGCGAGGTGCTCGATGCGCCCCGGCGCCGGGGCGAAGCCCTGCTCGGGGTCCTCGGCGGTGAGCCGGGCCTCGATCGCGTGCCCGCGCGCCTGCGGGGCCTCCGGGGCGACGTCGGCGAGCTTGCCGCCGCCCGCCACGTGCAGCTGCAGCTTGACGATGTCGACGCCCGTGGTGGCCTCGGTGACCGGGTGCTCCACCTGCAGCCGCGTGTTGACCTCGAGGAACGACAGGAGCCGCTCGCGCGGCTCGTACAGGAATTCCACCGTGCCCGCGTTGACGTAGCCCGCGGCGCGCACCAGCTCCGCCGCCGACGAGCGCAGCAGCTGCTCCTGCTCGGCGTCCAGTGCGGTGGACGCCGACTCCTCGATCACCTTCTGGTTGCGCCGCTGCACCGAGCAGTCGCGCACGCCGAGCGTCCACACGTCACCGGAGGCGTCGGCCACCACCTGCACCTCGACGTGGCGTCCGCCGGGGATCGCGCGCTCCAGGAACACGGTGGCGTCGCCCGCGGTCTTGGACGCCTCCGACCTGGCCCGCTCGAAAGCCTCCGCCAGCTGCTCGGGGGCGTCGACGCGCCGGATGCCGCGCCCGCCGCCGCCCGCGGTGGCCTTGACCATGAGCGGGTACCCGATCCGCTCTGCGTGCTCGCGGGCCGCGTCGAGGTCGGCCACCGGCCCGCCGCTCCACGCGGCCATGGGCACGCCGACCTCCTCGGCCAGCACCTTCGACGCGATCTTGTCGCCGAGCCGCTCCATCACCTCGGGCGACGGGCCGATGAAGATGATCCCGAGGTCGCGGCACAGCCGGGCGAAGTCGGCCTTCTCCGACACGAAACCCCACCCCGGCCACACGGCGTCGGCGCGGGCGGCGCGCAGCCCCTTCTCCAGTTCGGCGTAGTCGAGGTACGGGCTCGCGGCGAACGCCTGCTCTGGGTCGTCCGGGCCGATCAGCACCGCCTCGTCGGCCTCGCGGACGAACATCGCGTGCCGGTCGACGGCCGTGTACAAGGCGATCGTGCGCAGCGGGGCGGCGCCGTCTCCCTCGTCCAGCTCGGCGTTCCACTCGCGCACCGCGTGGATGAGGCGCATCGCCGGCTCGCCGCGGTTGACGATGGCGACCCGTTGGAACTGCGTCACGATCTTCTTCACTCCTGTCGCTGGTGGCCCGATGCACCGTACGCCGCGCCCACCCAACTCGACGTCACCCGAGTCGCACAACCGACAGGCGGGGGACCACACGGCAGAATGTGACCGTGGCCAACGCCTCCGCACACCGGAACGGCTTGATCTTCGACGTGCACGAGGCGGGCCCGCCCGACGGTGACCCGGTCCTGCTCCTGCACGGGTTTCCGCAGCGCGGTGACTCCTGGCACACGGTCGCGGCCCGGCTCGCCGAGAAGGGCTATCGCACGCTCGCCCCCGACCAGCGCGGCTACTCCCCGCGCGCCCGCCCCACCGGCCGCGACGCCTACCGCCTCGACGAGATGGTCGCCGACGCGCTCGCCGTGATCGACGGCCTCGCCGGCCCGGCTGGCC
Organism: Pseudonocardia zijingensis; assembly: GCF_042657305.1. NCBI lineage: Bacteria > Bacillati > Actinomycetota > Actinomycetes > Pseudonocardiales > Pseudonocardiaceae > Pseudonocardia > Pseudonocardia zijingensis. Next base: position 75,203 of record NZ_JBHSKO010000013.1, on the reverse strand, counting down.
GCGTGCACCTCGTCGGGCACGACTGGGGCGCGGCCGTCGCGTGGCGGCTCGCCGCCCGCCACGGCCACCGCCTCCGCACGTTGACCGCCGTCTCGGTGCCCCCGCCCGCGGCGTACCTGCGCTCGCTCCTTACCACCCGGCAGGGCCTGGCGTCCTGGTACGTCTACGCCATCCAGCTGCCCTGGCTGCCCGAGCGGCTGCTCGCCGCGAACGGCGCGCCGTTCTCGCGCCGGTTCGTCGCGGCCCTGCGCCGCACCGGCCAGTCCAAGGACGCCGCCGAGCGCGACGCGGCCGGGCTCGCCGACCCGGGGGCGCTCACCGCGGCGCTCAACTGGTACCGGGGGATGTTCGCGGGACCGCCCGGGGAGCCCGACCCGCCGGTGCGGGTGCCCACCCTGTTCGTCTGGAGCGACGGCGACCGCGCGCTCACCCGCCAGTCCATCGAGCTCGTGCACCAGCACGTCGCGGGGCCGTTCCGGTACGCCGAGCTGCGCGGCGTGAGCCACTGGATCCCCGACGAGGCCCCCGACCAGCTGGCCGAACTCGTGCTCGAACACCTCACGGAGTACCCCGGCTGATGGAGATCCTCTCCGGACGGGTGCTGCTGCGGCCCGTCGACATGCAGCGCAGCCTCGCGTTCTACCGCGACGTGCTCGGGCTCGCGATCGCCCGTGAGTTCCCCGGCGGCACCGTGTTCTTCATGGGCAGCGGCTACCTGGAGCTCTCCGGCAGCGCTGAGGCACCGCCCGGGCCCGCCGTGGCCCTGTGGATGCAGGTCCGCGACCTCGAGGCTGCCCACCGCGAGCTCGCCGACCACGTCGTGCGCGAGCCGCGGCAGGAGCCGTGGGGGCTGCACGAGATGTGGATCGCCGACCCGGACGGCACGCGGATCGTCCTCGTCCAGGTGCCGGAGGACCACCCGATCCGCCGCGACCAGCGCTGAGCGGCCCGGGGGCTCGCACACGACCTGTGGTGCCGGCACACCGGTTGCAGTCGGTGTGTGAGCGCGTGTGGTGGTGTGTGAGCGGCTGGGGTGTCGCCGTCGGGCGGCTCGCACACGACTTGTGGTGCCGGCACATCGGTTGTAGCCGGTGTGGGGCTCGGCTGTCGGCCTTCGGGGGCTCGCACACCACCGGTGGTGCCGGCACACCGGTTGCAGTCGGTGTGTGAGCGCGTGTGGTGGTGTGTGAGCGGCTGGGGTGTCGCCGTCGGGCGGCTCGCACACGACCTGTGGGGTCGGCACATCGGTTGCAGTCGGTGTGTGAGCGATGAGCCTTGTGTGTGAGCGCCCTGGGCGCCCGGGGCCGGCGAGGTCCGGCGATCAGTTCGTGAACGACCCCAACCGCGGGAGCCTGCTCGTGGTCGTCCCGGATGTCCTACTCGACGGGAGATCGCGATGTCCGGTGCGGCCGTGTTCGTGTTGATCATGGGAGTGGTCATGCTCTTGCTGGCGGTGGTCGATCAGCGTGCCCTCTGGCGAGCCACTGCGGCATGGCAGTACCGGAACCCCGAGGCCAACGAGCCATCCGACGCGGCTCTCGCGCTCAGCAGGGTTGGCCTGGTCGTCTCCGCCCTGTTCTTCTTCTGGGCCGCCTTCACCTTCTGGACCCTGTGACCGATGATGCAACAAACTGCGCAGCGCCGAGTCAGGCCGCGCGCGCCGTGCTCGTCCGCGTCGACAGCGGGATGGCGTCGGCGGCGGGCCGGGGGGTGAGCGCGGCGATCGTCGCGCCCAGCGCCGCCGCGGCCGCGGCCGCCAGGTAGATCACCGTGTACGCCCCCGCCGCGGGCAGCAGGCGACCGGCGACCGTGGTCGTCAGACCGGTGCTGATCGCGGCGACGAACGAGCTGCACGAGGACGTGCCGAGCATCCGCATCAGGGTGTTGAGGCTGTTGGCGGCCGCGGTCTCGCCCTCGGGCACGCCGTCCATGATCAGCAGGGGGATCGCGGAGTAGGCGAGTGCCGCGCCGATCGCCGTGGTGGTGGAGGCCGCGACCACCAGCGGGATCGACGCCGGGAGCATCGCCATCAGCACGTTGCCCAGCGCGAGGACCACGGCGCCGAGCACGAGCGAGGTGCGCGCGCCGCGGCGCTTCGAGACCCGCGCCGACACCGGGGAGAAGATCGTCATGGCCGCGCCGATCGGCAGGAGCGCGACGCCCGCCGCCACCAGCGACATGCCGAACCCGTAACCGGTCTCGCGGGGGGCCTGCAGGATCTGGGTCGTCACGAGGAAGCCCGCGAACATGCCGAAGCCGACCATGATGGAGGCGACGTTCGTCCACAGGACGGTGGGGCGGGCGGACACCCTCAGGTCGACGAGCGGGCTGCGGACCCGCAGCTCCCAGGCGGTCCACACCCCGAAGAGGACGGCCGAGGCCACGAGCAGGCCGATCACCAGCGGGCTGCCCCAGCCCCACTCGTTGCCCTTGGAGATCGCGAGCAGCAGGCAGACGAGCGCGCCCGACAGGCCCACCGCCCCCAGCACGTCGAACCGGCCGCCCGAGCGCAGCCTCGACTCGCGTACGACGAGGAGCACGAGCACGAACTGCACGGCGCCCAGCACCGCGGCCCCGGCGAAGAGCCACCGCCAGCTCGCGTGCTGGGCCACCAGCCCGGTGATCGGCAGCCCGATCGCGCCCCCGATGCCGAGCGAGGAGCTCATCAGGGCGATGCCGCTCCCGACGCGGTCCGGGGGCAGCACGTCGCGCATGACGCTGATGCCGAGCGCGATCACGCCCATGGCGATGCCCTGCAGCGCCCGGGCGGCGATGAGCACGCCGATGCCGGGTGCGACGGCGCCCAGCACCGAGCCGACCGTGACGATCGCGAGGCCGGCGAGGAGGATCCGCCGCTTGCCGTACATGTCGCCGAGCCGCCCCATGACCGGGGCGCAGACGGCCGCGGACACGAGGGTGGCGGTGACCAGCCACGCCACCGTCGCCGGCGACGCCGAGAGCAGCTGCGGGAACTGCGGGAGCAGCGGGACGACGAGGGTCTGCATCAGCGACACGGCCAGCCCGCACGACGCGAGCACGCCGATGACGAGGAACGGGCGGGGGGAGGTCACACCTCCAGATGAGCACGCGTTCGTTGTCAATAGCAAGCATGTGGAATGGGGAACACCTGCCGCTCCGGTCTGGTCCGAGCGGACGCGACCGGGCATCCTGTACCGGTCAAGTGGGCCACCGTCCCCAGCGCCGCGGCGTGGTCGACCTTGCCGCCGATGCAGGGAGCGCCGTGAGCACCGCCTACACCGAGGAGCCCGACGGGCCGGGGCACGAAGCCACAGTCGTGGAGCTGCCGCGCCTCGAGCCGCCCCCGGACCTCACGATCAACACGCTGGGAACGGCCCGCATCACGTCGCCGATGGCGCCCCTGCTGGACGCCACCCGCACCACCGAGCACTACATCAACGAGAACGACCGGGTACTGCTCGACGACACCCTCAGCGGCATCTCGGCCCGTGGCCTCGCGGCCGACCAGCTGCCCGGCATGGAGCCGTGCGGGCCCCGCCGCAAGATCTTCTTCGACCCGGCGAAGACGCGCGCGGCGATCGTCACCTGTGGCGGCCTGTGCCCGGGGCTCAACGACGTGATCGCGGGCATCGTCCGCACGCTGACCTACCACTACCGGGTGCGCCGCGTGGTCGGCATCCGCAACGGCTACCAGGGGTTCGTGGCTCGCTACGGCCACGACGTCGTGGACCTCACCCCGGAGTCGGTGCGCGACATCGCCACCGACGGCGGCACCGTGCTCGGCACCTCCCGCGGCCCGCAGGACCCCGAGGAGATCGTCGACTGCCTGGAGCGGCTGCACGTCAACATCCTGTTCGTGGTGGGTGGCGACGGCTCGATGCGCGGGGCGATGCAGATCGCGCGCACGATCGCCGACCGCGGCCTGCTGATCGCGGTCGTCGGCATCCCGAAGACGATCGACAACGACATCCCCTACATCGACCAGAGCTTCGGTTTCCAGACCGCGTTCAGCCTGGCCAGCGACGCCATCAGGGCCGCGCAGGTGGAGGCGAAGTCCACGGCGGGCGGCATCGGGCTCGTCAAGCTGATGGGGCGGCATTCCGGCTTCATCGCCTGCTACGCCGCGCTCGCCCGCAGCGGCGCCGACGCCGTGCTGATCCCGGAGGTCCCGTTCGCGCTCGACGGCGAGCAGGGGCTGCTCGCGCACGTGCGGCGGCGGGTCCGCGAGCGCGGGCACGCGGTGGTGGTCGTCGCCGAGGGAGCGGGCCAGGAGCTGCTCGGCGGGGTCGACGAGGACGCGCGGGACGCGTCCGGCAACGCCCGCCTGCACGACATCGGCCCCTGGCTGCGGCGGCGCATCGCCGACCACTTCTCCGACGCGGGGATCGAGACCTCGATCCGCTACATCGACCCCAGTTACGCCATCCGCAGCGTGCCGGCCAACCCCTACGACTCGGTGTACTGCGTGCGGCTGTCGCAGGCCGCGGTGCACGCGGCGATGTCCGGGCGCACCGAGATGGTGGTGGGCCGCTACCGGCGCCGCTTCGTCCACATCCCGATGCACGTGGCGGTGAGCAGGCGCAACCAGGTCGACCCGCACGGCGACCTGTGGACGGCGGTGCTGGAGTCCACCGGGCAGCCGGTCCGCTTCGGCTGACCGCCCGATCCGACGACCTGTCTCGGCTCGTACCGGGGTAGTAGCGTCGCCGTGGGGCGAGCAGCGGTGCGGCGGGAGGGCCCGATGAACCCGACGGGCGCGATGGAGCGACGAGGCGGGGGAACCCGGCTCGACCTGCAGCTGCTCCGGCTCGCCCACGACGCGCTCGGCGCCGCGTCGACGGCGCTGTTCGACGGTGGCGCGGAGGCCTCGTCCGCTTTCCCCGCCTTCAGCGGATGTTCGCCCGGGTCGTCGAGGCCGCGGAGACCGGTGTGGTGCCCGCCATGGCGGAGCTGCACGCCGGCCGGGCCGAGGTGGAGAGGCTGCAGTGGCGCCTCCTCTCGGAGTGCGGGGACGCCGATGTGGGTGGTGCGATCGACGTGGCGCTGGTCGGCAGGCTGTACGAGATGTGCGCGGGCCGCGCGGTGGCGCTGGCGCGACTGGCCAGGCGGTGACCTGATGGCGGTGACGTGAGGACGGGGGAGGCCCGGTGACCGGCGCAGGATGGCAGTTCTGGGTCGACCGTGGCGGCACGTTCACCGACATCGTGGCCCGCAGGCCCGATGGGTCCCTGCTGACGCACAAGCTGCTCTCGGACAACCCGGCGCGCTACCGGGACGCCGCCGTGGCCGGTATCCGCGCGCTGCTCGGCGGCGCCCCGGATGACCCGATTCCCACCGACCGGGTCGAGGCGGTCCGGATGGGCACCACGGTGGCCACCAACGCGTTGCTGGAACGCAAGGGCGAGCCGACCGTGCTGGTGATCACGAAGGGGTTCCGCGACGCGCTGCGGATCGCCTACCAGAACCGGCCGCGGATCTTCGACCGGCACATCGTCCTGCCGGAGATGCTCTACCGGCGGGTGATCGAGGTCGACGAGCGGGTCACCGCCGAGGGCACCGTGCTGCGCGCGCCGGACCTCGTCTCGCTGGCCGACGACCTGCAACGCGCCTACGACGACGGGATCCGCTCCGTGGCCGTGGTCTGCATGCACAGCCACCTGTTCCCGGCGGCCGAGCACGAGATCGGCAAGCTGGCCGAACGGATCGGATTCCCCCAGGTCTCGCTGTCCAGCGAGGTCAGCCCGCTGATGAAGCTGGTGCCGCGCGGGGACACCGCGGTGGTCGACGCCTACCTGTCCCCGGTGCTGCGCCGGTACGTCGACCAGGTGGCCGACCAGCTCCCGGACGTGCGGTTGATGTTCATGCAGTCCAACGGGGGCCTCGCCGAGGCCGGGCACTTCCGGGGCAAGGACGCGATCCTGTCCGGCCCGGCCGGCGGCATCGTCGGCATGACGCGCATGTCGGCGATCGCCGGGTTCGACCACGTGATCGGCTTCGACATGGGTGGCACGTCCACCGACGTCGCGCACTACGCGGGCGAGTACGAGCGGGTGTTCACCACCGAGATCGCCGGAGTGCGGCTGCGGGCCCCGATGCTCGACATCCACACCGTCGCGGCGGGCGGCGGGTCGATCCTGCACTTCGACGGCGCCCGCTACCGGGTCGGCCCGGACTCGGCGGGTGCCAACCCGGGACCGGCCTGCTACCGGCGAGGCGGGCCGTTGACCGTCACCGACGCCAACGTGATGCTCGGCCGCATCCAGCCGGCGTACTTCCCCTCCGTGTTCGGCCCCGACGGCGACCAGCCGCTGGACGCCGAGACCGTCCGGCGGCGGTTCGACCGGCTCGCCGCCGACATCCACGCGCAGACCGGTGACGACCGCTCGCCCGAGCAGGTGGCCGAGGGCTACCTGCGGATCGCGGTGGCGAACATGGCCAACGCGGTCAAGAAGATCTCCGTCCAGAAGGGCCACGACGTCACCCGCTACGTGCTGACGACGTTCGGTGGCGCGGGCGGGCAGCACGCGTGCGCGGTGGCCGACTCGCTGGGCATCCGATCGGTGCTGGTGCCGCCGATGGCCGGCGTGCTGTCCGCGCTGGGGATCGGCCTGGCCGACACCACGGCGATGCGCGAGCAGTCCGTGGTGACGCGGCTCGAGCCGGCCACCATGACGCGGCTGCAGGAGGTGGCGCGCAGCCTGGAGGAGGCGGCCCGCGGCGAGCTGCTCGACGAAGGGGTGCCCGCCGAGCGGATCCGCGTCACCCATCGTGCCCAGCTGCGCTACGACGGCACCGACACCGTCGTCCCCGTCCGGCTGGCCGAGCTCGACGCGATGGTCGCGGAGTTCGAGGCGAGCCACCGCAAGACGTACTCGTTCCTGATGGACCGGCCGCTGGTGGTCGAGGCGATCTCGGTGGAGGCCACCGGTCTCACCAGCCCGCCGGACCTGTCCCACCTCGGGGAACAGGAGGGGGCCGAGCCGGGCGCCGGGCCGGTCGACACGGTGCGCCTGCACGTCCGCGGCGCGTGGCGGGAGGTACCCCTCCACCAGCGCGAACGGATGGGCGCGGGTGACGTCGTGACCGGCCCGGCGATCATCGCCGAGGCCAACGCCACCACCGTGGTGGACGACGGCTGGCGGGCCACGCCGACCACGGCCGGCCACCTGCTCGTCGAACGCGTCGCGGCGCTCGAGGACACCAGCGCGGGCACCGCCGTCGACCCGGTGCTGCTGGAGATCTTCAACAACCTGTTCATGTCGATCGCCGAGCAGATGGGCACCCGGCTGGAGGCGACGTCCCAGTCGGTGAACATCCGGGAGCGGCTCGACTTCTCCTGCGCCTTGTTCGATCCCGACGGCAACCTGGTCGCGAACGCCCCCCACATCCCGGTGCACCTCGGTTCGATGGGCACGAGCGTCAAGGAGGTGATCCGCAGGCGCGCCGGCCGGATGAAGCGCGGTGACGTGTTCGCGGTGAACGACCCGTACCACGGCGGCACCCACCTGCCCGACATCACCGTGATCACCCCGGTCTTCGACACCGAGGGCGACGACATCCTCTTCTACGTGGCTTCCCGCGGCCACCACGCGGAGATCGGCGGCATCACCCCCGGCTCGATGCCCGCCACGAGCCGCGAGGTCCACGAGGAAGGTGTGCTGTTCGACAACTGGCTGCTGGTCGAGAACGGCAGGCTGCGCGAGGCCGAGACGCTGCGGCTGCTCACCGAGGCGCCCTACCCGTCCCGCAACCCGGACACCAACCTCGCCGACCTGCGCGCCCAGATCGCGGCCAACGCCAAGGGCACCGAAGAGGTCGGCAAGATGATCGAGCACTTCGGGCTCGACGTCGTCCAGTCCTACATGCGGCACGTGCAGGACAACGCCGAAGAGGCGGTCCGCCGGGTCATCGACACCCTCACCGACGGCGAGTACCGCTACACCATGGACTCCGGTGCGGTGATCTCCGTGAAGATCACCGTCGACCGCGACGCCCGGGGCGCGACCATCGACTTCTCCGGCACGTCGCCGCAACTGGCCACGAACTTCAACGCGCCGTCCTCGGTGGCCACCGCTGCGGTGCTCTACGTCTTCCGCACGCTGGTGGCCGACGACATCCCGCTCAACGACGGCTGTCTGCGCCCGCTGCGACTCGTCATCCCCGACGGGTCGATGCTCGCCCCCGTCCACCCCGCCGCGGTGGTGGCGGGCAACGTCGAGACCTCCCAGGCGATCACCGGCGCGCTGCTGGCCGCGCTCGGCGTGCAGGCCGAAGGGTCGGGCACGATGAACAACGTGACGTTCGGCAACGAGCGCCACCAGTACTACGAGACCCTCGGCTCGGGATCCGGTGCGGGCGACGGCTTCCACGGGGTCTCGGTGGTGCAGACGCACATGACGAACTCCCGGCTCACCGACCCCGAAGTCCTCGAATGGCGGTTCCCCGTGGTGCTGGAGGAGTTCTCCATCCGCCGCGGCAGCGGAGGCGCCGGGCGGTGGCACGGCGGCGACGGGGCCGTGCGCCGCATCCGGTTCCGCGAGCCGATGACCGCCAGCACGTTGTCGGGCCACCGGCGCGTCCCGCCCTACGGCATGGCCGGTGGCGCGCCCGGGGAGCTCGGCCGCAACCGCGTCCACCGCGCGGACGGCACCGTCGTGGAGCTGCGCGGCTGCGACTCGATCGACCTCGGGCCGGGCGACGTGCTGGAGATCCGCACCCCGGGCGGCGGCGGGTTCGGCGCACCCGATGGAGGCTGACGGGCCGGGAAGCGACGTGTGCGGCTGACGGCGGTCGTGGTCACCCCCGGCCGGGCAGCGATACTGGGGGTGTGCACGGGCTCGCGATGCGTTTCCTCGGCCACTCCACGGTGCGGTTGGAGCTGGCCGGGTCCGTCGTGCTCACCGACCCGGTGCTCACCGGCCGCGTCGGCCCCCTGACGCGGGTGGGCCCGCAGCCCGGCCGGGAGCACTTCGCCGACACCGACCTCGTGCTGCTGTCGCACCTGCACGGCGACCACCTGCACCTGCCGTCGCTGCGCCGGCTGCCGCGCCGGGCGCGGGTGGTGGTGCCCCGGGGCGCGGGGCGGTGGCTGCGCGGGCGCGGCATCCGCAACGTCGACGAGCTGGCCCCCGGCGAGGAGCTCGTGCACGGCGGCCTCCGCGTGCACGGGGTGCCCGCGGTGCACAGCGGGCACCGGTTCGGACCCCGGTCCACCCACGGGCCGCAGGCCGCGGCGATGGGGCACCTGATCGAGTCCGCCACCCACCGCGTCTACGCCGCGGGCGACACCGACCTCTTCCCGGGCATGGCGCGGCTCGGGCGGATCGACGCCGCCCTGCTGCCGGTGTGGGGGTGGGGCCTGTCGCTGGGGCCCGGCCACCTCGACCCCCACGGCGCCGCTGAGGCCGTCCGGCTGCTGAACCCGCGCGTGGCCGTCCCGGTGCACTGGGGCACGCTCGCCGTGGGCGGCCTGCCGCGGCTGCCCGGGCAGATCGGCGCGCGGATGCGCAGGCTGCTGGTGGAGCCCCCGCACCGGTTCGCCGCGGCCGTGCGGAAGGCCGGTGTGCGCACGAAGGTGCTGGTGACGAAGCCGGGTGCCGTGGTCGCGCTTGACGGGGCCCAGCCGGTGCCGCAATGACGGTCGCCCAGGCCGCGGGGTGGACGGACCCGTCGGCGCTCGGCTATTCGGCGTTGTTCGGTGGGGTCCTGATCGGGTCGATCGTGCCGATCGTGCCCACCGGTGCGGTGGTGGGGGCCGCCGCGGCGATCGCCGTGACCACCGGCAGCATGTCGCTCCCGCTCGTGCTGGTGCTGTCGGTCGTCGGGGCGCTGCTGGGCGACCTCGTGACGTTCGCGGTGGCGCACGCGGGCAGCTCGGTCGCCCAGCGCTGGGTCACCGATCGCCAGACTCCTGAGCAGCTGGCGGCGGCGCGCGCGCAGTTCGAGCGCCGTGGCGGCGTGATCATCGTGATCGGGCGGCTGATGCCCGCAGGCCGGATCCCGGTGCTGCTCGCGGCGGGGGCGCTGGAGTACCCGTGGCGGCGCCTCGTGCCCGCCGCCGCGCTCGGCTGCGTGCTGTGGGCGGTCGCGTACGCGCTGCTGGGCGTGCTGTCCGGCGGATTGTTCGACGACCCGGTGCTCGCCACCACGCTGGCGGCGCTGCTGGTGCTCGCGGTGGCCGGGCTCGGCTCGCTGGTGTCGGCGTGGCGGCGCAGGCGCAGGCGCGCCCGCTCGGGTGTGGTGCGGTGAGGGCGTCGGCCGGGGGCGGGGGGCGGCTGCTGCGCGGTGGCCGGGAGGTGGCGCGCGCCCTGCTGGTGTGGGTCCTCACGGCCGGCGCGCTGATGCTGCTGGACGAGTGGCTCACCGGATTCCGGATGCCCGAGTGGTGGCAGCCCACCGTCTGCGCGCTGCTCTTCGGTGTGCTGAGCGCGGTGGTGTGGCCGCTGGTGCTGCGCGTCGCGCTGCCGGTGGCCGTGTTCACGCTGGGGATCGGCTCGTTCCTGCTGCTCGGCGCGGGCGTGCTGGCGATCTCGTTCGCCGTGCCCGGCGTGGTGATCACCGACTTCGGCACGGCCGTGGTGGTGGCCGTCGCGGTGGCGGCGCTCGGGTCCGTGGTGAGCGGCCTGGTGGGTCTCGACGAGGACGAGCTGTTCTTCCGGCGGGCCGCGCGCCGCGGTGTCCGGAGCGGCACGACCGGCGACGGCTCGATGCCACCGGGCGTGCTGTTCCTGCAGGTCGACGGGCTCGGGTTCGACACGGTGCGCCGCGCGGTCCGTGACGGGGACATGCCGTCGCTCGCCCGCATGCTCGACGAGGGCAGCCACCGGCTCACCGGCTGGCACACCGACTGGAGCTCGCAGACCGGGGCCAGCGTCTGCGGCATGCTGCACGGGCGCAACGACGACATCATCGGCTTCCGCTGGTACGAGAAGGACCGCGACCACGTCATGGCGTGCTCCAGCCCGGAGGACGCCGCGGAGATCGAGCGCAGGCACTCCGACGGGTGCGGCCTGCTCGCCGTCGACGGTGCGGCGCGGGCCAGCCTCTTCACCGGCGACGCCGCGCACACGAGCCTCACCTTGAGCGCGTTGCCCCTGATCAGCGGCGCAGGCAGGCGTGGCCGCGGCATCGACGGGGTCGGCGCGGGCTACTACGCCTACTTCGCCAACCCCGCCAACGCGCTCCGCACGGTGGCCGGCGCGCTGGTCGACGTGGGACGGGAGATCTCGGCGGCGGTGCGGCAGCGCCGGGCCGGGGTGCGGCCGCGCGTGAAGCGGGGCGGCTTCTACCCGCTGGCCCGCGCGGGCACCACGGTGATCGCGCGCGACGTCGTCGTCTCGGCGATCATCGAGGACATGCTGGCGGGCCGCGCCGTCGTCTACGCCGACTTCCTCGGCTACGACGAGGTGGGCCACCACTCCGGCGTCGAACGCTTCGACGCGCTGGCCGTGCTGCGCGGGATCGACCGCCAGATCGGCCGCCTGCACCGCGCCACCCAGCTGGCGCCCCGCCGCTACCACATCGTCGTGCTCTCCGACCACGGCCAGACCCAGGGATGGGCGTTCACCGACCGCTTCGGCGAGTCGATCGGGGCGCTGGTGGGCCGGCTCGTCGGCGAGCCGCAACCCGACCCGCGGCGCGGCTCGCACCTGGACGCGGGCCGCTCGGCCGAGCGCTGGCAGATCGACGCCGTGCTCGCCGAGGTCTCGTCGGGTGGTGGTCCGATCGCGCGCAGGCTGCGCGCCCGCGTCGAGCGCGCGGGCGCCGTCGACCGGCCGCGCCCGCCTGACGGGGGCCCGGCCGATGCGGAGCGCGTGGCACCGGGCGTGGTGGTCGTCGCGTCCGGGCACCTCGCCACCGTGTCGTTCACCCGGCACGAGGGGCGTGTGGAGCTGGAGACGATCGAGCGCGAGTACCCCGAGCTGCTGCCATCGCTCGTCGACCACCCCGGCGTCGGCTTCGTGCTGGTGCGCAGCGCCGAGTTCGGGCCGGTCGTGCTCGGACGCGATGGGCTGCGCAGGCTCGCCACCGGCGTCGTCATCGGCGACGACCCGCTCGAGCCCTACGGCCCGCACGCCGCCGACCTGGTGCGCCGCGTCGACACCTTCCCGCACTGCGCCGACCTGATGATCAACAGCCGGTACGACCCCGTGCGCGACGAGGCGTCGCCGTTCGAACCGCACGTGGGTTCGCACGGCGGACTGGGCGGGGCGCAGTCGCGCGGGTTCCTCCTGCACCCGGCGGAGCTGCCGCCGCCCAGGGAGATCGTCGGCGCGGAGGCCCTGCACCGGGTGCTGCGCGGGTGGCTCACGCACCTCGGGCACCCGGAGCCGCGGCCGGCCGATGGGCAGGTTCAGGAACGCCACGTTGCTGTCCTGCAGGTTCATGAACGTGGCGTTCCTGAACTTCCGGGGGCGCCGTGCGAGGATCATCCGGGTGAGTGATCGGTTCGTACTGGTCCACGGCGCCTGGCACGGCGGCTGGTGCTGGCGCCGGGTGGCCCGGGTGCTGCGCGACGCCGGCCACGACGTCCTCACGCCCACGCTCACCGGCTTCGGGGCGCGCGCCCACCTGCTCGGCGCCGACGTCGGCCCGGACACGCTCGTGCAGGACGTCGTCGGCGTGCTGGAGAGCGAGGAGCTGCACGACGTCGTGCTGGTCGGGCACAGCTTCGGCGCGCTCGTCGCGCTCGCCGTGGCCGAGCGCTGCCCGGACCGGCTGCGGCGGGTGGTGCTGCTCGACGGCCTGGTGGTCGAGGCGGGCGAGCCCGGGTTCGCCGCGCTCCCGCCGGAGTCGGTGGCAGCCCGCACGGCGGCGGCCGAGGCGTCCGGCGGTCTGGCCATCCCACCACCGGGAGCGGCGGCGTTCGGCCTGACCGACCCGGACGACATCGCCTGGGTCGGCCGCAGGCTCACCCCGCACCCGCTGCGCACCTACGCCGAGCCGTTCCCGCTCCACGGGCCGCTGGGCGGCGGCCGGCCCGTCACCTACATCGCCTGCACCGACCCGGCCTACCCTGCGGTCCACGGCGCGCACGCCATCGCCCGGCGCGAGGGCTGGGAGCTGCGGGAACTGGCCGCGGGGCACGACGCCATGGTCAGCGCCCCCGAGGCAACGGCCCGGGCCCTCACCGGCTGAGCCGGTGGCTACCGGGGGGCTGGAGGTGCGCCACGCCGGGGGTGTGGTGCGCGTGCCGGTCGGACGGCCGTTCGTCATCGGGCGCGGCCCGGACGCCGACCTCGACCTGCCGCACCCGCGGGTGTCGCGCCGGCACGCCGTCGTGGAGCACACCGCGGAGGGCTGGACGCTCACCGACCGCTCCGCCAACGGCACCTACCTCGGGGAGGACCGGATCACCGTGCTGCGGCTGGAACGGCCGGTGGTCGTGCGGCTGGGCCGGGGTAGCGGGGCCACCACGGTGGAGCTGCACCCGGTGGCCGGGGCTCCACCTCCGCCCGCGTCGCCCGCGCCACTCGTGCCGTCGGCGCCCACGGTGGTCCACGACCAGCCGGGCCGCGACACCACGGTCCACATCGTCACCTCCGCGCGTCTCACGATCGGCCGGCTCCCCGACAACGACGTGGTGGTCGACGACCTGCTCGCCTCCCGGCGCCACGCGGTGCTGGAACGCCGCCCCGACGGCGCGTGGGAGCTGCGTGACCTCGGCAGCGGCAACGGCACCTTCGTCAACGGCACGCGCACGGCGCGGGCCCTCGTCACCCCGGCGGACCTGATCGGCGTCGGCCGCACGATGCTGCGGCTGCAGGGCGACCGCCTGGTGGCCGTGGTCGACTCGGGCGACGTGGCGTTCGCCGCGCACGGGCTCTCGGTCACCGTGGGCCAGGACAAGAAGCTCCTCGACGACGTGTCGTTCTCGCTGCCCGGGCGCTGCCTGCTCGCGATCGTCGGGCCGAGCGGCGCGGGCAAGTCCACGCTGCTGCGCGCCCTCACCGGGTCGCGTCCCGCCGACCAGGGCCATGTCCGCTACGACGGGCGCGACCTCTACGCGGGCTACGACGAGCTGCGCCACCGCATCGGGCTCGTGCCGCAGGACGACGTGCTGCACCCGCAGCTCACGGTGCGCCGGGCGCTGCGGTTCGCCGCGCGCCTGCGGTTCCCGGACGACGTCCCCGCGGCCGACCGCGAGCGTCGCCTGGAGGAGGTCATCGCCGAGCTGGGCCTCACCGCGCAGGCCGACCAGCGCATCGACACGCTCTCGGGCGGCCAGCGCAAGCGCACCAGCGTGGCCCTCGAGCTGCTCACGAAGCCCTCGCTGCTCTTCCTCGACGAGCCGACGTCCGGGCTGGACCCCGGCCTGGACCGGTCGGTGATGCGCACGCTGCGCGGTCTCGCCGACGGCGCCGACGGGGCGGGCCGCACGGTCGTGGTGGTCACCCACAGCGTGCTCAACCTCGACGTCTGCGATCTGCTGCTCGTGCTCGCACCGGGCGGGCACGTGGCGTACTTCGGGCCGCCGCGCGAGGCGCTCGGGTACTTCGGCGAGCGCGACTTCGCCGACATGTTCCTGCAACTCGACCGCGTGCCCGGCCCGGTGCTCGCGGCCCGGTTCCGGGCGTCGGCCCAGCACCACCGCTACGTGGCCGCGCCCACCGCCGCCCTGCCCCCGGTGCCGGAGCGCCCGGGGCAGCCGCGCACCGCGCCGCGCCAGCAGAGCCGGCTCACCCAGCTCGGCGTGCTCTGCCGCCGCTACCTCGCGGTGATCGCGGCCGACCGCCAGTACGCGCTGTTCATCGTGCTGTTGCCGCTGGTGCTGAGCCTGCTCGCGCGGCTGGTGCCCGGCACGGCGGGACTCTCGTCCACCACGGCGGTGGCCGAGCGGTCCGGGCAGCCCAACCAGCTCCTGCTCGTGCTGGTGCTCGGCGGGGCGCTGATGGGGATCGCCGCGTCGATCCGCGAGGTGGTCAAGGAGCGCGCGGTCTACCGGCGCGAACGTGCCATCGGGCTCTCGCTCGGTGCCTACCTCACCTCGAAGGTCCTGGTGCTCGGCGTGGTCGCCGCGGTGCAGGCCGCCGTGTTCACGGTGCTGTCCCTGGTGGGCCACCCCGCGCCCGACGCCCCGGTGGTGTTCGGCTCCGGCGTGCTCGAGGTGCTGCTGGCGGTCGTCGCCGTCACCGTGCTGACGATGGTCGTCGGCCTGGTGATCTCCGCGTTCATCGACAACGCCGACCGCGGCATGCCGCTGCTCGTCCTCGTCCTGATGCTGCAGCTGGTGGTGAGCGGCGGGCTGTTCCCGGTGCACGGGCGCGCGGTGCTGGAGCAGGTGGCGTGGCTCGTGCCGTCGCGGTGGGCGTACGCGATGGGGGCGTCCACGGTGGACCTGAACCCCAACGTCCGCGGCGACCCCGACCCGCTGTGGGAGCACACGGCCGGGTCGTGGCTGCTCGCGGTGGGCGTGCTCGCCGCGCAGCTGGTGGTGCTGCTGGGCGTCGCGGCCTGGCTCCTGCGCAGGCAGGACCCGGTGCGCCGATAGCCGTTCCGTTCGGGATCGTCCCGTGCCGGATCGTCTGTATCGTTGCCGCATGGACACGCGCAGCGACGACGAGATCCGCGCCGACCTCTCCTACCTGTTCGACAAGGCGAGCCAGGCGCTCGCCTCCCGGATGGGCACCGTGCTCGGCGAGCTGGGCATGTCCGTGCGCGACTACTGCGTGCTGTCCAAGGCCGCCGAGCACGAGCTCACCCAGAGCGAGCTCGCCGAGCTGGCGTTGCTGGACAAGACCACGATGGTCGTCACGTGCGACCACCTCGAGAAGGCCGGGCTGGCGCAGCGCACCCCCTCGCCCACCGACCGGCGCGTGCGCATCGTGCGCACCACCGAGGCGGGCGACGAGGCGGTGGCGAAGGCGCGCGGAGTGATCGACGACCTGTACGCCGAGGTCCTCGGCGTGCTCCCGACCGCGCAGCGCTCGGCACTGCTGGACGCGCTGATGGCGCTCGTCACCCACGACGGCCCGCTGTCGGCCGTCGAGCCGAACCCGCACGCGCCACGCCGGAAGCGCAGCGCACGATAGTCCCGACTGGGATTGTCTGTTAACAAACGATCCGCTACGGTCCTGCTCATGACGAGTTCGACCGCTCCGACTTCCGCGCCGTCGCGCTGGCTCGCCCTCGCGGTGCTCTGCGGCGCCATGCTCATGATCATCCTCGACGGCACGATCACGAGCGTCGCGCTGCCCGTCCTGCAGGCCGAGCTCGGTTTCACCACGGCAGGGCTCGCCTGGACGGTCAACGCCTACCTCGTGCCGCTGGGCGGCCTGCTGCTGCTCGCGGGCCGGCTCGGCGACCTCTACGGCCGCCGCCGCATGCTCCTCTCGGGCCTCACGCTGTTCGTCCTGGCCTCACTGGCCTGCGGGCTCGCGATCGACGCCGCGATGCTGATCGCAGCGCGGTTCGTGCAGGGCGTGGGCGCCGCGATGGCCTCGGCCGTGGTGCTCGGGATGGTCGTGGCGCTCTTCCCGGAGGCGGGGGAGCGGGCCCGCGCCATGGGCGTCTACGCGTTCGTGGGCGCGGCCGGCGCGTCCATCGGCACCCTGCTGGGCGGCGTGCTCACCGACACCGTCGGCTGGCGCTGGATCTTCCTGGTCAACGTCCCGATCGGGGTGGCCGCGGTGCTGCTCGCACTGCGCTACGTCGCCGCCGACGGCCCCGCGGACCGCTCGGCGCGCCCGGACGTCCTCGGCGGGCTGCTGGTCACGGCCGGTCTCGTGCTCACCGTGTTCACGATCGTCGACTCGTCGCCGCTCGTCGTGCGGCTCGCGATGGCCGCGGCCGCCGTGGCTCTGCTCGCGGGCTTCGTCGCCCGGCTGCGGCGGGCGGCCGAGCCGCTCGTGCGGCTGCGGATCTTCCGGTCGCGTGCGGTGTCCGGCGGCAACACGGCACAGCTGCTGATGGTGGCGGGCATGCTCGGCTTCCAGTTCGTGGCTGCGCTGTACCTGCAGCGGGCGCTCGGGTACGCCCCGGCGCAGACCGGCTTCGCGCTGCTGCCGATCACGCTCACGATCGCGCTGGTGTCGCTCACCCTGGCGGGCCGGCTGATCGCCCGCTCCGGCTCGCGGCGCGTGCTGCTCGTCGGCGAGGTCCTGCTGGTGGCCGGCCTGCTGCTGCTCGCCCGCCCGGCGACCGGCGCCTACGTGCTGGACGTGCTGCCGTCGATGCTGGTGCTCGGCCTCGGTGCGGGTCTGGCGCTGCCCGCGGTCACCACGGTGATGATGTCCGACGCCACCCCCGAGGACGCGGGCCTCGCGTCCGGCCTGGCGAACACCAGCCAGCAGGTCGGGGGCGCGCTGGGCACGGCGGTGCTCGCCGCGCTGGCCGCGGCCGCCACGGACGCCGCCACGGCGGCGGGCGCACCGCTCGCCGACGCCCTCAGCAGCGGCTACCGCCTGGCCTTCGTCGCGAGCGCGGTGGCGGTGGCCGCAGCCGCGGCGGTGACGGCGACGCTGGTGCCCCGCCGGTAGCCCGCCCGCCCCGCCCAACGCCAGCATGGTGGCTTTGCCGGCACATTGCGCCGGCAAAGCCACCTTGCAGGCATTCGGTTCCTAGGATCGACGCGTGAGCAATGCCAACGACCTCGTCGACGGAACCCCGGTCACCGGGCCACTCGCCGGGGTGCTCGTCGCCGACTTCTCCCGCATCCTCGCCGGGCCCTACGCCACGATGCTGCTCGCCGACCTCGGCGCCACGGTGATCAAGGTCGAGGGCCCGGGCACCGGCGACGACACCCGCACCTGGGTGCCGCCCACCAGCGAGGACGGCACGGCCACGTACTACCTGTCGATCAACCGGAACAAGCGGTCGATCGTGCTGGACCTCGCCGACCCCGCCGACCTCGACGTCGCGCAGCGGCTCGCCGCCCGCGCCGACGTCCTGATCGAGAACTTCAAGCCCGGCGGTCTCGCGCGGTTCGGGCTCGACCACGACACGGTCTCGGCGGCCAACCCGCGCGTCGTGTACTGCTCGATCAGCGGGTTCGGCACGGCGGGCGGGGCCGCGCTGCCCGGGTACGACCTGCTCGTGCAGGCGACGTCCGGGCTGATGAGCCTCACCGGCGACGCCGACGGCCCGCCGTACCGCGCGGGCGTCGCGGTCTTCGACGTGATCACCGGGCTGCACGCCGCGCTCGCGATCCTGGCCGCGCTCCACCACCGCGAGCGCACCGGCGAGGGGCAGAAGGTGGAGACCAACCTGCTGTCCGCGGCCCTGTCCGGGCTGGTCAACCAGACGTCGGCGGTGCTGGCAGGCGGGGTGGTGCCGGGCAGGCTGGGCAACGCCCACCTGTCGCTGTTCCCCTACGAGCCGCTGCCCACGGGGGAGGGCGCGCTGATCGTCATCGCCGGCAACGACGGCCAGTTCCGCAAGCTCGCCATCGCGATCGGCGCACCGGAGCTGCTCGACGACCCGCGGTTCGACTCGATGGGCTCCCGCAATGCCCACCGCGACGAGCTGCGGCCGCTCCTGCTCGCGCGGCTGGCCACGAAGACGGCGCAGGAGTGGTTCGACATCCTCGCGCCCGCCGGCGTGCCGTGCGGGCCGATCAACACGATCGACGAGGGCCTGGCCCTGGCGGACCGCCTCGGCCTGGAGCCGGTGGTCGAGCCGGGCGGGGTGCCCAGCGTGGGCAACCCGGTGACGTACTCGGCCACGCCCCCGAGCTACCGCAAGCCGCCGCCCGCGCTGGGCGCGGACGGCGACGAGGTGCGGGCGTGGTTGCTGGCCGAGTGACCGGAGGGCAGGAAAGCCACATTCAGGGCCGCTCCGGCCCTGAATGTGGCTTTCCTGAACTTCCGGGGCCGGGCCCTAGTTGCCACCGCCGAAGGGGTTCTGGCCTCCGCCGAACGGGTTGCCGCCTCCGCCACGCCCACCGCTGGGGCTGGTGGTGGCGGACTCGTCGGGCTGGCTGCCCAGCGTGACCTCGACCGTGCGCTCGGCGCCACCGTTCATGATCGTCAGGCTCACCCGCTCGCCGGGGGCGTAGGCGCCCACGCGGGCCATGAGGTCGGCGAAGTCGCTGACCCGAGCGTCACCGACCTTGGTGACCACGTCACCGGCCTGCAGGCCCGCGGCCTCGGCGGGAGAGCCCGGCTGCACGGCCGCGATCTGGGCGCCGTCGTCGCTGCGCGCGGCGATGCTGCCCTGCACGCCGAGGACGGGCTTGGTGGCCGTGCCGGTGTCCAGGATCTCCTGGGCGACGCGGCGGGCCTGGTCGATCGGGATCGCGAAGCCGAGGCCGATGCTGCCGGCGTTCTGGCCGCCCGCGGTCTCGATGGCCGAGTTGATGCCGACGACCTGCCCGTCGAGGTTCACCAGTGGGCCGCCGGAGTTGCCCTGGTTGATGGGGGCGTCGGTCTGCAAGCCGTTGTAGACGACGGCCTGGCCGCCCTCGCCCTCCACCGTGACGGTGCGGTTGAAGGCGCTCACGATGCCGGTGGTGACGGTGCCGGTGAGGCCGCGCGGCGACCCGATGGCGACAACGGGCTGCCCGACCTGCAGCGAGGAGCTGTCGCCGAGGGTGGCGGGGGTGAGCCCGGTGGCGCCCTGCATCCGGATCACGGCGATGTCGTAGCTGGGGGAGGTGCCGACGACGGTGGCCGGGTGCTCGCTGCCGTCGGAGAGCGTCACCGTGATCTCCTGGGCGCCCGCGACGACGTGGTTGTTGGTGAGGATGGCGCCGTCGGCGCCGATGATGACCCCGCTGCCCTCGGCCGCGCCCTGGCCCATCCGGGCCTGGATGTCGACGGTGCTGGGCAGCACCGTCTGGGCGGCGGCGGAGACCGAGCCGGGGGCGGCGCCGGGCGAGTTGGTGCCCGCGGGTGCGGAGGTGAGGCTGGTGCCGGGCCGGTCGCCGAGCACGGCGTAGGCGCCGCCGAAGCCGGCGCCGCCGCCGACGAGGCCTGCGATGACCGCGGTGGCGACGATCGCCGCCATGCCGCGCTGCTTGCGCGGCTGGGGCGGCAGGGTGGCCGTCGGGGGACCCTGGGGCTGGTCCGGCGGCGGGAAGTACCCGCCGGCACCGGCGGGCGGGCCGAACGCGCCCGGGTAGCCACCGGCGGGGCCCTGCGGGCCCGCACCGGGCTCGGGAGTGCCCGAGTACGACGGACGGGGGTACTGCGCGGTGCGGGAGTCAGCGGTCGCGGCGCTCGCGTCCCGGCCGTGCTCCCTCTGCTCGTCGCTCATACCGACGACGATGCGCCCGAATTCTGAGGCGGCCCTGAGGACCACCTGGGAATACCAGCCGAAACCCCTGATCGGGCCAGTCGATTCCGGCCAGTAGTTGCGCGGCGACCTCGGCGTGGACGCGCCCGTCGCCCCACAGCGTGACAGACGGCGCCGCGGGCCGCCACGCCCCGGGGAGCCCCACGTGCACGGCCACGGCGTCCGGGCGGGCGGCGCGCAGGTCGTCGAACGCGGGGGAGGGGCCGCGCACCACCACGACCAGCGGACGGCCGGCCGGCGTGCCTGCGCCGGCCGTCACCGCGGGGTCGCGGCGGCGCAGCGCCTCGGCCACGCGGGGCTCGCCGGAACGGCCGTCGGCGATGTTCCGCGCGTTCCGCAGGTCGACGACGTGCGCGCCCGGCCCGACGCGGACGTCGCCGCGCACCTCGCTGACCCGGCGCACGACCTGCGCGCCGTCCACCCCGCCCCGCCCGGTCGGCGCGGCAGCCACCCACGCGGCGAGCTGTGCGACCCGGTGCCCGGCCTCGGCGAGCCGCTCGCGGGGCAGGGTGCCGTCGGCGAGCGCGGCGAGCAGCGCGTCGCGCACCGCGCGGTAGGCGGTCTCGTCGTCGTAGCCGTTCTGCGGGTTGCCGGTGCAGACCAGGTCGACGCCCGCGGCCACGGCCGCGATGGCGCCCGGCCCCATCCCGACGGTGGCGGCGACGGCGGCCATGTCGACCGCGTCGCTGATCACGACGCCGTCGAAGCCCAGCTCGCGGCGCAGCAGCGCCAGCAGCGGCGGGCTCATCGTGGCCGGCCGCTCGTCGAACGCGGGGAAGCGCACGTGCGCGGTGAGCACGCACCGCACCCCGGCCGCGACCGCCGCCGCAAACGGCGGGAGGTCCCGCGCCCGCACCGTGGTGGCGTCGTCGTCGACCACCGGCAGGGCCAGGTGCGAGTCGGTGGTGGTGCAACCGTGGCCGGGGAAGTGCTTGGCCGTGGCCGCGGTGCCCGCGCCCTGCATCCCGCGGACGAACGCCGCCGTGTGCCGGGAGACGAGCTCCGGGCAGGCTCCGAACGACCTGATGCCGATCACCGGGTTGTCCGGTTCCGCGTTGACGTCGGCCACGGGCGCGAGCGCGAGGTCGATGCCCGCGTCACGGCAGCGCGCGCCGATGGCGGCGGCCACCGCGGCGGTGACGGCCTCGTCGTCGAGCCTGCCGAGCGCGGCGGCGCCCGGCCACGGCCCGTCCAGCCGCGTGACCGAACCGCCCTCCTCGTCGGACGCGACGAGGAAGCCGGCGCGGTGCTCGTGCAGGGCGGCGGTCAGTGCGGGCAGGCCGGGCCCGACGTTGCCCGCGAAGAGGCAGGCCCCCGCGAGGCCCTCGTCGGCGGCGCGGGCCAGCCAGCCCGGCACGCCCGTGCCGGTGAAGCCGGGCAGCAGCACCCCGTTGACCAGCATCTCGTCGCTGGTCACCCCTTGACCGCGCCCGCGACGAGCCCGTCGGTGAGGCGCTTCTGCGCGATCACGAAGAACACCATCACCGGGATCGTGATCAGCGTGGACGCGGCCATCACGGCGCCCCAGTCGGTGGCGTGCTGGCCGAAGAAGCGGCGCAGCCCGACGGCCACGGTGTAGTTCTGGTCGTCGGACATGAAGGTGAGCGCGAAGATGAACTCGTTCCAGGCCACGATGAACGAGAAGACGCTCGTGGCCACCAGGCCCGGCGCCACCAGCGGCAGCAGCACCGAGCGGAACATCCGGCCCCAGGACGCCCCGTCGAGGTAGGCGGCCTCCTCCAGTTCGACGGGCACCGCGGCGACGAACCCGCGCAGCGTCCAGATCGCGAACGGCAGCGAGAACGCCAGGTAGACGACGGTGAGCCCGGCGAGCGTGTCGAGCATCTGCAGGGTGCGCGCCTGGATGAACAGCGGGATGACCAGCGCCTCCACCGGCACCATCTGGATGATCAGCACCATCACCAGCACGGACGTCCGGAACCGGAAGCGGAACCGGGAGACGGCCACCGCGGCGAGCAGCGCGAGCGCGGCACCCGCGAGCACGGTGCCGAGCGCGACGACGAGCGAGTTGGCCAGGTAGCGCCCGAATCCGCCGTCGCCGACGACGTAGGCGAAGTTCTGCAGCGTCCACTCGGTGGGCCACAGCGTGCGCGACCCGGCGTTCGCCTCGCCGTTCAGCGCCGTGACGACCATGAGGTAGACCGGGAACAGCGTGAACAGGAGCACGCCTGCCACGCCCAGCCACTTGCCCGCGGCCCTCACAGCTCCTCCTCCCGGAACAGCAACCGCAGGTAGACGACCGTGACCACCAGCAGCAGCGCGGTGAGCAGCACCGCGATGGCGGCGCCGAGCCCGTAGCGGTTCTGGGCGAACGACTCCACGTACGACCAGGTGCCCAGCGTCAGCACGCCCCGGTTGACGCCGTCGCCGCCGGGCATCAGGTAGATCTGGGTGAAGACCTTGAAGTCCCAGATCGTCGACAGCACGGTGACCACCGCGAAAACCGGCCGCAGCATCGGGAACGTCACCGACCGGAACCGGCGCCACGCGCCCGCCCCGTCCACGATCGCGGCCTCGGTGAGCTCCCGCGGGATCGTCATCAGCCCGGCGAGCACCGTGAGCGCGACGAACGGGAACCCGTGGTGCACCACGTTGAGCGCGGCCACCGCGAAGAACGACAGGCGCCCCGCGAACGGGTTGGCGGTGGCGGCGTCGACGAGGCCGAGCGCGCCGAGCGCCTGCACCACGACCCCGTCGCCCGGGGTGAACGCGAACACCCACACGTAGGTGCCCGTGACCGCGGGCATCGCCCACGCCACCATGATCGCGGTGGTGACGACGCCGCGGACCACGGGCGTGAGCCGGGCCAGCAGCAGCGCCACGAGCGTGCCGAACACCACGGTGGCGGCCACCGCGACCACGGCGAACACCACGGTGTTGGGCAGCACGGTGGTCCACAGGTCCGCGTTGCCGAGCAGCTCCACGTAGTTGTCCAGGCCCACCCA
Source organism: Pseudonocardia zijingensis (assembly GCF_042657305.1). NCBI lineage: Bacteria > Bacillati > Actinomycetota > Actinomycetes > Pseudonocardiales > Pseudonocardiaceae > Pseudonocardia > Pseudonocardia zijingensis. The sequence goes on along the minus strand of NZ_JBHSKO010000013.1, from coordinate 52,026 downwards.
GGCGGTGCGGCCCGACACGAGCTCGCGCAGCCCGAAGTCCTGCAGCGAGAGCACCAGCACCCGGAAGAGCGGGTAGAGCAGCAGGCCGCCCATCACCAGCAGGGCGGGCGCGAGCAGCAGCCAGGGCCGGGCGGTGCGGGGCCCGCGGGAGCGGGGACCGGGCGCGGGCGGGGCCGCGGCCCGCCCGGCCTCGGTGCGCTCGGCGACCGTCATGCGCCGCTGGCGAAGATCTCGTTCATCTCCGCCGCCGCGGTGGCGGTGGCCTGCTCCACGGTGGCCTCCCCGGTGAGGATGGAGCGCATCATCGCCGCGATCGTCTTCTTGCCCTGGATCTGGCCGAACTCCGGGGTGACCGGCACGCTGCGCCCGGCCTCGGCCATCTGCTGCGCGAACGGTGCCACGAGCGGGTCGGGCGACTGCACGGCCTCGTCCATCAGCTCCCGCGTGCCCGGGAAGTAGCTGGACTCCTCGGCCCACTTGGCCGCGAACTCACCGGTGCTCATCATCTCGACGAGCTGCCACGCCAGGTCCTGGTCCTGCGCGGTCTCGAAGACCGAGAGCACCGAGCCGCCCACCACCGTCGGGGCGAGCCCGACGTTCGGGCCGGGCAGCGGGAAGACGCCGATCTTGCCCTCCAGGTCCGGGGCCGCCTCGAGGATCGCCTTGGGCGTCCAGCTGCCGGAGAAGATCATCGCGGACTGGCCCTTGGTGAAGGAGTCGCGCAGGTCGGTCTCGCGCCAGGTGGCGGCGGCCGGGGTGGAGAACCCGTGCTCCAGCGCCAGGTCGGCGTAGAACTGGATGCCCGCGCGGGACTGCGGGGAGTCGACGCCGCTGGTCCAGGTCTCGCCGTTCTTCGTGGCGATCTCGCCGCCCGCACCCCACAGGAAGGGGTAGACGATGAACTCGTTGTCCCCCGCGATGGGCAGCGGCAGCAGGTCCGGTCGCGCCTCCTTGATGCGCCGGCCCACGGCCACCAGCTCGTCCCAGGTGGTAGGCGGCTGCAGCCCCAGCTCGGCGAACACGTCGGTGCGGTAGACGACCGAGCGCACCCCGGCGTACCAGGGCATGCCGTAGAGGGCGCCGTCGAGGGTGCCGGCCTCGACCAGCCCGGGCAGGAAGCTGTCGATCAGGCCCGCCTCCTGCACACGGGGGCCGAGATCGACCAGCGCGCCCGAGTCGCCGAACTCCCCGACCCAGGTGGTGCCGACCTCCGCCACGTCCGGCGTGGTGCCGCCCGCGATCGCGGTGGTGAAGCGGTCCTTCGCGGCACCCCACTGCATGAACTGGACGTCGAGCGCCGCGCCGGTGCGCTGCTGGAACGCCGCGGAGAGCTCGTCGAAGAACGGCTGGCTGTCCGGGTTGGTGCCCTCCATGATCCAGACCGTCAGGGTGCGGTCACCCCCGGCTCCGGCGTCGTCGCCGGACTGGCTGCCGCAGCCCGCGAGGGCCAGGGCCGCTGCCGCGGCGAGGGCGACGGTGCGCCGCACCGATCGGGATCCGGGCATCGACCACATGGGCTTCCCTCCGACGGCATTTGAGACCAGAGGTCTAAATGCCCGGGACTGTAGTGCGCGTCACCCCGGTGACGTCAAGTGACGACCGGTAACGGTTGGGTGAGGCCGCGGCTGCGGTCACGCACTCGGGAAGATGTCCGCCATGATCCGGTAGCGGTCGCCGCGGTAGACCGACCGCACGAACTCGGCCACCCGCCCGCCGTCCACCCGCGAGGTGCGCTCGAAGCAGAACGACGGCGATCCGGCCTCGACGCCGAGCACGGCGGCGTCCTCGGCGCTGGTCAGGGCGGCTTCGGCGGTCTGGAGGCCGGAGGCGATCCGGTGGCCGTAGCGCTCGGCGAGCACCTCGTAGTAAGAGCGGTCCTCCAGGTCGGCGCCGGTGAGCCCGGGCACGAGGTCGGCCGGGACGTGCAGGTCCTCCACGGCCATGGGCTCGTCGTCGGCCAGGCGGAGCCGGCGCACGTGCAGCACCGGGGTGCCGGCAGGCACCTCGAGCAGCGCGGCTAGCACGACGCCCGCCGGGGCCTCGCCGGAGCGCAGGGTGCGGCTGCCCGGGCGCAGGCCGCGCGAGCGCATGTCGGCGGAGAAGGAGTTGGCGGCGAGGCGGTGGGCCACCTTCGCGGGCGCCACGAACGTGCCTGCGCCCTGCCTGCGCACGAGCACGGAATCGGCGACGAGCCCGTCGACGGCCCGGCGCAGCGTCATGCGGGCCACGCCCAGCTCGCGGGCGAGGTCGCGCTCGGCGGGGAGCGGCTCGCCGGGCGACATCGCAGCGATCAGCTCGGCGAGGCGCGCGCGCAGGCGCCGCTGCTTGTCGGTCTCCGTGGGCGGAGCGCTCATAGCCCATTGGTACACCAGGGCTCCCCGGGACGTGAACCCCCGGCGACGGCGCCGGGTTAGCGCTCTCGACCGGGGTGGTTAGCCCACGCTAACCGAATTTTGCAGTTCAGCCGCGGCGCCGCGGCGACCTAGCGTCGACGGCGACATGAACGGATTCCTGATCGCGTTCGCCGTGAGCTTCGGCGTGGTGTTCGTCGCGGAGCTCGGCGACAAGTCGCAGTTGATGGCGCTGGCCTTCGCCACGCGTTACCGGGCCCTGCCGGTGCTCGTCGGCATCACCCTCGCCACCACGGCGGTGCACCTGCTGTCGGTGGCCGTGGGGCACGGCCTGGGCTCCGCAGTCCCCACCGGGTGGATCGCGCTGGTGGCCGCCGTCGCGTTCATCGGATTCGGGGCGTGGACGCTGCGCGGCGACCGCCTGACCCCGGCCGAGCGGGCCAAGGCCGAACGGGCCACCGGCTCCGCCGTGCTCACCTCGTCGGTGGCGTTCTTCCTCGCCGAGCTCGGTGACAAGACGATGCTCGCCACCATCACCCTGGCCACGCAGTACGGCTGGTTCGGGGTGTGGGTCGGCTCCACGCTCGGCATGGTGGCCGCCGACGCGCTGGCGATCGTGGTGGGGCGGAAGCTGGGGCGGCTGCTGCCCGAGCGCACCGTGCAGGTCGGCGCCGCCGTGCTGTTCTTCCTGTTCGGCGGGTCGCTCGTGGTGGAGGCTGCGGGCGAGCTGACCGGCCGCCCGGCGTGGGCTGCGGTCGGCGACGTGCTGGACCACCACACCGCGGGCTGGCTGGCGCTCGGGATGGCCGCCCTCGTCGCGCTGCTGGGCGCGGTCGGCGGGCGGCGTCTGCTGCGCGCCTCGCCCGCGCGTCGCGAGATGGGCCGGGCGGCGCGCGTGCCCGGCTCGCCCGCCTGGTGGGGGAACCTGCTGTACGGCACCGCCACGGTGCTCGGCCTGGTGGCCCCGCTGCTCGTGGGCGCCGACGTCATCGACCCGATCACGGTGTTCGACGACCCCGGCCTCGTGGTGATCGGGGCCGGACTCGCCCTGCTCGGAGTGGTGCTGGTGCTCGCCTCGCAACTCGAGCTGCGCCGCGCGGGCGGCCCCGACCCGGTGCTCGCGCGCACCGGGCTGCGGTCCCGGATGCGCAACCCCGGGCTCACCGGCATCGTGCTGGCCACCGCCGGCGTGCTGGTGATGGTGCCGACGCTGGTGGGCGTGCTGGCGGCCGTGCTGCTGGTCGTCTCGGTGCGGATCCAGGTGCGCGCGGTGCGGGAACCGATGCTGGCCCAGCTGCACGGCGACGAGTACGTGGCCTACGCGGCCCGGACCGGTCGCTACCTGCCCAGGCTCACGTCGGCGCGCTCCTGAACGGTCAGTCCTGAACGGTCAGGGCCCGGGCCTCAGGGCTTGGCCCAGGCGCCACCGGACATGGCCGCGGAGCGCACCCGGAAGCCGGCGGTGCCCTCCACGATGTCGCGGCGCAGCTGGGTCTTCGTGCGGCCGGTGCTGTTGACCGTGGGGCCGAGGGCCCGGGCGATCTCCTTCAGCACCGGCACGGTGAACTCGCTGCGGCTCTGCAGGTAGTCGGACACCTCGCCGGGGGTGGCGAGCCGGTTGATGTCGGCGACCGCGCCCTCGATGTCGACGTTGGACGGCCGGGGAGCGACCTCGCGGCGGCGCACGGTGCGCGCGGGCGAGGGCTGGTAGACGAGGGTGCCCTCGCCGGAGGCGATGTCCTCGAGCTGCTCGCGGCTGAGCGACTCGAGCAGTGCGACGGCCTTCTGCAGGGCCACCGCGAGCGGCTGAGCGGGGAGCGGGGAGCTGGGGAGCGAGCTGATGTCGATCGGGTCGATAGCCGTCACGCGGCGATCCTCTCCAGTCGGCCGGACAGTTCGGAGACCATGTCGCGCAGTTCGCGGGTGGCCGCCCGCCCGGTGCCGCCGAGGATCACCGGCACGCCGTGCTCGGGGGCCGGGCCGTAGACGGCCTTGCTGTCGCGGATGGTGGTGGCGAAGGTGGGCACCTCGCGGGCCTCGATCCGGCTGATCACGCTGCGCTGCGCCTCGATGGGGCTGCCGTTCTGGTTCTGCACCATCGTGAACACCACCGAGGCGGCGGGCCGCTCGACCGGCACGGCCGAGTGCTCGTTGTACTCCTCGACGAACGAGCGGATCTTCAGCCCGAGGGAGTCGATGCCGTTGGTGGACAGGTAATCGGGCTTCGTCGGGATCAGCAGCAGGTCGCTGGCGGCGACGGCGTTCTTGGCGATGAGCCCGAAGTTCGGGGCGCAGTCGATGAGGACCGTGTCGTAGTCGGCGAAGTCCTCGTGGCCGAGCATCTCGCGCAGGCTGCCGTGCAGCTCGCCGAAGCGGCTCGGGTCGGTGAGCAGGTCGGCGGCGAGGTTGGTCTCCACGTCCGTGAGATCGCGGTGGGCGGCGATCAGGTCCAGGCGGCCGGTGCCGCGGGCGAGCTTGTCCATGACGCGCGGGGGCGTCGAGACGAGCTTCGCCGGGCTCTCGGCGTTGTCACTCCCGATCCGGTCGAACCACTGCTTGATCGTCTTCTCCGGCAGGAGTTCGGCCGTCCACTCGCTCTGCGTGAAGAACGAGATCGTGAGACTGGCCTGTCCGTCCAGGTCGATGAGCAGAACTTTCTGTCCTCGGGCCGCGAACCCGGCGCCGAGGTTGGCGGTGAGGGTGGTCTTGCCCACCCCTCCCTTGTGGTTGATGACGGCGACGACCTTCACCCGATCTCCTCCCGCAGCACGCCGCGCGAACGATGCCATACGCCTGGAGGATTACTGCACTTAGGCCAAGCGGCCCTTGGTTGCTGCTCCATCCGGTGGCATCGGCGCATTGGCCGAGGTGCCAGACTCTAGGGCGGCCCATGTGGTGGCGAGCACCGGGGGGCCTCGCCGGAGTGGATCACGCAGGCCGTTGACCTGCGGTGATCGCAGGCATCGGTGCCGCCGTGGCCCGCGAGCGCCACACCACTCGTTTGCGGTCCGGAAAGGATCACCCGATCGGGTGAGCAATCAGCGCTGCGTCATGACGCTGCGCTGAGATCACGCTGTTGAGCGTCACCTGTTCGGCGGTAGGCCTCAGCGGTCGTAGTCGTCATCGGTGGGAACGGCGAGCCGCTGCTCGACGACGTCGGCCGGATCGGCCTCGGACGGCAGGTCCTGCGGCTCGGCCGCGGGCTCGTCGGTGTCGTCGGTGTCGTCGGCGCTCTGGAGCTGCTCGACCACGTCGGCGTCCGGGTCCTCGATGCCCATGCTGTCCCTCCGTCGTCTGAAGGTGCCCGCCGAGTGTGCCCCACCAGGCGACCGCTCACACCACCCGAGCGGGGGCGAGCCCGTGCCGGTCCTCACACGCGGGCGGTGGTCGCCCCCGTGGTCTGGGTGAGGATCGCGGCGGCCAGCGGCGGGATCACGGTGCGGTTGATCGCGTGTCCCATCCCCGGGATCCGCACGAGCCTGCCGTGGCCGAGCGAGCGGGCCAGGACGCCGGAGTTCGGTGGCGGGAAGGCCGGATCCTCCGGCGCCTCGATCACGAGCGTCGGGACGGTGACGCCGGCCAGTTCGGCGCCGCGCTCGATGCCGTCGGAGTCCATCCGGGCGTGCGCCACCGCCGGGTCCTGTCGGCCGGTGTGGGCGATGACCCGCTCCTCCACGGCGCGGAACTCGGCCGGGTCGAACGGGGTGCCGGAACCGTTGAGCAGCCGCCAGTGCTCCACCCGCCACGCGATCTCGCCCGCGGCGTCGCGCGGATCGTCCATCTCGGCCCACAGCCGCAGCAGGGCGGGGTCGGGCCCGGGCGGCGGGGGAGCGGCCTGCGGCTCGGTGAACGGCAGTGGGCCGGTGCAGAAGAGCGTGGCGGTGACGATGCGCTCGGGGTGGTCGAGCAGCAGCAGCTGCGCGAGCAGCCCGCCCATCGACATCCCGACGACGTGGGCTCGCGGGACGTCGAACGCGTCCAGCACCGCGAGCGCGTCGGCGGCGAGGTCGGCGAGGTGGTACGGGTCGTCCTCGAACGAGGCGGTGGACCGGCCCGTGTCGCGGTGGTCGTAGCGGATGACGCGGTGGTGTTCGGCGAGCTGGGCGACGAGTGCGTCCGGCCAGACGACGCCCGAGGAATTGGCGCCCATCACCAACAGCAGGGGCTCGCCCGGGTGCGGCCCGGCGGGTCCCATGTCCTCGGCCCACAGCCGGACCCCGGGTGCGACGTCGACGAAGCGTTCCACGGCGTGCAGCCTGCCCGTCGACGGCCGTCCCTGTCGATCTCGGGGGCCGCCCACGTGGTGGGCGCCACCCCGCCCGGGCCCGGACACTAGATCGGGTCTAGGCCGGGCACCGGGCGGCGGGTGTCACTTGAGCGCGTCGATCAGCGCCTGGCGCTGGCGCTCGCCCAGGCCGGCGGCGCGGCGGGACGCGTCGATCCCGGTCTGCTCCAGCAGCTGCGAGACCTTGGCGGGGCCGTAGCCGGGCAGGCTCTTGAGCAGGTCGGCGACCTTCGTCTTGCCGACCACCTGGTCGGTCTTGGCGCGGTCGAGAACCGCGGGGATCGTCTGCTCGCCGCGGGCGATCGCGTCGCGGAGCTCCTTGCGAGCGGTGCGGGCGGCCGCAGCCTTCTTGAGGGCCTCGGCGCGCTGCTCCGGAGTGAGCGTGGGCAGTGCCATGTCGACTTCTCTCCTCTCCGTGCGTCCACCCCCTGACGGGATGTGCGCAGGTCATCTTGGCCGTCAAGGGTGACAGAACCCTGGAGCGCCACGCAGGCGCCCCCCGGTCCGCGCCGAATGGTCTGCCCCGGTCGGGGGTGGTCTAACCGAGGTAGGGGAGCGGTTCGAGCCCTCGGACGCCCGGTCGACAGCGGTACAGGGCGCCTGCGCGGCCATCGGTCACGCCCGTCCCCTGCTGGGATGTGGTGATCCACAACTCGTCCAGATCGGGGCCGGCGAAGGCGCAGGCGGTGGGGTGGGTCGTGGGCACGCGGACGACCGTGTCGAGCACGCCGTCCGGGGTGTAGCGGTGCACCGCGGAGCCGCCCCAGAGGGCAACCCAGACGCCGCCCTCGGCGTCGACGGTGAGCCCGTCCGGCGCGCCGCCCGCGACCTCGGTGAAGGGCTCACGGCCGATCACGGCGGGCGCGTCGAGGTCGACGGCGAGCACGTCGATGCGGCCCGTGGGGGTGTCGACGTAGTAGGCGCGGGAGCCGTCCGGGACCCAGCACAGGCCGTTGGAGATCGTGATCCCGGTCAGCATCGTGGCGACCGAACCGTCCGTGGCCAGGCGAAACAGGCTGCCGCGGCCGCTCGCGGCGTCGTAGGCCATCGAGCCGCACCAGAATGCGCCCGCCGGGTCGCAGCCCCCGTCGTTCATCCGGATGCCCGGGTCCGACCACAGCTCGCCGAGCGGGCGGGCCGGGCCCGTGCCGTTCGCAGAGCCGGGCTCGTCGAGCAACCCGAACCCGCGCTCGAGCGCAACCACCCAGCCGCCCCGGGCGCGGGGGCGCAGCGCCGCGAGCACGTCGCCCACGTGGCGGCGGCGCACCTCGGCGGGCTCCGGTCCCGCGTGCGGCAGGCCGATGGTGAGCAGGTCCCCGCGGAGCATGTCGACGGACGCGAGCACCCGGCTGCTCGCGTCCCAGACCGGCCCCTCCCCGTGGTGTGCGACGGCGGCGGTGGCCTGCTCTGCGGTGATCTCTCGAGTCATGGGCCCAGTAGACCAATCGAGGAGGTGTGAGCTGTCTCACGTTGCCCGGATCGCCCAACCGTTCGACCGCGCGGGCGGTCGTCCGCCCCGACGGGAACTCCACGAAGGGGGCCACCATGAGCACGCAAGGGGCGGTGTCGATCGCGCTGAGCGCCCTCGTCACGGGGCCGGCGGTGCTGGCGATCGGGCTGTGGATGAACGGCGCGCGGTTCGACCGTCGGACCCCATCATCTGCGACGGCGAGGTGATGGGGCCGGGCGACACCTGCATCAGCACGGACGCGAGCAACAACGGCAGCTACGAGGAGCTGGTGCGCAAGCGGCGCGAGGGCGCCGCGTCGTCCGCCCGCAACGGGCCGACGGTGGCGCCGGTGGGCGGGCTGGTGGCTGCGGGCGGCGCGGTGCTGCTGCTGGCTCAGATCGCCCGCAGGCTCGCGACCAGGGCCAACGCCCCGGCCGACGCCGACTGGTGGATCGAGGGGGAGCGGCCGTGACCACGGAGATCGCACCCGACGAGCTCGCCCGCCGTCGCGCGGCGCCGCGACACCGGGTGACCGGGAGGGGCGGTGAGCGCGGCGGTGGGACGGGCGAACGGCACCCCCGATCGTGTGGGGGTGCCGTTCGTCGCCGGGGATCAGGCGCTGGTGGCGGCCTTCTCCGGCTCGGGGGTGGCGGGCTCGTCGGGCGCGTCGTCGAGCATCGTGGCTTCGTCGAAGGGGTTGGCCCCGCTCAGCACGCGGGCGGCCTTCTCGCGGTCGAACTCGCCCACCCAGTGCCCGATCAGCACGGTGGCGACGGCGTTGCCCGCGAAGTTGGTGACGGCGCGGGCCTCGGACATGAACCGGTCGATGCCGACGATGATGCCGACGCCGTCGACGAGGTCGGGGCGGTGTGAGGCGAGGCCGCCCGCGAGCGTGGCGAGCCCGGCACCGGTGACACCGGCGGCGCCCTTCGACGCGATGATCATGAACAGGAGCAGGGAGATCTGCTCGCCGATCGCGAGCGGCCTGCCCATGGCGTCGGCGATGAACAGCGACGCCATCGTCAGGTAGATCGCGGTGCCGTCCAGGTTGAAGGAGTAGCCGGTGGGCACCGTGATGCCGACGACCGGGCGCGAGATGCCGACGTGCTCCATCTTCGCGATGAGGCGCGGGAGCGCCGACTCCGACGACGAGGTCGACACGATCAGCAGGAACTCGCGGCCGAGGTAGCGCAGGAGCGAGAAGATGTTGATGCCGGCGGCGAACCGCAGCATCAGGCCCAGCACCACGAACACGAACAGCAGGCACGTCACGTAGAAGCCGAGCATCACCTGGAACAGGGCCACGATCGCCGACCAGCCGGTCTCGCCCACCACCGCGGCGATGGCGCCGAACGCGCCCACCGGGGCCACCCACATGATCATCGCGAGCACCCGGAAGACGAGCCGCTCCACGTGCTTCACGCCACGCAGGATCGGCTCGCCGGAGCGGCCGAGCGCCTGCACCGCGAACCCGACCAGCAGCGCCACGAAGAGGGTGGACAGCACGCTGTCGCCGACGAGGGGCGAGAACAGGGTGGTCGGGATGATGCCCATCAGGAACTCGGAGGTGGACTCGCCCTCCGGGGCCTCGTAGGCATCGAGGCCGCCCAGCTGCATGCCGAGGCCCGGCTGCACGATGTTGCCCACGACCAGGCCGATGACCAGCGCGACCGTCGACATCGCGAGGAAGTAGCCGAGGGCCAGGCCGCCGACACGGCCCACCTTGGCCGCCTGCCGGATGGACCCGATGCCGAGCACGATCGTGCAGAAGATGACCGGGGAGATCATCATCTTGATCAGGTTGACGAACGCGGTGCCGACCGGCTTGAGCGCCTCGCCGACGCTCGGGGCCACCAGGCCGACCACGACGCCTGCGATCACCGCCACGATGACCGCGACGTAGAGGTAGTGGGTGCGATCCCGCCGAACTGGTGCGCTGCTTCGCGTCACGGGTTCCTCCGACCGACGACAGTGGCGATTGGCAATGGCGCCTGCAAGGGGCGATTGCCAGTGGTGCGGCGAGCATGGGGCGCGGGCTGGTTATCGTCGGCCTTCTGTTCATTTCGTACGACGCGAGGAGCCGCGGATGGCGCGCGCAGGCGGATGGAGCCTCGCCCGGCAGCTGTTCGCGCTGCAGGCCGCGATCGCGGGCGTCGTGCTGATCGGGCTGGCGCTGGCCAGCTGGTTGCAGCTGCGCGAGGCCGAGAGCACCGCCACCGCCGAGGAGATGCTCGGCATCGCCCACACGCTCGCCGCGTCCCCCGAGGTGCTCGCAGCGCTCGACCAGCACGACCCCACCGCGGTGCTGCAGCCGCTCGCCGAGCGGGTGCGCGCGGACACCGCCACCGACTTCGTGGTGGTGATGACCCCTGACGGGATCCGCTGGACCCACCCCACGCCCGCCGAGATCGGCCGCCGGTTCGTCGGCACGATCGGGCCCGCCGCGGCGGGGGAGACCGGGTTCACCGAGACCTACACCGGCACGCTCGGCCCGTCGGTGCGCGCCGTCGTGCCCGTTGTGGACGGCGGGCGGGTGGTGGCGCTCGTGTCCGTGGGGCGTTCGATCACGGCCGTGGCCCGCGACCTGGAACGGCAGGTGCCCGTGGTGCTCGCCGCGGTGGCGGTGGCGCTGCTGCTGGCCGCCTCCGGGTCGTGGCTGGTGAGCCGCTGGCTGCGGCGCTCCACCCACGACCTGGGGCCCGCGGAGCTGGCGCGGATGTACGAGTACTACGACGCGGTGCTGCACGCCGTGCGCGAGGGCCTGCTGCTGCTCGACCGGGACGCGCGCGTGCAGCTGGTGAACGATGAGGCCCGCAGGCTGCTGGCGCTCCCACCCGACGTCAACGGGCGCCGCGTGGACGAGATCGGCCTGCCCGCCCCGCTGGGTGCGACCCTGGCGGAGGGCCGGGCGCGTGACGACGAGATCCACCTGACGGCCGACCGGATCGTGGTGGTGAGCCAGGGGGCCGCCCGCTGGGCGGGCCGCCACCTCGGCACGGTGGTCACCCTGCGGGACCACACCGAGCTGCAGCAGCTGGTCAGCGAGCTGCAGACGGTGCGCGGGTTCGCTGACTCCCTGCACGCGCAGGCCCACGAGGCGGCCAACCAGCTGCACACGGTGATCTCGCTGATCGAGCTCGGGCGCGCCGACGAGGCGCTGGCCTTCGCCACCTCGGAACTGGAGACCGCCCAGCACCTCACCGACGCCGTCGTGTCGGGGATCGCGGTGCCCGAGGTGGCGGCGCTGGTGGTGGGGAAGGCGGCCGCGGCGGCCGAGCGGGGTGTGGAGCTGGAGCTGGCCGACGGCGCCCACCTGCCCGCGGGCCTGGCCGACCCGCGCGACCTCGTCACCATCGTCGGGAACCTGCTCGACAACGCGATCGACGCGGCGCAGGAGGGCGAGCCGCCCCGCTGGGTGCGGTTCGGCGCGGGCGTCGACGACGACGCGGTGGAGCTGCGCGTCAGCGACAGCGGCCCCGGCATCGCACCGGAGCACGCCGAGCGCGCCTTCGAGCGCGGTTTCAGCACCAAGGCCGGTGACGGCATGGGGCGGGGCTTGGGGCTCGCGCTGGTGCGCCGGGCGGCCCAGCGCCACGGCGGGGCGGTGCGCCTCACGGGCAAGGCGGAGTTCTCGGTGCGGCTGCCGCTGGTGCGGGCGTGATCCGCACCCTCGTCGTCGAGGACGACCCGGTGGCCGCCGCCGCGCACGCCAGCTACATCGAGCGGGTGGAGGGCTTCACGGTGGCCGGCAGCGCCGGCTCGGGCGCCGACGCCCTGCGCGTGCTGGCCGCCACCCCCGTGGACCTGGTGCTGCTGGACGTCCACCTCCCCGACACGACCGGTCTCGAGGTGCTGCGGCGGATGCGGGCCGCGGGCCACACCACCGACGTGATCATGGTGACGCGCGCGCGGGACGTGGCGGTCGTGCAGGCCGCCGTGGCGCTCGGCGCCACGCAGTACCTGGTGAAGCCGTTCACGTTCAGTGCGGTGCGCCGCAAGCTCGCCGGATACCTGGAGTACCGAGAACGGCTCGGCGCCGGGCCCGTGCTGGCCCAGGACGACGTCGACGACCTCTTCGGCCGTCTGCGCGCACCGGTGGAGGCGGGCGGGCTGCCCAAGGGCGTGAGCCGGGAGTCGCTCGACGCCGTGCGCGCGGTGCTCGAGCGCACCGGCGCACGCACCGCCGCCGAGGTGGCCGAGGCCGTCGGGGCGTCGCGGGTGACGGCCCGGCGCTACCTCGAGTACCTCGTGGAGACCGGGCTCGCCGAGCGGACCGCCCGCTACGGCCCCACCGGGCGGCCGCAGGCGGAGTACCGCTGGCGGCCCCGGGGCGCCACGGGGTCGGGAGAGGGCGGCTGACCGCCCGTCAGCAGGACTCCGCGAGGGAGGTGGGGGCGGCCGAATTCGCGCTGCGGCTCCCGCTCCTCGAGTCGTCCTCGTCGTCCTCGTCGTCGGCACCGGCGCCGGCCCGCGTGGTGGGGGCCGCCGCGCTCGTGGGCGGGGCAGGTGGTGCGGGCGGGCGGTTGATGGCGTCCTGCACCACCCTGCGCATGTACGGGAAGTTCGGGTCGCCGGTGCTGAAGTGCCCGTTGTCCTCGGACGGGTCGGGCAGGCTCGGGTCGAACGACACGCTCTCCAGCGAGATCCCGTTGCCCGCCAGTGCCGCGAGCGCGGGCAGGACGGCCTGCGGGATGTTGGTGGACACGCTGTTGGTGGTGGCCGAGGCGACGCTCTGGAAGTTGGTGAGCATGTCGGCGGGGCTCTTCTGCTGGAGGATCGTCTGCAGCAGGCAGCGCTGACGGCCCATGCGGGCGTAGTCGGAGGAGTTGGTGCGGGAGCGGGCGAACGCCAGCGCCTGCTCGCCGGACAGCTGCTGCACACCCGGCTCGATGTAGCCGTCGGGACGTACGTGGCGCCCGCTCGGGGTGATCCCGCCGATCGGGATGCGCTCGGGCCCGACGTCCACCCGCAGGCCGCCGAGCGCGTCGATGATCGACGCGAACCCGGCCATGTTGACCTCGATGAAGTAGTCCAGCTGCAGGCCCAGCATGTAGCCGACCGTCTCGTGGAGCAGGTTCAGCCCCGGGTCGTCGGTAGGCCCGGGCGGCGCGACGTCGGGGTGGGTGAGCCCCCACGCGTACACGGCGTTCAGCAGGTAGTCGCCCGACAGCGGGTCCGACTCGTTGTGGAAGCCGTCCGGGAACTCCTCGCCCATCGGGGACTCGGGCGGGAACTGCGCGTACTGGATGTTGCGCGGCAGCGAGAACAGCACGGTGCGGCCGGTCTTCGTGTCGATGTTGGCCACCATCATCGTGTCGGTGCGCGCGCCCTTGCGGTCCGGGCCCGCGTCGCTGCCGACGAGCAGGACGTTCAGCTTGGGCTTCGCGATCGCCTCGGCGGCCGCGGTGCCCCCGCCTCCGGAGAAGAGGTCGTTCAGCAGCGACCGCTGCGAGTTGGCGAGGTTGGCGCCGAAACCGAGCGGCGCGGCCACCACGAGGCACAACGCCACCACCGTGACCACCCCGATGCCCTGCCGCAGGGCACCGAGCCCCGGCGGGCGGGCGAGCAGGTAGGTGCGCACGATCACCGCCACCCACGCGGCGGCCGCCACCACGCAGCCGATCGTGGCCATCACGAGCACGTTGGACGACAGCGCGGTGGTGAGCAGCTGGGCGGTGTCCGAGGTGAGCACCAGCAGCAGGAGCACGGCGATGACCAGCACGAACGTGCCGAGGATCACGGCGCCGGTGCGGGTGCGGTGCAGGATCAGGTGGCCTGCGCCCGGGGCCACCGTGGACGCCGCCACCGCGCCGAGCGCCTTGCCGAAGGAACGGTTGGGCGGCGGGGCGTCGGCCTCGACGTCGTCGACGTCCGGATCGGCTGCGATCGCGGCAGCCGCGACCGGCTCGGGGCTGCGCCGACCGCGGGTGACCGAGCTGCGCGGCGGGGGGAGTGCCCCGTGGCGCTCCGTGGGGGGCTCGGGGTCGTCCCGCGGTGGGGGCGGGGCGGTGGGCATCGCCGTGGTGACGGCGGCGCGCGCGGCCTCCCGGGCACTCGGCGTGGCGCCGGGTGCCGGGCCAGTGCGGCGCGGCTTGCCGGACGCAGGGCGGGGCACCGGGCTGGTGGCCGGCGCCACGGCGCGCGGGCGCGGCGGGCCGTGCGTGGTGGGCATCGCGCGCGTGGCGTCGGACGGCGCGACGGGCCGGCGCGGCGGCTGCGGGTGGCGCGAGGGCGGCACGGCCCGCTGCTCGCGATCGCCGCGGCGGGCGGCGGGTGGCGGGGGCGGTGGCTGGCCCGGCGGCTGCCGCGGCTGGCGCGGTGGTGGTTGCCGCGGCTGTGGCTGGCGCGGTGGGGGCTGACGCTGTGCGGACTGGCGCGGTGGGGGCTGGCGTGGTGGCTGGGGGCGGGGTGGCTGCCGCGGTGGAGGCGCGGCCCGCTCCCGACCGGGCACGCGCTGCCTGTCGTCAGTCATGCGCACCCCCTCTTGCGGTCGGTCGTCAGGCGGCGGGACGACGAATCCGCCGGAGCCTACTGCGAGTGATCGCCGGCACCGCGGCCCACCTCGTCAGGTGGGGGATTCGAGCGGTTCTCCCGGTGTGTGGCCGTGTCTGCGGTGGTCGGGGACCACGGTGTCACCCCTGATGACGATACGGACCACCCGGGGGGTGTGCGTACGGTCCGGCACACTTGCCCCGTGCACGAGCCATCACCCGATCCGGTTGCGGCGGCCGTCGTCCTGGCGGGCGGCAGCGGCACGCGCCTGGGCGCCGAGCGCAACAAGGTGTACCTGCCGTTGCGCGGGCGCCCGGTGCTCGCCTGGTCGCTCGCCACGTTCGCCGCGGTGCGCGGCGTCGGCCCCGTCGTGCTCGTGGTGCGCGAGGCGGACCGTCCGCTCGCCGAGCAGGTGCTGGCCGAGCACGCACCCACGGGGGTCGAGGTGGTCACCGGCGGGCGCACGCGCCAGGAGTCCGAGCTGGCCGGGTTGCGCCGGCTCGCCGCCCGGATCGCCGCCGGCGCCGTCGACGTCGTCCTCCTGCACGACGCCGCGCGCCCGCTGGTCGGGCGGCCGCTCGTGGAGAGCGTGCTCGCCACGGCCCGGGAGAGCGGTGGTGCCGTGCCGGGGCTGTGGCGCGATGACCTCGCCGCGGCCGCACCCGACGGGCACGGGCTCGCCGGGCCGTCGCCGGAGGGGCTCGTCGCGGTGCAGACACCGCAGGCCTTCCGGGCCGTTCCGCTGCTCGCGGCCTACGAGGAGGCCGACCGGTGCGGGTTCGCGGGCACCGACACCGCGTCCTGCGTGGAGCGGTTCGCTCCCGGCGTGCCGATCCGCCGGGTGCCGGGTGACGAACGCAACATCAAGATCACGTACGCGCACGACCTCCTCGTGGCCGAACACGCGGTCCGCGACGGCGTCACCCCCGTGTGATCGCCGCCGGACCGGGTATCCGCTGAGCCGAACGGGTTCGAGCGGTGGGAGGTTCCGGTGGTGCGGTTCGACGGGGCGCAACTGTCCGTGGAGGTGTGTTCCCCACGGCTGCGTGTGCTGCGGGTGGCCGGTGTACTCGACCAGGCGACGGTCCGGCGGCTGGCGGGCCTGGTCGCCACGGAGGTGGCCCGGCCGGGAGCCACCGAGCACCTGGTCGTCGACCTCGGTGAGGTGAGCTTCTTCGCCACCGACGACCTCGCCGTGCTGCGGCGGGCCCGCGACGGGGCCCGCGGCGCGGGCGTGCGGCTGCACCTGACGGGGACGAGCGCGCGCGAACCCCTGCTCCCGCGCTCGGTGGTGGCCGCGCTCGCGGGGTTCTCGACGTTCCCCACGGTGGAGCGCGCCGAGCGTGAGCTGATGGGCAGGCCAGCCGCCGGTGTGGCGGTCGGCGAACCGCGCAGCAGCCACGGCTGGCCGTGCCCCCCGATCCCCGTCGCCGACGAGGGCCGTGGCGCTCTGCCGGCACCCCAGGGATACGAACAGCGGATCTGAATCACGACCGGAAAACGACAACGGCGCCGGGCCCGAAGGCCCGGCGCCGTTGCGCGGTACGACGATCGAGATCAGTCGTCGATCTCGGCGCTGTCGCCGGTCTCGGCGGCAGCCTTGCAGGAGTCGTCGACCGTGTTGTCGCCGCCGTTGTCGGCGTCGGTGTCGCCGCTCAGGAGGCCGGCCGCGCCGGTCAGGTCACCGAGAACCTTGGTGCCGTTCAGCGGAACCTGCACGCCCAGGACGTTCACCGGCACGTGGTTGTCGCACGCGTTCACCGGGACCGAGGCGTTGTTGCCGGCGAGGTTGAGCAGGCCGCCGCTGTTCGAGCCGTCGACGTGGTTGACGTCTTCGACCTTGGTCTTGCCGTGGTCGTCGCCGGCGAAGGCGAGCGGGCTGACCGCGAGCAGACCGGCGGCGGCCGTCGCCACGATGATTCCAGCCTTCTTCAGCACAGTTCATCTCCTGTTGAGTGTCCGGTCGACCGGAGCCAACCCATCCATGGTCAGCGCTTCATGACGGGGAGCCTTCGCTGACTGCGGAAAAAATTAGTGGTTCACCGGGCTGCGGAACAAACTGACCAATCCCATCGGGTGAGTCGATTACTCCGCGTTTGGTTACGCCCTCTTTCCGGTGTGCCGGAATCCGGCGGGAATGCAGCTTTCGTGACGCGCGGTGAACCCCGTTCACCCGAACGGGACCACGACCACCGTGACGTTGTCGCGGCCACCGGAGTCGAGGGCGAGCGCGGTGAGCGCCCGGGCGGCCGCGATCGGGCCGTCGGCGAGCGCCGGGAGTGCGACGGCCGCCAGAGCGGCGGCCTCGGAGAGGTAGTTCCACAGCCCGTCGGTGCACAGCAGCAGCGCTCCCGGGCCCGCCGGGTGCAGCGTCACGACCTCCGCCTCCGACGACCCGCCCGCGCCGAGCCAGCGGGTGATCGCGTGGGCGCGGGGGTCGCGCGCCGCGGCGGCCTCGTCGAGCACGCCCGCGGCCACCATCTGCACGGCCCAGGAGTGATCGGTGGTGAGCGCGCGGGCCGGTTCGGCGGCCCCGGGCGCGGAGAGCCAGTAGGCGCGGCTGTCGCCGATCCAGCCGACCGTGGTGCCGTCGGCGCGGGCGAGCGCGCACACCAGGGTGCACGAGGGCGCGTGCGGATCGCCCGCGCGGCCGAGCGCGGCCACCGCGGACCCGGCGGCCAGCACCGCCGACCGCATCCGGTCCTCGGGTGGTTCGCTGCTGGTCAGCAGCACGTCGAGCGCGGTGTCGGCGGCGGTGCGGGAGGCGTGTTGCGGGGTGAGCGACGTGGACACCCCGTCGCAGACGACGGCGGCCACCGTGCCGTCGGGCCAGCGGCCCAGCGCCATCGCGTCCTCGTTGCGGTCGTGCGAGAGGCCCCGGTCGGTGACACCCGCGACCACGTCCAGGTCGGTCTCGATCCGCTCGGCGCTCCCCGGCTCCGCCATCACGCCCCCCAGCAGCAGCACCACCCCCCTCCCGGCGCCGGACGGCCGGGAGTGGAGCGCAGGGTAGCGCGCGCGTCGCGGTGCGTTCGGGAAACTCGGCCGCGGGTGATGCGGTGCCGCGCGGATCCGGCGCACCCGAACGCGGGTATGAGGTAGTCATGAGCGACCAGGCCGACCGCCTCGCCCGGTACCGATCGATGCGGGACTTCGCCGCCACCCCCGAGCCCGCCGGTGGCGACGGCGAGCCCGGGACCGGCCGGTTCGTCGTGCAGCGCCACCGCGCGCGGCGGCGGCACTACGACGTGCGCCTGGAGATCGGCGGCGTGCTGGTGAGCTGGGCCGTGCCGAACGGCCCCTCGCTCGACCCGAAGGCCCGCCAGCTCGCCGTCCACGTCGAGGACCACCCCATCGAGTACGCCGACTTCGAGGGGGTCATCCCGCGCGGCGAGTACGGCGGCGGGGACGTCATCGTCTGGGACCGCGGCACCTGGACGCCGTCGGGCACCGACGACCCGGCGCGGGCCGTCGCCGACGGCGAGCTGCACTTCGACGTGCGGGGCGAGAAGCTCGCGGGCCGGTTCGTGCTGGTCCGCACGGGCGAGAACCGGTCGGGCAAGGAGCGGTGGCTGATGCTGCACAAGAACGACGAGCACGCCGTGCCCGGCTGGGACCCGGAGGAGCACCCGCGGTCGGTCGCGAGCGGGCGCACCAACGAGGAGGTGGCCGCCGCACCCGAGGCGATGTGGCGCGGACACCGGCCGGCCGCGGAGGCCGAGGTGCCGCTCGCCCGCACCGCGCCCACCTGGGACCCGCCGACCGCCGACGAGCTCGCCGCCCTCGACGCGCTGGGCCGCAAGGGTCGCTGGACCGTGCAGGGCCTCGAGGTGGCGCTCACCAACCTCGACAAGGTGCTCTTCCCCGCCCGCGGCGACGAGCCGCCGGTCACCAAGCGCGACTTCGTCCGCTACCACGCCGAGATCGCGTCGCGCATGCTGCCGTACCTGCACGACCGCCCCGTGAACCTGCACCGCTTCCCCGACGGCGTCGACCGGCCGGGGTTCTGGCACAAGGAGATGCCGGACTACGCGCCGGAATGGCTCACGCAGTGGCGCAACGAGGAGGCCGACCCCGGCGAGACGGTCTGCTACGCCGTGGTCGACAGCGTGGCCGCGTTGGTGTGGATGGCGAACTGGGGCGCGGTCGAGCTCAACCCCTGGACCTCCCGGCTCCCCGACGTCCACGAGCCCACCTGGGCGCTCATCGACGTCGATCCGGGCGAGCGCACCTCGTTCGAGGAGGTGCTCGTGCTGGCCCGGCTCTACCGCACCGCCCTGCAGCACCTGGACGTGGCCGCCGCGCCAAAGGTCACCGGCAAGCGCGGCGTGCAGATCTGGGTGCCGGTGGCCCCCGGCTACACCTTCGCCGACACCCGCGGGTGGGTGGAGAAGGTGTCACGCGCGATCGGCCGCACCGTGCCGGACATGATCAGCTGGGAGTGGCACAAGGACCGTCGCGAGGGCCGCGCCCGCCTCGACTACACGCAGAACGCGATCAACAAGACGCTGATCGCCCCGTACAGCGCGCGCCCGGCGCCCGGCGCACCGGTGTCGGTGCCGATCACCTGGGACGACCTCGACGACCCCGACCTGCGCCCCGACCGCTGGACCATCCGCACCGTCCACGACCGGGTGGAGCAGGCGGGCGACCCGCTCGCCGAGCTGATCGGCAAGCCGCAGCGGCTCCCGGACCTGTAGCGGCGGTTCTCGGGCCTCAGGCCAGGAAGGACTGCAGGTCGTCGAGCACCCGGGACGCGCCGGTGGGGCCCAGGCCGAGGAACCACACCTCGTCGTCCACCGGGCGGGCGGTGCCCCGCTGCACGGCGCCGAGCCGGTTCCACAGGTCACCGCCGACCACCGAGCCCTCGGCGGTGCCGTCCTTCGGCCCGTAGCTGGAGTAGAAGATCCAGTCGGCGTCGGCCTCGGAGATCCGCTCGGCGGAGATCTCGACGGCGAGCTCCTCGATGTCCTGGTTGGCCGGCCGGGGCAGCCCGACGTCGCGCAGCACCACGCCGATCATCGAGAGGTTGCCGTAGAGGCGGATCTTCTCGGGCATGAAGCGCAGCAGCGAGATCGTCGGCGGCTGGTCGAACCGCTCCCGGATGGCGTCGGCCCGCCGCTGGTAGTCGTTGAGCAGCTCGGTGGCCCGCTCCTCCTCGCCGAGCACGGCCCCGGCGAGCAGCAGGTTCTCCTTCCACGGGAACCCGGGCCGGATGCTCAGCACCGTGGGGGCGATCGCCGACAGCTCGTCGTACAGGTCGTCCACCCGCAGCTGGCTGCCCAGGATCAGGTCCGGCTGCAGTGCGGCGATCGCCTCCAGACGCAGCCCGTCGAGGGAGCCGACGTTCGTGCTGCCCTGGAGCTGCGGCTGCAGGTAGGAGGGGATGGTGCCGTTCGGGGTGGCTGTCCCCACCGGCACGACACCCAGCGAGAGGGCTGCGTCGATCTCCCCGGTGTCGAGCACGACCACCCGCTGGGGCTTGTGCTCCAGCTGCGTGGTGCCCCGGGCGTGCGTGATCGTGCGCGGGAACACCCCGGGCGCAGCATCGGCCCCGAACTTCGCGGTGGCCTCGTCCGCCGTGGAGAAGAGCCTGCCGCCGGTGGCGACGTCCGTGTTGCCCGGCCCACCTTCCGCGGGCTGCGCTCCGCCACACCCGGCCACCAGCGCCAGGACGATCGCCCCGGCCGCCGCCATCCACCTCATCGAGTACTCCCTCTCCACAATTGAGGAGAGGCTAACTTGCGTTCGCTGTGCCGCTGCTGTGACGTCGCGCCCGTTCGTGGCCATGCATTGTCAAGTTTTGCCGCCATGCTGAGTGCGTGTTCGAAACCGAGACCGAGATCCAGGACCTGCAAGCGCTGATCGACACGTCGCTCGGCCGTTCCACCGCGCACCTGCAGTCGATCATCACGTCCGAACGGAGCGTGCGGGCCGAGCAGCTGGTGGGCCTGCTCACCGGGATGTGCGTGCTCGTGCTGGCCACCGTCACCGCCCGCGGCGAACCGCGCGCCGGCGCCGTCGACGGCCACTTCCTGCACGGCCGGTGGGTGTTCGGCACCAGCCGGGAGGCGGCGAAGGCGCGGCACCTGCGCGCCCGGCCCGCCGCGAGCGCGGCCCACCTGCGCGGCGAGGAGCTGGGCGTGTTCGTCCACGGCGCGGTGGAGGAGCTCAACCCCGTTGGCGCCCCCGCGCACCCGGCCTGGTCCGAGACCCTCGAGTACCTGCGCAGCTTCTACGGCGGCGACGCGTTCGACTGGTCCGAGGTCGTCTACTACCGGCTGCGGCCGACCTGGATGACCGTCTACGCGAGCGAACCGGCCCGGCTCCTCACGAGATCGGCGTAGGCGCGCCCCGCGGCGCGGCCACGGCGTCGGCCACGAGGGTGCTCGTCGGCTCCTGCGGCTGCGGTGCCGGCCGCAGCAGCGTGTCGCCGAGCGCCTTGACCGTGGCCGGCACCTCGCGCAGCCACCCGTAGACGGTGGCGGTGCCGCGCGCCCGCAGGCTCGCGTCGCCCACGCCGGTGGCGTCGATGCCCGCCGCCCCGCACAGCACCACCGCGCGCGGCAGGTGGAACTCCTGCGTGACGACGATCGCCGACCGCACCCCGAACACCTCGCGGGCCCGCACGCACGAGTCCCACGTGCGGACGCCTGCGGCGTCCTCGACGATCTTGTTCGCCGGCACGTCCGCAGCGAGCAGGTAGCGCCGCATCGCGGCGGGTTCGTCGTCGGCGCCGCTCACGAGCACGGCGTCCACCGTGCCGCGGTGGTAGAGCTCGGCCGCGATGTCCAGCCGCCGGGCGAGCAGGAGCGTCGGCCGCCCGTCGCCGCGCAGGCCGGCCCCCAGCACGAGCGCCACGGGCCGAGGCTGCGCCCGGTCCACCGTGGTGCGCCTGCTCTCGGTGGAGACGGTGAACCAGGCCAGCGGGGTGGCGACGAGGACGGGCGCCAGCAGCGCCAGGAGGATCCAGATCTTCCTGCTCACCGTTCCCAGTCTGCCGGGATCTGTGTGTGGATCTCGTCGAGCCAGATGCGGGCCGACATGTCTGACGGCGCCCGCCAGTCACCCCGCGGCGAGAGCGATCCGCCCGCCGACACCTTCGGGCCGTTCGGCAGCGCCGACCGCTTGAACTGGCTGAACCCGTAGAAGCGCTGCGCGAACACCTCCAGCCAGTGCCTGATCTCCGCCAGCGAGTACGACGGCCGCTCGTCCTCCGGGAACCCGACGGGCCAGTCGCCCTTCTGCGGGTCGTGCCACGCGTGCCAGGCGAGGAAGGCGATCTTCGACGGCCGGAAGCCGTAGCGCAGCACCTGGAAGAGCGAGAAGTCCTGCAGCGAGTACGGCCCCACCTTCTCCTCGCTGCTCTGCACCTCCTCGTCCTCGCCGGTGGGCACCAGCTCCGGGGTGATCTCCGTGTCGAGCACGTCGGTGAGCACGGCGTTCACGTCGTCGTCGAACTGCTTCGACGACACCACCCAGCGGATGAGGTGCTGGATCAGCGTCTTCGGCACCCCGCCGTTCACGTTGTAGTGCGACATCTGGTCGCCCACGCCGTAGGTCGACCACCCCAGCGCCAGCTCCGACAGGTCGCCCGTGCCCAGTACGATCCCGCCGCGCTGGTTGGCGGCCCGGAACAGGTAGTCGGTGCGCAGCCCCGCCTGCACGTTCTCGAACGTCACGTCGTACACCGGCTCACCCTGCGAGAACGGGTGCTCCAGGTTCTTCAGCATCAGCCGAGCGGTCTCGGTGATGTCCAGCTCCTCGAACGTGATCCCGAGCGCCTCGGCCAGGCGGGTGGCGTTGCCCTTGGTGCGCGTGCCCGTGGCGAACCCGGGCAGCGTGAACCCGAGGATGTCGCTGCGCGGGCGGCCCTCGCGGTCCATCGCCTTCGCCGCCACGATCAGCGCGTGCGTGGAGTCCAGGCCGCCGGACACCCCGATCACGACCTTCGGCTGCCCGATCGCCCGCAACCGCTGCTCCAGCCCGGACACCTGGATGCTGTAGGCCTCGTAGCAGTCCTGCTCCAGCCGCGACTCGTCCGACGGCACGAACGGGAACCGCTCGACCTCCCGCAGGAACCCGATGTCCCCGTCCGGCGGGTCCAGGCGGAACCCCACCGACCGGAACGCGCCGACGCGCTCGGCGTGGTGGCGCCGGTTGTCGTCGAACGTGCCCATCCGCGCCCGCTCCGCCCGCAGCAGGTCGAGGTCGACGTCGGCCACCGAGCGCCGCGGCCCCTTCGGGAACCGCTCGGTCTCGGCGAGCAGCACCCCGTTCTCCCAGATCATCGTCTGGCCGTCCCACGACAGGTCCGTGGTGGACTCCCCCTCACCCGCCGCCGAGTACACGTACGCGGCCAGGCAGCGCGACGACGCCGACCGGGCGTACAGGCACCGGTCCTCCGCCCGCCCCACCGTGATCGGGCTGCCCGACAGGTTGGCCAGCACCGTGGCGCCCGCGAGCGCGGCCTCCGCGCTGGGCGGGATCGGCACCCACATGTCCTCACAGACCTCGACGTGCAGCACGAAACCGGGCACGTCCTCGGCGGCGAACAGCAGGTCCGGCCCGAACGGCACCTCCGACCCGCCGACGCGCAGCGTGCCGCGCACGTCGTCACCCGGCGCCAGCTGCCGCCGCTCGTAGAACTCCCGGTACGTCGGCAGGTACGACTTGGGCGCCACCCCGAGCACCCGGCCCCGGTGGATCACCACCGCCGTGTTGTAGACGCGGTGCCGGTACCGCAGCGGCGCCCCGACCACGAGCACCGGCAGCAGGTCGGCCGACGCCGCGACGACCTCCTGCAGCGCGTCCTCGACGGAGTCCAGCAGCGTGTCCTGCAGCAGGATGTCCTCGATCGAGTAGCCCGACAACGTGAGCTCGGGGAACACCGCGAGCCCCACCCCGTCGTCGTGGCATTCCCGCGCCGCGCGCACCACGGCCTCCGCGTTCGCGGCGGGCTGGGCGATCGAGGTGCGGATGGTGCAGGAGGCGACTCGCAGGAAGCCGTGCCGGTAGGAGGAGCGGAAGTCCACCCGACGAGTCTGCCGGACACCGATCACCCCTGCAGCCCGCCGCCCCCAGGCAGCTCCCGCCGAGCCGCACGTCGGTGTTGTGGCGACAGCGCTGGCGTGCGGCTCGCGCTGTCCGCTGGGAGATCAACCGCACGCGGGTGCTGCGTTGGCCGCGGTGTGGTGCTGCTCGGGCTGAGCTTTGGGACGTCAGGCGGGGCGCGGGTGGGGTTGGCCGCGGTGGTGCGCGGCCCGGCGTGAGGGGCGCAAGGCGTACATCGGGGTTGTGGCGGCCGCGGTGGTGTGCGGCTCGCGCTGGGCATGGGGAGGTCATCAGTACGCGGGTGCGGTGCCGGCAGCGGTGGCGTGCTGCTCGAGCCGTTCACCGGACGGCCGGCGACGGCAGGGCGTCTCGGCGGCGCTGATGTGCTGCTCGACTGACCGCCGGAAGATCAGCCGCACGTTGGTGCGGTGCCGGCCGCGCTGGTGTGCGGCTCGCGCTGGATCCCGCGGGTGCCGGCAGCAGTTGGAGGGCCGTGGTGTGCGGGTCGGACGTGCCCGGGCCACCCCGCCCGGCCGGGACCCCTCAACCCGGCCGGGCGGCCCCCGATCAGCCCCCCGCGATCGCGACCGGCTCCTCGAGGCGCGGGGAGTCGGCGTCGGGCTGGTGGAACTGGGTGCGGTGCAGCTCGGCGTAGCGCCCATCCCGGGCGAGCAGCTCGGTGTGGGTGCCGCGCTCCACGATCCGGCCCGCCTCGAGCACGAGGATCTGGTCGGCGGCGCGGATGGTGGACAGCCGGTGCGCGATGACGATCGCCGTGCGGCCGGCGAGCGCCTCGCCGAGCGCCTCCTGCACCGCGGCCTCCGAGGTGGAGTCGAGGTGGGCGGTGGCCTCGTCGAGCACCACGACCCGCGGCTTCGCGAGGAGCAGGCGGGCGATGGTGAGCCGCTGGCGCTCGCCACCGGACAGCCGGTAGCCGCGCTCGCCGACGGTGGTGTCGAGGCCGTCGGGCAGCGACGCCACCAGCTCGCCCAGGCGGGCGCGCTCGAGCGCGTGCCAGATCTCGGCGTCGCCCGCTCCGGGTGCGGCCAGCAGCAGGTTGGCCCGGATCGACTCGTGGAACAGGTGGCCGTCCTGGGTGACGAGGCCCAGGGCCCCGCGGATCGTGTCGAACGACAGGTCGCGCACGTCGACCCCGCCGAGCTCGATCGCGCCGGCGTCGACGTCGTAGAGCCGGGGGAGCAGCTGCGCGATCGTGGACTTGCCCGCGCCCGACGACCCGACCAGCGCGATCATCTGGCCCGGCTCGGCCCGGAACGAGACGTCGTGCAGCACCTGCTCGCCGCCGCGGGTGTCGAGCCGCGCGACCTCCTCGAGGGACGCCAGCGACACCTTGTCGGCGGACGGGTAGGCGAACCCGACGCCACCGAACTCCACCGACAGCGGCCCGTCGGGCAGCGGCTTGGGCCGCTCCGGCTCGGCGACGAGCGGCGGCAGGTCGAGCACCTCGAACACCCGCTCGAAGCTCACCAGCGCGCTCATCACCTCGACGCGGGCGCTCGCCAGCGCGGTGAGCGGGGCGTACAGGCGGGTGAGCAGCAGCGCGAGCGCCACGACGTCGCCCGAGCTCACGCCGCCGGACAGGGCGAGCCAGCCGCCGACGCCGTAGACGAGCGCGAGCGCCAGCGCGGACACGAGGGTGAGCGCCGAGACGAACACCCACTGCACCATGGCGGTGCGCACGCCGATGTCGCGGACGCGGGCGGCGCGCGCGACGAACTCGCGCGTCTCCTCGGCGGGCCGCCCGAACAGCTTGATGAGCGTGGCGCCGGGCGCGGAGAAGCGCTCGGTCATCTGGGTGCCCATGGCGGCGTTGTGGTCGGCGGCCTCACGTTCGAGGGAGGCGAGCCTGCGGCCCATCCGCCGCGCGGGGAGGACGAACAGCGGCAGCAGCACCAGGGCGAGGACGGTGACCTGCCAGGACAGGCTGAGCATCACGGCGAGCGTGAGCGCGAGCTGCACGAGGTTGCCGACGACCCCGGAGAGGGTGTCGCTGAACGCGCGCTGCGCCCCGATGACGTCGTTGTTGAGGCGGCTCACCAGAGCGCCGGTGCGGGTGCGGGTGAAGAACGCGACCGGTTGACGCTGCACGTGGTCGAACACGGCGGCGCGCAGGTCGAGGATGAGGCCCTCGCCGAGCGACGCGGACAGCCAGCGCTGGACGATGCCACCCCCGGTCTCCGCGACGGCGATGGCGGCGATCAGCGCCGCGAGCCCGACGACGACGCCCAGTGATCCGCCTGTGTCGATGGTGTCGAACACGCGGCCCGCGAGCACGGGTGTGGCCACCGCGAGCGCCGCGACGACGACGCTGACCAGCAGGAACGCGATGATCCGGCGGCGGTGGGGGCGCGCGAACGCGCCGATCCGGCGCAGCGTGGCCACCGAGAACGGGCGTCTCTCCTCCTCGGCGTGGGCAGCCCGGTACATCGACTGCCACGCCACCATCTCCATGCTCATGTCTCGCTCCTCGCGCCGGTCCGTCCGCACCTACGACCCTTCGATCCGGCGGGACTCATCGGTCGGCCGGGCGGTGGGTGAGTGTGGTGCGGGGGTCCGACAGTTCTCGTCGGGTTCGCATCCTGGTCCCGGACGGTAGGAGTTGAAGTCAGGTACAGGTCAAGTAGTGGCTCCGACCTGCGGGGGAGCGAGGTCGCGGTTCGGTGACGACGCCTTGACCCGGGTGGGTGACAGGACGATGCTTTGGTGACGCTCGTCACACAGGAGGTTGTGATGACCGAGGTGCAGCGGACCTACTCGCTCGGAGTCAGCCGCCCCGAACTCGCCGTGGCGGACCTGCCCACCCCGGAGGAGGTGTTCGGCGTCCGCCGCATCCGGGCCAAGGAGCTGGTGATGTTCGCGATCGGGCCCAGCCTGATCGCCCTCGGCGTCTCGATCGGCAGCGGCGAGTGGTTGCTCGGGCCGCAGGCGGTGGGCCAGTTCGGCTTCGTCGGGATCGGCTGGGTGATCACGGTCTCGGCGGTGCTCCAGACCTTCTACAACGTCGAGTGCGCCCGCTACATCGTGGCCACCGGCGAGACCGACACCGTCGGGTGGGGCCGGGTGCCACCGGGAAAGCTGTTCTGGGTCCCGGTCTCGTTGTTCATCGTGGTCTTCGCGTTCATCGCGGGCGGGTGGGCCGCATCGGCGGGCCAAGGGTTGTACGCGCTGGTGAACGGCCACGTCGCCGACGCCGCCGAGATGCAGCAGACGCGCTGGTACGCGATCGGGCTGCTGGTCGTCGTCTTCATCATCGCCGCGACGGCCAACCGGGTCAGCCGGGCCCTCGAGCTGTCGAACTGGGTGATGGTGGGCGCGATCCTGGGGATCCTGATCGTCGTCGACCTGATCGTCGTGCCCGGGAACATCTGGTGGGAGGGCATCCGGGGTCTCGTCACGCCCGCGGCGCCGCCCGCCGGGATCAGCGCCACCCAGCTCGGGGCGCTCGCCGGGTTCACCGCGATGGCGTCGGGGCTGAACTGGTACCTGATGAGCCACTACCGCGACAAGGGATACGGGATGGGGCACCGCGCCGGCTACATCGCCGGGATGCGCGGGAGCCAGAGCGAGCTGCTCACCGTCGGGGTCACGTTCCCGGACGACGAGCGCAACGCCGGCCTGTGGCGGCGCTGGTACCGCCTGCTGCTGCTGGACATGTGGGGCGTGTTCTTCGTGGGCGCGATGCTCGGGATGCTGCTCCCGACCGTGCTCATGGCCCAGGCGGTGGCGCTCTCGGGCGAGCAGCCCACCACGGCGAACGTGCCCACGTTCGTGGCCACCGCGCTCGAGCCGGAGTACGGCCCGGGGATGTTCTACCTGATGCTGCTGATCGGCGTGCTGGTGCTGTTCTCCACGCAGCTGGGCATCTTCGAGGCGCTGGTCCGGGTGGTCACCGACGGCGCACCGGCGGTGAGCCCGCGCCTGCGCGCGCTGATCGAGCACGACCCGCGCCGCTTCTACTACCCGTTCATGATCGCGCTGCTGATCGTGATCTCGATCATCATCCACCTCGCCGTGCCGGTGGCGCTCGTGCAGTTCTCGGCGAACATGTCGAACCTGGGCGCGCTGATCTACCCGTTCCTGCTGATGTACCTCAACAGCAAGCTGCCGCGCGTCGCCCGCCCGCGGCCGTGGCACTACGTGGTGCTGGTGCTCAACTTCCTGTTCTTCGGGTTCTTCTTCGTCAACTTCGTCGCCGACTTCGTGGGGGACCCGCTGATCACGTTCTGATCGTCCGGCTCAGTGGCCGCTGCCCGTCTGCGTCAGGGCGGCGGCCAGGCCGAGCGCCACCGCCATGAGCGCCACCTCGTAGCCCGCCCACAGCAGCAGCGGCATCCGGCTGCGCGCCATCCGGCACCGGGTGAGCCAGCCGAGGCAGCCGATCACGACGAGCGCCGCCGTCTTCGCCAGCAGCAGCTGCCCGGTGCCGCTGGTCAGGTAGAGCTGCACCGCGGCCTCCCACCGCACGTGCGCGAGCGCGGGCGGCAGCCGGACGGCGGCGGTGAGCACCCCGGTGGCAGCCACCGCGAACAGGCACACGGCGGCCAGCCGCGAGAAACGGGGCAGCACCGCGACGAGCAGCCCGCGCCGGGACGCCACCAGCACCAGGATCGCGCCCAGGCCGCCCACCCACGCGGCAGCGGCCGCCACGTGAACCCCCACGCCGACGACGGCCACCACCTGGAAGGCGTGCGCCGCGGCGGCGTGGCCCGTGACGGCCGGGGTGATCACCGCGAACAGGGCGGCGGCGAGCAGGACGCGCGGCGGCACCACCTCGGGCCTGCGCACCCGCGCCACGGCGCATGCGACGACCACGGCGGTGGCGCAGGCGACGAGCAGCATGCCCTGGCCCGCGCCGAGGCGGGTGGCCCACGTGACCAGCTCGTCCGGCTCGAGCGCGGTGACGGGCCGGGCGAACGCGGCGGCCGCCCCGAACACGATCGCGAACAGGACCGTGACCAGCCACGCGCCCGCGGCGACGGCGGCCGCGCGGCCCGTGCGCGCGAGCACCGGGGCCGCCCGCCGGTCGCCGTGGGGGAGCAGCACCTCCAGCACCGCGAGGCCGACCACCGCCACGCCGGCCACGACCATCGCCGCGCGGCTCACCGTGACCGCGACGGCCGAAGCTGCGGGCGGCACGCCGTCGGCCGCGGCGGCGAGCAGGATCCCCGCGACGGTGGCCCCGACGGCGACGGCGGCCCACCAACCCACCGGGTGGAGCGCAGGTCGCGCCCGGCCGGAGGCGGTGAGCGCCATGAGCGTCCCCTGCGACATCAGCACTGCAGCCCCTCGTTCAGGCACTCGACGACCGCGTCCATGAGCTCGTCGGGCATGCCGTTGACGAAGTCGCCGTGATCGGTGGCGGGGTGGTGCTGCTGGTCGGGGAAGGTGTCGAGCGCGAAGTTGCGCCCGCCCGGTTGGTCGTAGGCGAGGATCATGCGCAGCTGCGGCACGGCCACCGAGTCCTGCGGGCACGCGCCGGTGTCCTCGTCGGGGAACGCGATGTGCGAGCGGTGGTCCTCCGAGTCGAGGTTCTCGCCGTCCCAGCAGGACGGGAAGTCGAGCACCCGCAGCAGCCTGCTCCCCTCGGGGCACAGCGGGTACTGCGTGGACGCGCGGTCCTCGAAACCCCGGCATGTCCACTGGGCGCGGACGTTGCCCGCACCGTTGGTGACCGCCTTGGCGTCACCGGTGATCACCCGCAGCAGCTGGGGCATCGGCGCCACCGGCTCGGTCGGGTTGCCGAGGAACTGCATGACGACCTGCGCGGGCTCCAGGATCTCCCCGACGTTGCCGTCGAGGCCGCCGCCGTCGTCGTTGTCGTCGGCGCCGACGGAGGAGGTGTCGCGCAGCACCGGCCAGAAGAACGTGGAGCGGTTGTCCAGCTCGCAGGTGGTGTCCGACACCAGCAGGTCGCCCGCCTCCGTTGACGCGTTGGTGGCGGCGCTGCCGAGGTAGTCGTGCATGTGCTGGGCGCCGTTCGCGGTGCCGGGGTTGGCGATCCAGTTGTCGGAGTTGCGCAGCGCCGGGTCGGGCAGCCCGCACCCGGCCACGAAGCTGCCGGTGGACGCGTTGGCGTCGGGCGTGGGCTCGGACACGAGCTGGTCGACCTGCCCGATGTCGGCGAAGTCGGCCAGTGCGGGTGGTGCGGCGTCCTCGCGGCCGGGGAAGTCGTCGTCGGCGGCCCCGTCGTCCTTCTCGTCCTTCTTCTCGTCGGCCTTCTTGCCGGCGTCTTTCTCGTCGTCCTGCTCGTCCGCCTGCTCCGCGCCGCGCTCGGCGAGCTCCTGGCTCAGCGCCTTGCCGGCGTTGGAGCCCTCCTTCTCCGTATCGGTGGCGGCGTCCTCGCGGTCGGCGTCCTCGCCGTCGGACGGCTCGTCGTCGTCGGTGGCGGCGACCAGGGCGAGCACGTGGTCGGGGGCGGGGTCGAGCGCGTCGAAGCCCGCGGCGACGGCCGCCGACGTCGAGGGTGGGCCGGACGGCGACACGGCGCCCTCCACCACCGGCGGCAGGGCGAGCACGCCGACCACCAGCAGGCCGAAGACTGCCGGGCCACCCGGACTGCGCCTGCGGCTGGGCCGGTTGCGGGCGGGGTGGCCGCGGGGCGGAGCCGGGGGGCGCTGGGGTGCGGGGAACGGCTGCGGCGGCGGGTAGGCGGCGGGACCGGCCGGACGGGTGCGGGAGCGGTCGCGCAGCAGCATGTCGAGCAGCGCCCCACCGCCGAGCACCGCGACGAACGCCAGCGCGGCCGCCAGCCACGAGGAGAGCGACGCGTCGCGCACCGCGGCCAGGACACCCGCGAGCGGTTCGCTCCCGCCGGCCGTGAGCACGGGCGCGCCGGCACCTGCCGCCGCCGCGGCCGGAGCAGGCGCCGCCGCGGGAGCGGGCGGCTCGGGGAGCGCCTCGAAGTCGACCAGCCCGGTGCTCTCGAGGTACTCGTGGTGGCGGGTGACGAACTGGGCCGCCGTGGTGGCGAACTCGCGGACCAGCTCGTTGCGCGTGCCCGCGCGCACCTGGGAGATGACCGGCAGCACCTTGCCGTGGGCCTGACGCAGGATGTTGACCGCGGTGCGGTCGAAGTCGGTGCCGGTGCGGGCCGAGATCTCCTGCATCCAGCCCTGCTGCTGGGCGGACGGCTGGCTGGGCAGGGTGGCGCCGAGCTGGTCGGCGGTGTTGCGGACGATCGCGTCGAGCTCGATGTGCTCCGTGGCGAGCCGCCCGCCGACGTCGCGCACCACCGAGTTGGCGGCCCGCTGCTGCATCTGCTGCCCGGTGGGGGTCTCCCAGAGCCCGGCCTGGCGGACCTTCACCAGCAGGTCGACGTCCGCCGCCGTGAGCGGGCCGAACTCGGTGCGGGTGGTGCCGGCCTGCTGCTCCACGGCGACACCGCCCGCGGTGCTCCCCGAGTTGAACACCGCGACCGTGACGATGACGGCCAGCACGACCGCGCCCGCCCAGCGCGCGGCCCTCGAGACAGGTGATCGCACGGCGTTCGCCTCCGCCTCTAGAACTGCTCGGTCTCTAGAACTGCTCGATGTGGATGCGGTGCTCGGGCACGCCGAGCTCCCGCAGGCTGTCGGTGACCCCGGTGACGAAGCCCGGCGGTCCGCAGATGAAGTAGTCGAGGGACGAGCGGCCGGCCGCGGGCGGCAGGACTGCGCGCAGCAGCGGCGGGCCGATGTCGCCCACAGCGCCGCGCCAGCCCGGCGGGGCGTCGCGCACGGCCTCGACGACCGTGAGGTCGAGCCGGTGCGCCAGGTGGGCGAGCTCGTGGCGGAACAGCAGCTCCTGCGGCTCCCGGGCCGCCCGGACCAGCAGCAACGGGCGCGGGTCGTGGCGGTCGGCGAGCGTGCGCACCATGCTCAGCATCGGGGTGATGCCCACCCCCGCGGCGATCATGGCGACGCCGGGTGCCGGCTGGGGGAGCAGGTCGACGCTGCACGCCCCGTAGGGCCCGTCGACCCACACCGGGGTGCCGGGCGGGAGGCTGCGCAGCAGGGTGCCGAAGTCGCCGGTGGACCGCACGGTGAACGCGCACCCGCCGCCCGCCGCCGACGAGGCGATGGTGAACGGGTGCTCCTCCCCGCCGCTGCGCGACAGGCGCAGCCAGGCGAACTGCCCCGGCGCGAACCGCAGCGGGGCGCCGCGCGGGTGCAGCACGAGGGTGCACACGCTCGGGGAGTCGTGGCGGACCTCCCGCACGACGTGCTCGCTGGACCGGCGCGCCGCCGACATGCGGTGCACGAGCCCCGCGCAGAGCACCGCGCCCAGCGCCACCAGCACCCACCGCATCACGGGGTGGGCCACCAGCTGCCCCACCAGCACCACGTGCAGCCCCGACAGGGCGATCGCCGCCCCGCCCAGTGCCAGGTGCGCCCAGCGCCACAGCTCGTAGTCCTGGCGCACCCGCCCCCGCAGCACCCCGAGGGCGATCACCGCCCCGAGCGCGAGGGTGCCCGCGGTGGCGGCGCGCGCCCGCGGTGGTGCGGCGATCCAGGTGAGCAGGGCGAGGTTGGCCGGGTCGGCGGCGATCACGGCGCCGATGTGCAGCAGCACGCTTCCCGCCGCCAGCATCCCCATGCTCCGGTGTGACGACAACAGCGCCGTGATCCCGGCGGCGCGCGACAACACCCGCAACCGGCAGACCACCAGGAACGTGCAGATCATCGCCGAGACGGCCACGAGGCCGGTGAGGTCGACGAGCACCGCCCACAGCGGCGCCGAGCCCAGCACCACCACGCGGATCGCGAGCGGCGCCAGCAGCACCACGCCGAACCCTGCGAGCCAGCGGCGCACCACCCGCGCCGACCCGCGCGCGGCCGCCACCGAACCGGGCCCGGCCTGCGCCTCGAGGGAGCTGGTCATCGCACCCCACCCCGCCGCCGGTCAGTAGCCATCGGTCGAGCCGCTCGTGCCGTGCTTGTCGGGCGCGGTGGTCTCGGGCTGCCGGGACCCCTCCGATCCGTCCTGCCCGCCGCCCGCGCGGCCGGACCCGGTGCCGGACTCGGAGGAACGCGACCGGTCCCGCTCGCCCGCAGTGCCCTCGACGATCAGCGTGCCGGTCATCTCGGGGTGGATCGTGCAGGTGAACTGGTAGCGACCCGGCTTGGTGGGCGCGGTGAAGGTGGCCTTCTCGTCCTGGTTCAGGTCCGGGGTCTCGAAGCTCCCGTCGGAGGCCGTGACGTTGTGCGCCGCCGCATCGGTGTTGACGACCTCCACCCGGGCACCCGGCGCGACCGTGGTCGGCTGCCCGAACGAGAAGCCGGCGATCCGGATCGTGGCCTCGCCGGAACGCCCGCCCGCCGCGGGCTCCAATGCCCCGCAGCCGGAGCTGCCCTTCCCGCTGCTCTCACCACGACCGGAGCCCGCCCCCTCGCCGCAGCCGGCGAGCTCGTCGGCGGAGACGCCGAGCGCCTCGATCAGGCCCTGCAGCGCGTCGAGGACCTCCTCCCGGTCGGCGTCCTCCCCGCCGCCACCACCATTACCGGTGTTCTCCTCGGTGGGGCCGCCGTCGGAGGCCAGCACCGCCCCGGACGACGAGACCGGCGCCGGCGCGGCGTTCGGCACCGCCGGCCCGTGCTCGCCGGTGATCATGACGAGGAACACCACGGCGGCGGCGAGCGCGGCCGCAGCGATCCACCTCCGGCTCTTCATCGGATCCATCGGTATCGCCGTCCTCGTACGTCGGTTGGTCACTGCATCTCGTCGGGATCGGGTCAGCCGTGCTCGGGGTCCGGCAGCGCGAACGGTGGTGCCGGAGGTGTGGGGGACGGGGCGCCGAACCCGTCGGCGACGTGCGCCGCGAGCAGGTACCACGCGTCGCGGGTGGGGCCCCGCCACAGCGTCGGGTCGATCCGGCCGCCGGTGGCGAGGTGCGGGTCGGGCGGGACGTCCACCACCGCGCGGCACCGCGCCGCGAAGTGGGAGCGGATGAGGGCGCGGTCGACGTCGGGGCTGTGCCGGTCGCCGCAGAGCACCACCACCGACTGCTCGGCCGCCACCCGGTAGCCCTCGTCGGCCAGGAAGGACAGGGTGCGGCTCGCCCGGTTGGCGCCGTCGACCGTGGGGGAGCCGACCACCACGAGGCTGTCGGCCGTGGCGAGCGTGGCCTCCATCGCCGAGTGCACCATGCCCGTGCCGGAGTCCGTGATGATCACGTTGTAGAAGCGCTCGAGCAGCGAGGTGACCTCGAGGTACTCCTCCGCGCTGAACGCCTCCCCCATGGCGGGCTCCTGCTCGCTGCCCAGCACGTGCAGCCGGCCCGCGCTGCGCGTGTACCGGGTGAGCTCCGCGACCGAGGCGAGGTTGGGCATGTCCTCGTAGAGGTCGCGGACGGTGGGCCCGCCGGGGCCGGTGAGGCGTTCGGCCAGCGTGCCCGCGTCGGGGTTGGCGTCGAGCGCCACCACCCGGTCGCCCCGCAACTCGGCGAGCACCAACCCCAGGCAGGCCGCCACCGTGGTCTTGCCGACGCCCCCCTTCACCGAGACGACGGCCACCCGGTGCGCCGAGGGCAACGGGCGCCGGATGCGGTGCACCAGCTCGATCCGGGCGGCCTCGTGCGCGCTCTGCCCCGGGTTGATGCGCCCGCCGGACGCCGCGTAGAGGGCCAGCCGCCAGCCCTCGGTGGGGGTGGCCCGCTGGTGGCGCACCAGCGCCTCGTCGGTGAGCACCGCATGGCTCGCGACGTCGACGTCGGCGGGCAGGAACCCGGTGGTGGGCTGGTAGGGCTGCGCCGGGGGCAGCCGGCTCCAGTCGGGCACGACCGGGCCCGGCGGGATCACCGGGATCTCCTCCGTGGGCGGGTCGTCGTCCCAGCTCGCCGGACGGCGGCGCGGCGCATCGGGGAAGGGATACTCGGCAGGCCCGCCGGAGCGGTGGCCGCGGTACTGCACGGTCACGGCGGCACCACCCCGTCGCGGACCTGCGGCGGCAGCGGCGGCACGACGATGACCGCCCCGATGTCCACCCGCCACTGGTCGCTGATCTCGCGCACCGGGACGAGCAGCTCGTACCAGTACGAATCCAGGCCCACCCACGCCGGATCGGAGGGTGGCGGGGCGGCGGCCGGGAACGGGAGCACGTCGGTGCTCTGGCGGACGCACGCGGGGGTGCGGGTGAGCCTGCGGAACGGCGTGACCCGCACGCGCACGTGGACGAGCAGCCGCCGCTCCGACAACGCGATGACGGCGCCGGGCAGCGCCAGCTCCCCGCGTTGCCGCCCGGTGCCCGGCCACCCGCTGGCCGCGAGGCTCTCCTCCAGCACGGGCGGCACGACGTACGGCGCGAGCGCGCGGCCCCGCCGCCCCGGGTCGGCCTCGTCCCAGGACAGGTAGTCGACGCCGAACGCGGCGGCCAGCGCCCCCGCGTCGGCGCGCCGGGCGGGGAGGGCGGCGGGTGGCGGTGCGTCGGACACCGGGTGGCCCGTGGCGGCCAGGTCGGCGGCCTCGGCCGAGCCCGGCGCGGGCGGGGGCGCCGGCCGCAGGTGCGGAGGCGGCGGGGCCTGCAGCTGCCCGGGCCGTGGGCGGGCCCGCCCGGACCGCCGGGCGGCCGGGGGACGTCGCCAGGTCCGGGGCGCGTCGGCGTCGCCGGTCATCCGGCGGCCCGGTCCTCGTCGCGGTCCAGGGCGGCGGCCACGCCCGACCCGACGCGGCCGGCCCGCGCGCCCGCCCGCTCGCGCTCGGACCCGCGCGCGCGGCCCAGCGACGAGAGCACGTCGTCGAGGTCGCTCGAGCGTTCGCCCGCGGACGCCCGGTCGTCGGCGCCGGTGCGCTGCTGCGCCCGCTCGCCGCGGTCGAGTTGGCCGAGCCGGTCGTCGGCGCGCTCGTCGACCTGCTCCTCGGCGAGTTCGTCGACCCGGGCGCGGCGGTCGTCCTCCTCGAACCTGTTGTCCTCGAGCCGGTCCTGGTCGAGCCGGTCGCGCTCGAGCCGATCGTCTCCGGTGCGCGCCGCGGTGCTCTGCTGCCGGTCGGCGCCTGCCGCGACTCCCGGCTCGAAGCCGGCCGCGGCGAGCGCGGCGGCGAGCCTGCGCGACGTGGGGTCGTCGCCCTCGGCCACGACGTCGGCGAGCTCCTGGGCGAGCTCCTCGGCGAGTGCCGAGGAGGACGTGCCCCGGTCGCGGCCCGTGTCCCGGCCTGTGTCGCGGCCTGTGTCGAAGCCGCCTGCGACGAACCGGGACGGGGAGTCGGGGAGCGCGTCGACGGGCGACGGACCTGCGGCGGCGCCTGCCGCCGTCAACACTGCGATGACGAAGCTGCCTGCATCCATTCCGCATGCCTCACAACGGGGGAGTGACGGTCGGTCGATGCGGAACCGTGGCAGCCGGAAGGGTGGATCCGAGGGCGAACGCGGGAAAACGTGTGCAGGTGTGAACGCCGGTGCGGGTGGTCACCCGGACGCTCGTGGACATCGGGGTCGCCCGACCGGCGGAGTCTGGGAGCCTGGGGATCGACACCGGAGAGGAGAGACCGTGACTTCGAGCGGGGTCCCGCAGGGGGGCCGCGGCAGCGCGATCGGTGAGGGCATCACGTGGCTCGCGCGATGGAGCCTGCGCCTGATCCTCGTCGCCGCAGGCGCCACGTTGCTCTGGCTCCTGATCGGGGCGTTGTGGTCGATCGTGATGCCCGTCCTGCTGGCGATCATCCTCGCCACGGTGCTGTGGCCGCCCACCGCCTGGCTGTGCCGGCACCGGTTCCCGCCCGCGCTGGCCGCGGCCACGGTGATGCTGGCGGGCATCGTGGCGCTGGCGGGCGTCGTCACGCTGATCAGCACGTCGGTGTCGGGCAGCATCCCGCAGATCACGCGCAGCGCCACCACCGGCATCCAGGCCATCCAGGAGTGGAT
The DNA here is from genome assembly GCF_042657305.1 of Pseudonocardia zijingensis. NCBI lineage: Bacteria > Bacillati > Actinomycetota > Actinomycetes > Pseudonocardiales > Pseudonocardiaceae > Pseudonocardia > Pseudonocardia zijingensis. The sequence goes on along the minus strand of NZ_JBHSKO010000013.1, from coordinate 15,539 downwards.
GTCCGGGCCGCCGCTCGACCTCGCGCAGGGCCAGCTCGACGCGGTGCTGCTGACGGCCACGCAGCAGCTGCAGCAGAGCGTCTCGGCGATCACCACGAGCGTGCTGACCGGCGTGGGGAGCGTGGCGTCGGGCGTGATCACCACCCTGCTCACGCTCGTGCTCGTCTTCCTCTTCGTGAAGGACGGGCCGCGGTTCCTCCCGTGGTTGGTGCGCGTGGCGGGCACCGGGGCGGGCGGGCACGTGGCCGAGGTGCTGCGCCGGATCTGGACCACACTGGGCGACTTCATCCGCGTGCAGGCGTTCGTCGCGTTCGTCGACGGCGTGCTCATCGGGCTCGGGCTGGTGGTGCTCGGCGTGCCGCTCGCCATTCCGCTCGCGGTGCTCACGTTCCTCGGCGGGTTCATCCCGATCGTCGGTGCGCTCGTGGCCGGCGCGTTGTCCGTGCTCGTGGCGCTGGTGAGCAACGGGTTCACCACCGCGCTGATCGTGCTCTTGATCATCGTGCTGGTGCAGCAGCTGGAGGGCAACGTGCTGCAGCCGATGCTGCAGGGCCGCAGCCTGCGGTTGCATGCCGCTGTGGTGCTGCTCGCCGTCACCGCCGGGAGCACGCTCTACGGCATCGCGGGCGCGTTCCTCTCGGTGCCCGCCACGGCCGCGGCGGCGGTGGTGGTGCGCTATCTGGGGGAGCGCATCGACGCCCGGGTGGCCGGCCCCTCGGAGACGCCGGGCGTGGAGGCCGCACCCGCTCTCGCCGACCCGGACGTGCCCGAGCCGGACCTGCCCGACCAGGCGAGGGCCCACCAGGATGGGAGCGCGGGCCGGGCATGAGGGAGGATGAGGCACCGTGCGCGTCTACCTGGGGTCCGACCACGCCGGCTTCGAGCTCAAGGTGCATCTGGTCGCACACCTGACCCAGCTGGGCCACGAGGCGATCGACGTCGGGCCCGCGGCCTACGACGCCTCCGACGACTACCCGCCGTTCTGCGTCGAGGCGGCGCGGCGCACCCTCGCCGACCCGGGCAGCCTCGGTGTGGTGCTCGGCGGTTCCGGCAACGGCGAGCAGATCGCGGCCAACAAGGTGCCCGGCATCCGGTGCGCGCTCGCGTGGAGCGTCGAGACCGCCACGCTGGGCCGCCTGCACAACGACGCGCAGGTCGTGGCCGTCGGGGCCCGGATGCACACCCTGGAGGAGGCCGCCGAGATCGTGGCGGCGTTCATCGCCACGCCGTTCTCCGGCGAGGAGCGCCACCAGCGGCGGATCGACCTGCTCAGCGAGTACGAGCGCACGGGGGTGCCGCCGGCGTTGCCGCCCGACCAGATCCCCGCGCCGACCACCACCACCTGATGCCCGAGGGCCACACCCTCCACCGCCTCGCCGACCTGCACGGCCGCCGCTTCGCGGGACGGCCCGTGGCGGTGTCCAGCCCGCAGGGCCGGTTCGCGGCGAGCGCCGCGCTGATCGACGGCCGGGTGCTGGAGCGCGCCGAGGCCCACGGCAAGCACCTGTTCCACCACTACGGCCCCGACCTCGTCGTGCACGTCCACCTCGGGCTCTACGGCACGTTCAGCGGCGAGCCGCTGCCCGCCGGGGAGCCGGTGGGGCAGGTGCGGATGCGGATGGTCGGCAGCACGCACTACGCCGACCTGCGCGGCGCCACGGCCTGCGAGCTGGTGACCGACGCCGAGGTGGCCGCCGTGCACGCCCGCCTCGGCCCGGACCCGCTGCGCCCCGACGCCGACCCGGACCGCGCGTGGGCCCGGATCTCCCGCTCCCGCTCACCGCTGGCCACGCTGCTCATGGACCAGTCCGTGATCGCGGGCGTCGGCAACGTCTACCGGGCCGAGCTGCTGTTCCGCCACCGGATCGACCCCCGGATGCCCGGTCGCGCGCTGCGGCGGGAGGTCTGGGAGGCGATGTGGGACGACCTGGTCGCGCTGATGCGCGACGGCGTGCGCACGGGGCGGATCGACACCGTCGCCCCCGAGCACGACCCGGAGCGCACCGGCCGGGCCCCGCGTCAGGACCGGCACGGCGGCGAGGTCTACGCGTACCGCCGCGCCGGGCTGCCGTGCCTGGTCTGCGGCACGCCGATCGCGCACGTCGAGCACGCCGCGCGCAACCTGTTCTGGTGCCCGAAATGCCAGTCGGGGCGCCGGACCACCCGGGCCCGACGGGCGGCGCGGCCGGCCCGTTCCTGATCAGCCGTCCAACACGGAGGAATCGACGCGGGCGATCCGCTCCGGGTCGTTGACGATGTCGAGTGCGGTGATCCTCCCCGCGGAGACCGTGAACGCCGCCACCGACACGAGCCGCCCCGCCCGGAACGCCGCCGCCCCGAGCGCGCCGTTGACCAGCGCGGGCCGGGTGAGCTCGGCGACCTGGGCGAACGCCATCGCACCCCGGGCCACCGCCTCGCGGCCCTCGAGCACGGTGCGCGCCTGCGCGCCCCCGTCGATGCGCACCACCACGTCCGGGGCGAGGAGCGAGACGAGCGTCTCGAGGTCGCCGCCGCGCGCCGCGGCCAGGAACGCGTCCACGACGGCGCGCTGTGCGCCGCGGTCGGCGTCCGGTTCCGGCTGGGCGCCGCGCACCCGGCGCCGGGCGCGGCTGGCCAGCTGCCGGGTGGCGGTCTCGCTGCGGCCCAGGACGGGCGCGATCTCGTCGAACGGCATCGCGAACATGTCGTGCAGCACGAACGCGAGGCGCTCGGCGGGGCTCAGCGTCTCCAGCACCACGAGCAGGGCGAGGCCCACCGAGTCGGCGAGCACCGCCTCCTGCTCGGGGTCGGGTGCGGCGGCCGGACCCGCGGGGGCGAGAACCAGGTCGGGCACGTGCGCGTCGAGCGACTCCTCACGACGCTGGGTGCGGGAGCGCAGCACGTTGAGGCAGATGCGGGCCACCACCGTGGTGAGCCACCCGCCGAGGTTGTCCACCCCTGCCGTGCCGGCCCGGCTGACGCGCAGCCACGCCTCCTGCACGGCGTCGTCGGCCTCGGCGGCCGAACCGAGCATGCGGTAGGCCACCGACCTCAGGTGCCCGCGGTGTTCCTCGAACCGCTCGGCCAGGGAGTGCTCGTGCCGGTCCACCTGTCACATCCTCACGTCGCCCGGTGGGTCAGTGTTCTGACCCACCGGAGGACGCGGATGTGACGACAACCGGGTCGTGAGTGGATACGAGTGCTGGAGCACTCGTATCCACTCACGGGGGTCAGAAGTCGCCGAACCCGCCGTCGAAACCGCCGCCGTCGAAGCCACCGGCGTCGAACCCGCCGGGGTCGCCCATGTCGGCGCCGACGTCGCCCTGCGCGTCGCCGCCGTCGAAGCCCCCGTCGGCCGCGGCACCGTCGGCGAACCCGTCGGCGTAGGCGACGCCCGCCATGCCGGAGAACATCGCGCTGAACAGCAGCGCCGACCCGACGCCCCACGCGCCCGCGACAAGGGCGGGCTTCCACCACGGCTCGGAGTACCAGCCCTGCGGGACGGGCCGGCCGGCCACCACGCCGCCCGGGTAGTAGTGCTGGTTGCGGCCCGACGGCACCGGCGACGCGCTGTAGGCGTGGCCCTCCACCTCGACCTCGCGCTCCTCGCTCACCGCGCCCGCGCGCTGCTGTCCGGGCAGCGGGGGCAGCTCGGGGCCGGGGTCGATGCCCATCGCCGTGCGGGCGGCGCGGACGTAGTAGAGGCCCTCGTGCGCGGTCTCGATGACGTGGCGGGCCTGCGCGACGCTGCGCGTCTGCTCCATCTGGGAGCCCGCGGCGTTGTAGCGCTCGGCGGCGTCGGCGATGGCCTGCCTGGACGCGTCGTCGGTGCCGACGAGGTTGAGCACCTGGCCGCCCAGCCGCTCGACCCAGCGCCGGGCTTCCGACTTGGCGTCCTCCAGCTCGCGGGCCTGGGCCGCGTTGCGTTGGCGCACCAGCCAGACGACGCCCACCACGATCAGCGCCAGCACCACGACGGTCAGGATCGTGCCCGTCACGCGAACCACTCCTCGAAGGCGTTGTGTCACCGGAACAACGCAGGTGGGATGCGCCGCGTTCCCATAGGCTGCCCAGTTGTGGGCGATGCCAAGCCGATCGAGTGCTGGATGACCGACATGGACGGGGTACTCGTGCACGAGGGGCGCATGATCCCTGGTGCCGACGAGTTCATCGCCCGCCTGCGCGAGACCGGGCGGCCGTTCCTGGTGCTCACCAACAATTCGATCTACACGCCGCGGGACCTGCAGTTCCGGTTGCGCACGAGCGGGATCGACCTGCCGGTGGAGTCGATCTGGACCTCGGCGCTGGCCACCGCGAGCTTCCTCGACGACCAGCGGCCGCAGGGCAGCGCGTACGTCGTGGGGGAGGCGGGGCTCACCACCGCGCTGCACGAGATCGGTTACGTCCTCACCGACCGCGCCCCGGACTACGTGGTGCTCGGGGAGACGCGCACCTACAGCTTCGAGGCGGTGACCACCGCGATCCGGCTGATCAGGAACGGTGCGCGGTGGGTGGCCACGAACCCGGACCCGACGGGGCCCTCGGCCGACGGCGTGCTGCCCGCCACCGGTGCGGTGGCGGCGCTGATCAGCCGGGCCACCGAGGTGGAGCCCTACTTCATCGGCAAGCCGAACTCGCTGATGATGCGGGCCGCGATGAACCGGCTGCAGGCCCATTCGGAGGCCACGGTGATGGTGGGGGACCGGATGGACACCGACATCATCGCGGGGCTCGAGGCGGGGATGCGCACCGTGCTGGTGCTGACCGGCATCACACAGGCCGAGGAGGTCGACCGGTTCCCCTACCGCCCGAACCGGGTGGTGGCCTCGATCGCGGACCTCGTCGACGAGGTCGGGTGAGAGGTCTCCCTCGGCCGGAGCCGCGCCGCGCGGGCACGTCGGCGCGGATCCGGGGCCGGTCGGGAGGGGAACCACCGGCCGGGCGCGGCACCGGGGTCGCGCGCGGGCCCAGTGCTCCCGCACGGGGCCCGTGGTCAACCCCACCCCCGCCGATCGACTCGTCGCGCGCCGGGCCGGTGTTACCCACGGCGCGCGTCGCGGGAAATGACAGCCGTGTGACTTAGCATCGCCGGCATGGACACGACGATCACGACCGGCTGGTGGACGTGCACCGGGTGCGGCGTCGAGGCCGAGCTCCCCGCCTCGGCGACGTCCGGCTGCGAGGTGCCCTGTCCCGACTGCGCCGAACCGATGGCCGAGAGCTGGCGCTGGGAGGCCCTCGCGGCCTGAGGCTCAGGGAGCGCTGCCGGGCAGCCGCACCACGAACTCCGTGCGGCCCGGCTCGCTGCTGACCTCCACCCGGCCGCCGTGCGCACCCACCACCGCGCGCACGATGGCCAGGCCCAACCCCGTGCTGCCGTTGTCCCGGGAGCGGCCGGCCGACCCGCGGGCGAAGCGCTCGAAGATGTGCGGCAGCAGGTCCGGGGCGATGCCGGGACCGTCGTCGGTGACCGACAACCGGGCGCCGGACGGTCCCGCGGTGAGCGCGACCGTCACGGTGGTGCCCGGCGGGGTGTGGGTGCGGGCGTTCGCGAGCAGGTTGGCGAGCACCTGGGCCAGCCGCGAGCCGTCGCCGGGCACCGTCACGGGCTGCTCCGGCACGTCGAGCTGCCACCGGTGGTCCGGCCCGGCCGCGTGCGCGTCGGCCACGGCGTCGACCACGAGCGCGGTGAGGTCCACCTCGCCGCGTTCGAGCGGGCGGCCTGCGTCGAGGCGGGCGAGCAGCAGCAGGTCCTCGACGAGCGCCGTCATCCGTTCCGTCTGCGACGCGATGCGGACGAGCGAGTACTCCACGTCCGGTGACAGCTCCTCGCGCCGGGTGAGCTCGGCGTAGCCGCTGATCGCGGCGAGCGGGGTGCGCAGCTCGTGGCTCGCGTCGGCGATGAACCGGCGCAGCCGCACCTCGCTCTCGTGCCGCGCCTCGAGCGCCGAGCCGACGTTGTCGAGCATGCGGTTGAGGGCGCTGCCGACCTGGCCCACCTCGGTGCCGGGGTCGACGTCCGGCACGCGTTCGACCAGCGAGACCTCCCCGCGGTCGAGCGGGAGCGCGCTCACCCGCGCCGCCGTCGCCGCCACCCTCTCCAGCGGCCGCAGCTCGCGGCGCACCACGATCGCGGCCGCGGCGCCCGCCCCGGCGAGCGTGATGCCGGTGACGACCAGCTCGATGAGCACGAGCCACGTCACGGTGGCCTGCACGGGCGCCTCCGGCAGCCCGCTCACGATGACGTCACCCATCGGCATCGGGGTGGCCACGACCCGGTAGTCGCCGAGCGGGCCGAGGTCGACGCTGCGGGGTCGCTCGCCCACCGGCACGCCGGCGAGGACGCCGTGCACCGGCTCGGGGACCGGCCGCGGGTCCTCCCCGATCGGGAACACCGCCGCGGCGATCACCGTGCCGTCGCGGATCACCGCGGTGAGGGTGTCGGGTGGGCGGGGGCCGCGGTCGCGCACCTCGAGCGAAGGCGGGGAGCCCCGCTCGGCGCGGATGAGCACCCGGTCGGCCGCCCGCACGTCGCCGTCGAGGCGGCGGAGCAGGATCTCCCGCAGGGACACCGTCGTGACCACGGCGATGACGGTCGAGGCGATGGCCAGCAGCAGCAGGGTGCTGGCCACCAGCCGGGTCCGCAGCGACCCGGCTCTCACCCGCCGGCCGCCGGCTTGAGGACGTACCCCGCCCCGCGCACCGTGTGGATCATCGGTTCACGGCCGGCGTCGATCTTCTTGCGCAGGTAGGACACGTAGAGCTCGACCACGTTGGACTGGCCGCCGAAGTCGTAGTTCCAGACGCGGTCGAGGATCTGGGCCTTCGACAGCACGCGCTTCGGGTTGCGCATGAAGTAGCGCAGCAGCTCGAACTCGGTGGCGGTGAGCTCCACGAGGTCGTCGCCGCGACGCACCTCGTGGCTGTCCTCGTCGAGCACGAGGTCGCCCACCACGAGCTCCGACCCCTGCCGGGCCGCGGTCATGCGGGAGCGGCGCAGCAGCCCGCGCAGTCGCGCCACGAGCTCCTCGAGGCTGAACGGCTTCGTCACGTAGTCGTCGCCGCCCGCGGTGAGCCCGGCGACGCGGTCCTCCACGGCGTCGCGGGCGGTGAGGAACAGCACCGGCACCTCCGGTGCGTCGGCGCGCATCCGGCGCAGCACCTCGAGCCCGTCGAGGTCGGGGAGCATCACGTCGAGCACCACGGCATCGGGGCGGTGCTCGCGGGCGATGCGCACGGCGGTGAGCCCGTCCGCCGCGGTGCGCACGTCCCAGCCCTCGTAGCGCAGGGCCATCGACAGCAGCTCCGCCAGCGACGCCTCGTCGTCCACCACCAGCACCCGGATCGGCCCGCCGTCGGTCCGCCGCAGCTCCGGTCCGGTGCCCCGCATCGTGGCCATGCTAGCCAGGCTCGCGCGCGCGACTGTGGTCCCGATGGGCGGAACCTGTGCGAATCCTGTGCACGATCCGAGGGAACCGCGGCGGCCCCGCCGTCGTCCATGCCGGTCATCACCCCCTCACCGACCCGCAGGAGGACGGCATGACCGCGTTCACCGGATGGCCCGCCGACGCCACCGCGTTCCTCGCCGAGATCGAGGCCGACAACACCCGGGAGTTCTGGACGGCCAACGCCCACCGGCACGCCGAGGCCGTGCACGGGCCCATGCGGGCGCTCGCCGCCGTGCTGGAGCCCGAGTTCGGGCCGCTGCGGGTGCTGCGCCCGCACCGCAACCGGCGCTTCCTCCCCACCGCACCGCCCTACCGCACCGACACCGGCGGGGTGGCCCGCAGCCCGGGCGGCGCCGCCCTCACCGTGGTGCTGTCGGCCACGGCGCTGACCACCGCGGCGGGGCACTGGGCGTTCGACACCGGCCAGCTGCGCCGCTACCGCGTGGCCGTGCTCGAGGAGACGGGAGAGGAGCTCCCGGCGCTGCTCGCGGGGCACGTCGTCGACGGCTCCCGCAGCCTGCGCGGCGTGCCCCGCGGCTTCACGGGAGGCCACGAGCGGATCGAGCTCCTGCGGCTGCTCGGGCTCCAGGTCGTCACGTCGAGACCGGCGGGGCCGTGGCTGTCCACCCCGGAGCCGCTGGGGCACGTCCGCGCGGCCTGGCGGGCGGCAGCGCCGGTGGTGGCCTGGCTCGACCGCCACGTCGGCCCGGCCGACCCGGTGCCACCGCGGCCGCGCCCGGCACCGTGACGGGTCAGGCGGCCGGACGGGACAGGTCGTACACGGTCCGGCCGCCCACCGTCGTCGGGGTGAAGTGCTCCCGCACCCAGGTGGCGATCTCGGAGTCGCCGCGCGGGCCGCTGCCCCCGTCCACGAAATAGCGCACCTCGCCCGCCGCCACGAGCTCGCGGAACCGCTCCGGGGTGGGCGCGGGGTCCCCGCCGTTGAAGCCGCCGATGCCCATCACGTCGGTGCCGCTCGCGAGGGCGAGCCCCGCGCCCGCCGACGCGCTCGTGGTGGCGGCCGACCACGTCGTGCCCGCGCCGCGCAGCAGCCCGACGAGCTCCGGGTCCGACGCGGGTCCCGGGCCGCCACCCGGGCCGTCGGGTCCGGCACCCGGGCCGCGGCCCGGTCCGATGTGCACGCCACCCGGTTCCGCCCCGGTGGCCGGTCCCGCCGTGGGGTTGCCGCCGCGGTGGGTGCTCGTGATCGTGTCGGCCGCGTAGGCCGCCGGTCCGGCGGCCGCCGCCACGACCACGGCCAGCGCGGCCACCACGGCGGCCCGGCGCGTCCACACCTCGGCCACGAGCGCGAGCGCGGCCACGGCGCCCGCGGCCACCACCACCCAGCGCAGCCACGGCACGAACTCGGGAGTGCGCGACAGCAGCACCGCCGCCCACGCCGCCGTGCCCGCGACGGTCACGACGAGCGTGAGCCGCACCGGCCAGGCCGCGCGGAGCCGCCACAACATCGTCGCGCCGATGCCGACCAGCGCCGCGACGCCCGGGGCGAGCGCCACCGTGTAGTAGGGGTGGAAGATCCCCTGGGCGAAGCTGAACACGGCCGCCGTCACCACCGTCCAGCCGCCCCAGAGCAGGAGCGAGGCCCGCAGGCGGTCGGTGCGGGCGGCGCGCCGCGTCAGCACCAGGCAGGCCACGAGCAGCACGAGTGCGGCGGGCAGGAGCCACGAGACCTGGCCGCCCACCTGCTCGCCGAACGGGCGCGACCACCCGGCGGCCCCGCCGAACCCGTCGCCGGGCCCCACCACCACGGCCCCCGGGGGCACCTCACCGGGCGGCGGCTCCGGGCGGGGCCCGCCACGGCCCCCGCCGAAGATCCGGCCCAGCCCGTTGTAGCCGAAGGTGAGGTCGAGCACGCTGTTGGTCTCGGAACCGCCGATGTAGGGGCGGGAGCTCGCCGGCCACAGCTCGGCGAGCGCCACCCACCAGCCCGCGGCCACCACCACGGCGAGGCCTGCGGCGAGCAGCCGGCGGACCCGCCGCCACACCCCGGTGGGCGCCGCCACCAGGTAGGCGAGCGCGAGCGCGGGCAGCACGACGAAGGCCTGCAGCATCTTGGCCAGGAACGCGACGCCGACGAGCGCCCCCGCGAGCACGAGCCAGCGCGTCGACGCCCGTTCCGTCGCCCGGACCGTGGCGTACGCGGCGGCCACGAGCAGCAGCACGAGCAGCGCGTCCGGGTTGTTGTAGCGGAACATCAGCACGGCGACCGGCGTCAGGGCGAACGCCGCGCCCGCGAGCAGCGCGGCGCCCGGGCCGGCCACCCTGCGCACGGAGGCGTGCAGCAGCGCCACCGCCGCCACGCCCATCAGCGCCTGCGGCACGAGCACGCTCCACGAGGAGAGCCCGAAGATCCGCGCCGACAATGCCATCACCCACAGCGCCGCGGGCGGCTTGTCCACGGTGACGGTGCCGCCCGCGTCGGTGGAGCCGAAGAAGAACGCCGTCCAGTTCTGGGACATCGCCCGGACCGCGCCGCTGTAGTAGGTGTTGGCCCAGTCCTCGGCGCCGAGGTCCCAGAGGTAGAGCAGGGCGGTGCCTGCGAGCAGAGTCGCCAGGCCGAGGCGGTTCCTCATGCGGCCCTGCCCCGGAAGATCCACGCGCGGTACGCGACGAACCGCAGGAGCGTCGACAGCGCGTTCGCCACCACGAGCACCAGCAACTCGACGGCGTGGCTCGCGGCGGGCGCCCACGCGTGCAGGGCGGCGAGCGCGCCGCTGGTGAGCGCGAGCCCGAGCGCGAAGACGATCAGGCCCTGCAGCTGGTGGCCGACCGCACCCGCCGAGCCACGCACGCCGAAGGTGAGCCGCCGGTTGGCGGCGGTGTTGGCCACGGCGGTGAGGACGAGCGCGAGCAGGTTGGCCGCGTAGGCCCCCGCCGGGTCGCGCAGCAGCAGGAAGAGCAGGGCGTACGCGAGGGTGCTCGCCACGCCGATCGCCGCGAACCGCAGGAGCTGGCCCGGGAGGCCGCGGGGCACGCCGGGCACGGGGCCGGCGTCGCGCCCGAGCTGCCCGCGCAGCTGCGCGAGCGGCAGCCTGCCGGTGGCGAGCGCGCGCCCGAGCCGGGCGATGCCCCGCAGGTCGGCGATCGCGGTGGCGAGGATCTCGACGCGGCTGTCCGGGTCGTCGACCCAGTCGACGGGTACCTCGTGTATGCGCAGCCCGCTGCGCTCGGCGAGCACGAGCAGCTCGGTGTCGAAGAACCAGCCCGCGTCCTCCACCAGCGGCAGCAGCCGGTGGGCGACGTCGGCCCGGATCGCCTTGAACCCGCACTGCGCGTCGGAGAAGCCGGCACCGAGGGTGCCGCGCAGCAGCAGGTTGTAGGCGCGGGAGATGAACTCGCGCCTCGCCCCGCGCACGACCCGCGAGCCCCGCGCCAGCCGGGTGCCGATCGCGAGGTCGGAGTGGCCGGACAGGACCGCCGCCACGAGCGGGAGCAGGGCCGCGAGGTCGGTGGACAGGTCCACGTCGCAGTAGGCGAGCACCCGCGCACCCGACGCCGACCACGCCTCCCGCAGCGCCCGGCCGCGCCCCTTCTCCGCCAGCCGGAGCGCGGTGACCTCGGGCAGCTCCGCGGCCAGCCGCATCGCGATGTGCGGGGTCCGGTCGACGCTCGCGTTGTCCGCGATCGTGATCCGGAACGGGTAGGGGAACTCCCGGCGCAGGTGCGCGTGCAGCCGGCGCACCGACGGCTCCAGGTCCACCTCCTCGTCGTGGACCGGCACGACGATGTCGAGCACGGGGTGCTCGGACCGCCGGTGCGGGGGATGCCGGGGTGCGGCGTCGACGCTCATGGAGCCAGCGTTGGACCGGCCGCTGTCGGGGCGTTGTGCCGAGCGTGTGAGTGGGCTGTGGGCCCGGCTCAGGAGCTAGCGGGCGCGCCAGTACCCCGTGGCGTAGACGCGGCGCCGGTCGAGCCCGCGTTCGTCGAGCAGGTGCTTGCGCAGGTCGCGCACGCAGGCCGACTCGCCCGACAGCCACGCCTGCCCGCTGCCCTGCGGGAACTCGGCGGCCCGCACCGCCGCGGCGAGCGGCTCGCCCGGCTCGGCACCACCGCGGTGCACCCACCGGATCTGCGCTGAACCGGGCAGCTCCTGCTCCTCGCCCGCGTCGGCGACCTCGAGGAACGCGAGCGCAGGCACCCCCGCGGGCAGGGCCTCGAGCACGGTGGCGACGGCGGGGAGCGCGGTCTCGTCGCCGATCACGACGTGGAAGTCGACGGCGGGGTCGGGCTCGTACCGGCCGCCGGGCTCGGAGACGCCCACCCACGCGCCGGGCCGGGCGTCGCGGGCCCAGGCCGCGGCCGGGCCGTGGCCCTCGTGCAGCACGAAGTCCACGTCGAGCTCTCCGGCCCCGGCGTCGAACCGGCGCACCGTGTACGTGCGGATGGCGGGGCGCGGCTCGCCCGCGGGCCACAGCGGGCCACCGGACGTCGCCCGCGGCACGGCGGGCCGCTCCTGGCCCGCCACGGGGAAGAACATCTTGATCCGCCGGTCCGGGCCCTCGCCGGCGAACCCGGCCAGCTCCTCGCCCGCGAGCGTCACCCGGATCATCCGGGCCGTGATGCGCTCGCTGCGCCGCACCTGCAGCAGCCGGGGTGCCGTCGTACTCACTGTGTCCTCTGCCTCCGCTTCGCTCCGGCGGGCTCGCGGGCCTTCGGGGCGCCCGCTCGCTCGGGCACGTGCCTCACGAGGGTGGATTGTCCCCGGTTCGCTCCGGCGGGCTCGAGGGGCCGCCCGCCGCGCCGGCGAGGCCGCTCCAGACCAGGTCCATCAGGTACTCCGTGGCCTGCTCGCTCGACACGCCCGCGCGGGTGCGCCACAGCGCCAGGCGCTCGCACGCCCCGACGATCACGTTGGCCCAGCCGGTGAGGCGCTGCGCGTCGGCCCCGGGGGCCTGGGTGGCGAGCAGGCCCGCGATGAAGTCCGTCTGCTGCGCCCGGATCTCCTCGAGCGACTCGCCGGCCACCGCCGACTCCGAGTACAGCACCGTCCACTCCGGGGCCCGGCTCTCCAGGTACTCGAAGAACGCGAGCGTGCCGCGCCGCAGCATCTCCTCCGGGGTGGACGCCGCCGCGGCCGCCGCCGACGTCACCTCCAGCAGTTCGGCGCGCGCCCGCGCGATGCAGGCCAGCAGCAGGCCGTGCTTGGACCCGAAGTGCGTGTAGAGCACCGGCTTGGTGACGCCCACACGCTCGGCCACCTGGTCCATCGACGCGCCCTGGTAGCCGCGTTCGCCGAACACGGCGAGCGCCGCGTCGAGGATCTGGCGCTCGCGTTCGGCTCGGCCGACGCGGCGGCGGGGAGCGCGGGTGTCCACGCGACGACCCTACCGAAGGTAACTTACTCGTGGTAACTTACCGGCGGTAACCCCAGCGAGGAGGACCGATGCACGTGGACGTCGCGATCGTCGGCAGCGGCTTCGCCGGGCTCGGTGCCGCGGTGCGGCTGCGGCAGGCGGGCCGCGAGGACTTCGTCGTGCTGGAGAAGGGTGACACGCTCGGCGGCACCTGGCGCGACAACACCTACCCCGGCTGCGCCTGCGACGTGCAGTCGCACCTGTACTCGTTCTCGTTCGCGCCCAACCCCGAGTGGACGCGCACGTTCGCCCGCCAGCCCGAGATCCGCGCCTACCTGGAGCGCGTGGCCGACCGCTACGCGCTGCGCGACCGGATCCGCTTCGGCGCCGAGGTCACCGCGGCCCGCTGGGTGGGGAAGCGCTGGGAGCTGCAGCTCGCCGACGGCTCGCAGGTGCACGCGCGCGCCGTCGTCTGGGGAACGGGTGCCCTGCACGAGCCCACGGTGCCCGACCTCCCCGGTCTCGACGAGTTCCGCGGCACCGCGTTCCACTCCGCGCGGTGGCGCCACGACCACGACCTCACCGGCCGCCGCGTCGCCGTGATCGGCACCGGCGCGAGCGCGATCCAGTTCGTGCCCGCCATCCAGCCGCGGGTCGCGTCGCTCACGGTCTTCCAGCGCACGGCCCCGTGGGTCCTGCCCAAGCCCGACCGGCCGGTGTCGGCCCTGGCGCGCAGGCTCTACCGGGCCGTCCCCGCCGTGCAGAAGCTGCAGCGGGCGCTGATCTACGCGCGCAACGAGATGCTCGTGAGCGGGTTCCTCAAGCCGCGCCGGATGGCCGTGATCGAGCGCATCGCCCGCATCTACCTGCACCGGGTGTTCGCGGGCAGGCCCGACCTCGAGGCCAAGCTCACCCCGGACTTCACGATCGGCTGCAAGCGGATCCTGATGTCCAACGACTACTACCCGGCGCTGAAGCAGCCCAACGTCGACGTGGTCACCGAGAAGATCGTGCGGGTCACGCCGGACGGCGTGGTCACCGCCGACGGGGTCGAGCACGAGGTCGACACGATCATCTTCGGCACCGGGTTCACGGTGGGGGCCGGGCTGGGCAAGTCCGTGCCGATCACCGGCCGCGACGGCGTGCGGCTCGCCGACACCGGCACCGTCGAGGGCTACCTCGGCACCACGATCGCGGGCTTCCCCAACCTGTTCGTGCTGACCGGGCCGAACACGGGGCTCGGCCACAGCTCGATGGTCTTCATGATCGAGTCGCAGCTCAACTACGTGATCGACGCCCTGCGCCTGCTCGACGTCCACGGCGTCACGGCCCTCGACACCCGCCGCGACCGCCAGGAGGCCTGGAACGCGGGCCTGCAGCGTCGCCTCGACGGCTCGGTGTGGACCGCGGGCGGCTGCGCCAGCTGGTACCTCGACCCCGACGGGCGCAACCGGACGCTCTGGCCTGGCTACACCTTCGACTTCCGCCGCCGCACCCGCAAGGTCCGCCCCGCCGACCACGAACTGCTGGTGTAACCGGCCACCGGAACGCGGCTTTCAGACCGCAGAACGCGAGACTCGCGCTCCTGGGGCCGGGGCCTCCGGGGCGTCCGGGGGCCGGGGCCTCCGGGGCCTCCGGGGCCTCCGGGGCCTCCGGGGCGTCCGGGGGCGGGGCCCCGGGGCGGCGAGTCTCGCGTTTCGCGGGGCGAATGCCGCGTTCGACGTAGGGTCGGGCGGTGTTCGACGTCTACTCCATCCCGCTCACCACGCGGTTCCGGGGCATCACGGTGCGGGAGGGCCTGCTGCTGCACGGCCCGGCGGGGTGGGGCGAGTTCTGCCCGTTCGCCGACTACGACGACCGCGAGTCCGTGCCGTGGCTCGCCGCCGCCCGGGAGGCAGCCGAGGTGGGCTGGCCGGAACCGGTGCGCGACCGGGTGCCGGTGAACTGCATCGTGCCTGCCGTCGGCCCGAAGCGGGCGCAGGAGATCGTGCGGGCGTCGGGGTGCGCCACGGCCAAGGTCAAGGTGGCCGACGCCCCTGGGTCCCTGCCCGCCGACCTGGAGCGGGTGGCCGCCGTGCGCGACGCGCTCGGCGCCGCGGGCGCGGTGCGGGTGGACGCCAACGCCGTGTGGTCCGTCGACGAGGCCGTGGCCGCGATCGGGGCGCTGGACCGCGCGGCGGGCGGGCTGCAGTACGTGGAGCAGCCCTGCCGGACGATCGACGAGCTGGCGGCGGTGCGCCGGCGGGTTGACGTCCCGATCGCGGCGGACGAGTCGATCCGACGGGCGGAGGACCCGCTGCGGGTGGCCGTGGCCGGGGCCGCGGACGTGGCGGTGCTCAAGGTCGCGCCGCTGGGTGGCGTGCGCCGCGCGCTGGCCGTCGCAGAGGCCTGCGGCCTGCCGTGCGTGGTGTCGTCGGCCCTGGAGACGAGCGTCGGCATGGCGGCCGAGCTCGCGCTCGCCGGGGCGCTGCCGCAGCTGGACATGGCCTGCGGGTTCGGCACCGGGGCCCTGCTGACCTCGGACGTCGTGGCCGAGCCGATCCGGCCCGTGGACGGGTGGCTCCCGGTGTCGCGGCGTGCGCCCGAGCCGGTGCGCCGCGGCGAGGTGGCCGCCCCGCCGGACCGGGCGCGGTGGTGGGCCGACCGCCTGGCGCGGGTCACCGCCGCCGGCTGAGCAGCCTATGAGGACGAGGTCAAGTCCAGTCTTGGTGTGGTGAGGGCGTGGGGGGTCACCGCGGTGGCGTGTGCCGCCGTGGTTGATCGTGTTTGTGGTGGTCGTTGACGTGGGCGGGGTCCG
>NZ_JBHSKO010000012.1:0-218164 GCF_042657305.1 Pseudonocardia zijingensis | reverse complement strand
TGACCAAGGGGCACATGGTCGCTGGTTGATCTCCAGGAGCGACCATCTCCCCTTGATCGCGCAGTCGCGCCACCGGAGGCCTGGGACACCTCGCGACGGCCGGGCCGCGGCATTCCATGACCATCGACCAGGCTCAACCTCGCCACCCGAGAAGCACACCAGCGCGGCCGCCACGACCTCCAGGTGCTGCTGACCTGCGGTGACCCCGCGCAAGACGTACACCACGGTGATCCCACGACCCTGGAGCGCGACTCGCGCGGATCATGCCTCCCGCCGCCGGCGTGCCACACCCATGATCACCGATCATGGGCCCGGCGAGCCGCCGGGCGCTTACAGCACCGCGCGGACCGCGCGCTCGAAACCGACCACGTGCTCCAGGGCCAGCTGCGCGGCCTTCTCCGCCTCGAACGCGACGATGGCGTCGAGGAGTGCGACGTGCTCCCCCACGTGGCCGGCGACGGCCGGGATGCGGTCGAGGAACAGACACCAGATGCGGGTGGCGAGGTTGTCCTGGCGGACGAGGATGTCCTCGAGGTACGGGTTGCCCGCGGCGCGGTAGATCTCGCGGTGGACCTGGACGTCGCGGCGCAGCAGCTCGCGGCGGTCGGCGACGGAGGCCTCGAGCTGCGCAACGTCCCCGGCGAGGGCGGCGAGGCGGGACCGGTCGGCCGCGGAGGCGTTGCGCGCCGCGCCGGACGCGGCGAGCGGCTCCAGCTGGGCGCGGATCTCGGAGATGTGGGCCAGGTCGGTGATGTCGACCGCGGTCGCGAACGTGCCGCGCCGCGGGTAGGCGACGACGAGCCGGTCGCCCTCCAGGCGCTTCAGGGCCTCGCGCACGGGGGTGCGGCCGGTGCCGAGTTCCTGGGCGAGTGCGTCGTCGTTGATCGGCTCGCCGGGCCGGATGTCGAGCATGACGAGGCGGTCGCGGATGCCCTCGTACGCCAGGTCCGCCAGTGACCCTCCCCCGGAGGACGACGGCTGCGCCGCGACACCCATATCCGCCCTCCCGTGCCCTTGACGCCATCCGGCAGCCGACCTACCGTACACCGCCAATTGATATATCAGTTTCGTGGGCATGGTACGACAGATCGGACGCCGCATGCTCGAGACCCCGAACGACCCCGTTCTCGAGGCACTGCCCGAGCACCCGGACTTCCTGTGGCGCAACCCGGAGCCGAAGCGCTCCTACGACGTGGTGGTCGTCGGCGCGGGCGGGCACGGCCTCGCCACGGCGCACTACCTCGCGCGCAACCACGGCATCACGAGCGTCGCGGTGCTGGAGAAGGGCTGGCTCGCGGGCGGGAACATGGCCCGCAACACCACGATCATCCGCTCGAACTACCTGTGGGACGAGAGCGCGGGGATCTACGAGCACGCGCTGAAGCTGTGGGAGGGGCTCGAGGAGGACCTCGGCTACCCGATCCTGTTCAGCCAGCGCGGCGTGCTCAACCTCGCCCACAGCCTGCAGGACGTGCGCGACAGCGTGCGGCGGGTCGAGGCCAACCGGCTCAACGGGGTCGACGCCGAGTGGCTCAGCCCGGACGAGGTCAAGAAGGTCTGCCCGATCGTCAACACCTCGCAGGAGATCCGCTACCCGGTGCTGGGCGCCACGTACCAGCCGCGCGCGGGCATCGCGAAGCACGACTACGTGGCCTGGGGGTTCGCGCGCCGCGCCGACGAGGCCGGGGTCGACCTGATCCAGGACTGCGAGGTCACCGGCTTCACCACCGACGGGGGCCGGGTCACCGGCGTGCGCACCACCCGCGGCGACATCGCCGCCGGGAAGGTCGCGCTGTGCGCCGCGGGGCACACCTCGGTGCTCACCGACATGCTCGGGTTCCGGGTGCCGGTGCAGAGCCACCCGCTGCAGGCGCTCGTGTCGGAGCTGCTCGAACCCGTGCACCCCACCGTCGTCATGTCGAACGCCGTGCACGTCTACGTGTCGCAGGCGCACAAGGGCGAGCTGGTGATGGGCGCCGGGATCGACTCGTACAACGGCTACGGCCAGCGCGGCGCGTTCCACGTCATCGAGCGGCAGATGGCTGCGGCGGTGGAGCTGTTCCCGGTGTTCGCGCGCGCCCACCTGCTGCGGACGTGGGGCGGGATCGTGGACGTCACACCGGACGCCTCCCCGATCGTCGGGCGCACCCCGTACGAGAACGTCTACCTCAACTGCGGGTGGGGCACCGGCGGGTTCAAGGCCACCCCCGGCGTGGGCTGGTGCATGGCGCACACGATCGCCCACGGCGAGCCGCACCCCCTCAACGCCCCGTTCACGCTGGAGCGCTTCGTCACCGGGGCGCTGGTCGACGAGCACGGCGCGGCCGCCGTGGCCCACTGATCGCGAGGAGCACGCATGCAACTCATCGAGTGCCCCTGGTGCGGGCCGCGCGAGGAGACCGAGTTCCACTACGGCGGGCAGGCGCACGTGGCCTACCCGGCCGACCCGGCCGCGCTCAGCGACGAGGAGTGGGCGCGCTACCTGTTCTTCCGGGAGAACCCGAAGGGCCTGTTCGCCGAGCGCTGGAGCCACGCCGCGGGCTGCCGCCGCTGGTTCAACGCGGTGCGCGACACGGTGACCTACCGGTTCCGCGCCGTCTACCGCCCCGGCGAGCCCCGGCCGGTGATCCGATGACCGACCTGCGCGTGGCGGGGCGTGGGCGGATCGACCGCGCCACCACCTACCGTTTCACCTTCGACGGGGTCGCCCACGCCGGCCACCCCGGCGACACCCTGGCCTCGGCGCTGCTCGCGAACGGCGTGCACGCCACCGGCACGAGCGTCGCCCGCGGCCGCCCCCGCGGGATCGGGGCGGCGTGGGCCGAGGACCCGGGCGGTCTGGTGCAGATCGAGGAGCCCTTCCCGGAGCCGATGCAGCTCGCCACCACGGTGGAGCTCGTCGACGGGCTCGCGGTGCGCGGCGTGCCGGGCCGCGGCCGGCTCGCCGACGTGCCCGACTCCGCCCGCTACGACGCGAAGCACGCGCACGCCGACCTGCTGGTGGTCGGGGCGGGCCCCGCGGGGCTCGTCGCTGCGCTCACCGCGGCGCGGGCCGGCGCGCGGGTGGTGCTCGTCGACGAGCAGTCCGAGGCGGGCGGGGCACTGCTCGGCGGCACCGATCGCATCGACGGCGCGGCGGCCCTCGACTGGGTGGCGGCCGCGACGGCCGAGCTGGCGGCCTGCCCCGACGTGCTGCACCTGCAGCGCACCACGGCCTTCGGGCACTACGACGACGGGTTCGTGCTCGCGCTGGAGCGGCGCACCGACCACCTCGGAGCCGCCGCGCCACGCCACCGGTCGCGGCAGCGCGTGTGGCGGATCCGGGCGCGGCACGTGCTCGTGGCCGCCGGCGCGCACGAGCGGCCCGTCGTCTTCGCCGACAACGACCGCCCCGGGATCATGCTGGCCGCATCCGCCCGCACGTTCCTGCACCGCTACGGCGTGCTGGCGGGCCGCGACGCGGTCGTGTTCACCACCGACGACGCCGCGTACGCCGCGGCGGTCGACCTGGCCGACGCGGGCGCGCGGGTGCACGCGGTCGTCGACGCACGCGCAGACGCGCCCGGGCACTGGCGGGCGGAGTGCGAGCGCCGCGGCATCCCGGTGCGCGCCGGGGAGCTCGTCACCGGCACCCGCGGCGGCGAGCGCATCACCCACGCCCTCGTGGGCGACGAGCCGATCGCGTGCGACCTGCTGCTGGTCAGCGGCGGCTGGAACCCCGCGGTGCACCTGTTCAGCCAGGCCGGGGGCCGGCTCGCCTACGACGCGGCGCTGGGTGCGTTCGTGCCGGGAGAGACGCTGCCGGGCACGTCCGTGGCCGGCGCCGCGACCGGTGTGCTGGACCTCGACGGCTGCCTGCGCGACGGCGCCCGCGCGGCCCTCGCTGCGCTCGCCGACCTCGGGATCGACGCCCGCGGGGTGGCAGGACCGCCGGTGGCCGACCGGGCACCGGAGCGCACGCCGCCACTGGTGCTGTGGCGGGTGCCCGGCGACGAGCACGTCCAGTTCGTCGACATCCAGCGCGACGCCACGGTGGCCGACATCGCCCGCGCCGTGGGGGCGGGCATGCGGGGCGTGGAGCACGTCAAGCGGTACACGACGATCGGCACCGCGCACGACCAGGGCAAGACGTCCGGGATCGTCGCGGCGGGGATCACCGCGGAGCTGGTCGGGATGGCGGTGGAACGGCTCGGCACCACCACGTTCCGCGCCCCGTACACGCCGGTGGCCTTCGCCGCGCTCGCCGGGCGCAACCGCGGCGCGCTGTTCGACCCCGAGCGCGTCACGCCCCTGCAGGACCGGCACGTGGCCCGCGGCGCGGTGTTCGAGGACGTCGGGCAGTGGAAGCGGCCCCGCTACTACCCGCAGGCGGGCGAGGACATGGAGGCCGCGGTGCTGCGCGAGTGCGCGGCGGTCCGCGGCGGCGTCGGCATCCTCGACGGCTCGACGCTCGGCAAGATCGACGTGCAGGGCCCGGACGCCGCGGTGCTGCTCGACCGGCTCTACACGAACCTGATGAGCAGCCTGAAGGTCGGCGCGGTGCGCTACGGCGTGCTCTGCGGCGCCGACGGGATGGTGCTCGACGACGGCACCGTGCTGCGCCTCGCCGAGGACCGGTTCCTCGTCTACACCACCACCGGCGGCGCCGCGACGGTGCTCGACTGGATGGAGGAGTGGCTGCAGACCGAGTGGCCCGACCTGCGGGTGCACCTGACGTCGGTCACCGAGCAGTGGGCCACGTTCCCGGTGGTGGGGCCACGCTCGCGCGACGTGATCGCCGCGGTGTTCCCCGAGGTGGACGTCTCGAAGGCGGCCTTCCCGTTCATGACCTGGCGCGACACCCGCTTCGGCGACGTGCCCGTGCGGATCGCGCGGGTGAGCTTCTCCGGCGAACTCGCGTACGAGGTGAACGTCGACGGCTGGCACGCCGGGGCGGTGTGGGACCGGCTGATCGAGGCCGGTGAGCCGTACGGCATCACCCCGTACGGCACCGAGACCATGCACGTGCTGCGCGCGGAGAAGGCCTACCCGATCGTCGGGCAGGACACCGACGGCACCGTGACCCCGCAGGACCTCGGCATGTCGTGGGTGGTGTCGAAGAAGAAGGCGGACTTCGTCGGCAAGCGGTCGTTCTCCCGCGGGGAGAACCGCAACCCGCAGCGAAAGCAACTGGTGGGGCTCCTGCCGGTCGACCGCACCGTGCTGCTGCCGGAGGGGTCCCAGGTGGTCGAGCACGACCGGCTGCCCGATCCCCCGGTGCCGATGCTGGGCCACGTCACGTCCAGCTACCGCAGCGCCGCGCTGGAGCGGACCTTCGCCCTCGCGCTGGTCCGGGCGGGCCGCGAGCGCATCGGCGACACCCTGCACGTCCCGGTCGGGGACGCACTGGTGCCCGTCCAGGTCACCGAGCCCGTGCTGGTCGACCCGGAAGGAGCCCGTCGTGACGGCTGAGCTGTCCCGCACCGGCGCTTTGCACGGCTGGTCGGGGCGTTTCGCCGCCCTGCCCGACGGCGTGCAGATCGTGACGGAGCCGTTCGTCGCGATGGCCGACGTGCGGCTCGACCCCGCAGGCCCGGCGGCCGCCGACGTGGCCGCCCACGTCGGCGTCGCCCTCCCGGGCCGCCCGTCCTGGGTGGACGGCGACACGGCGCGGGCGATCTGGCTGGGCCCCGACGAGTGGCTCGTCACGAGCCCGTTCCAGGCGCCCGGCGACCTGGAGGCGGGGCTGCGGGCGGCGGTCGCCGGGCGGGGCGCGGTGGTCGACGTGTCCGCGCAGCGCACCACGCTGCGGCTGCGCGGCGAGCACGTGCGCGACGTGCTCGCCACCGGCTGCGCGCTCGACCTGCACCCGCGCGCCTTCCCCGCCGGGTCGGCCGCGCAGACCACGCTCGGGCTGGCGGGCGTGGTGCTGCTCGCCCTCGACGACGCCGGCCGGCACTACCAGCTGCTCGTCCGGTCGTCGTTCGCGCGCTACCTCGCCACCTGGCTGCTCGACGCGGCCACCGAGTTCAGGGGGGCATGATGCCTGGTTCGCCACATGTCGTGATCATCGGAGCCGGCATCGTCGGCGCCAACCTCGCCGACGAGCTGGTCGAGCGCGGCGTCGACCGGGTCACGGTGCTCGAGCAGGGGCCGCTGCCGCTCACGGGCGGGTCCAGCTCGCACGCGCCCGGCCTGGTGTTCCAGACGAACCCGTCGCGCACGATGACGCAGTTCGCCCGCTACACGGTGGAGAAGTTCTCCGGCCTGGACCTCGACGGCGACTGGTGCTTCAACCCGGTCGGCGGGCTGGAGGTCGCCACCACCCCCGAGCGGCTCGCCGACCTGTACCGCAAGCAGGGCTGGGCGGCGTCGTGGGGCGTCGAGGCGCGCGTCGTCGACCCGGACGAGTGCGTGCGGCTGCACCCGCTGCTCGACCGCGACCGCGTGCTCGGCGGGTTCCACATCCCGTCCGACGGCCTCGCGAAGGCGCCGCGCGTGGTGGCTGCGCTGGTGCGCCGGGCGCAGGGGCGGGGCGTGCAGTTCCGGGGCTCGACCCGGGTGACCGGCATCGAGCAGACCGGGGGCCGGGTCACCGGCGTCCGCACCCCCGACGGCGTGGTGCCCGCCGACGTCGTGGTGTGCTGCGCCGGGTTCTGGGGACGCCGGGTGGGCGCCATGGCCGGGATGGCGGTGCCGCTGCTGCCGCTGGCCCACCAGTACGTGCGCACCGGGCAGATCGCCGAGCTCGTGGGGCGCTCCGACGAGCGCACCGAGGCGAGCCTGCCGATCCTGCGCCACCAGGACCAGGACCTGTACTTCCGCGAGCACGCCGACCGGCTCGGCATCGGCAGCTACGCCCACCGCCCGATGCCCGTGCGGCTGGAGGACCTCGTCGAGGACCGGGAGGTCACGGCCTCGGCGATGCCGTCGATGCTGCCGTTCACCGAGGAGGACTTCGCGCCGTCCTGGGAGCAGAGCAGGCTGCTGCTGCCCGCGCTGGCGTCGACGAAGGTCGAGGAGGGCTTCAACGGCATCTTCTCCTTCACCCCGGACGGCGGGCCGCTGATCGGCGAGTCACCCGACGTCGCCGGGTTCTGGATCGCCGAGGCGGTGTGGGTCACGCACTCCGCGGGCGTGGCGCGAGCGGTGGCGGAGCTGCTCACCGAGGGGCGGGCGAGCCTCGACCTGCACGGCTGCGACGTGCACCGCTTCGAGGAGGTCCAGCTCCCCGACGACTACGTGGAGGAGACCTCCACGCAGAACTTCGTCGAGGTCTACGACGTGCTGCACCCGCTGCAGCCGCGCCTGTCGCCGCGCCACCTGCGGGTGAGCCCGTTCCACCGCCGCCAGGAGGAGCTGGGCGCGGTGTTCCTCGAGGCGGCGGGCTGGGAGCGGCCGCACTGGTACGAGGCGAACGCCCCGCTGGTGGACCAGCTGCCCGAGGCGTGGGTGCCGCCGGAGCGCGACGCGTGGTCGGCGCAGTTCTGGTCCCCGGTCGCCGCGGCGGAGGCGTGGCGCACCCGCGAGGGCGTGGCGCTGTACGACATGACGCCGCTCAAGCGGCTGGAGGTCACCGGCCCGGGCGCGCTGGCGCTGCTGGACCGGCTCACCACCGGGAAGATGGACAAGTCGGTCGGGTCGGTCACCTACACCCTCGCGCTCGACGAGGCCGGTGGCATCCGCAGCGACCTCACGGTGGCCCGGCTGGGCCCCGACCGGTTCCAGGTGGGCGCCAACGGCAACCTCGACCTCGACCACTTCCGCCGTCACGCACCGGCGGACGTGCAGGTCCGCGACATCACCGGCGGCACCTGCTGCATCGGGGTGTGGGGCCCGCTGGCCCGCGACCTCGTGCAGCCCCTGTCGCGCGAGGACTTCTCGAACGAGGGGCTGCGCTACTTCCGCGCGATGCCGGCCCGCATCGGCGGCGTGCCGGTCACCGCCATGCGGCTGTCCTACGTCGGCGAGCTCGGCTGGGAGATCTACACCAGCGCCGAGTACGGCCTGCGGCTGTGGGACGTGCTCTGGGCGGCGGGCCAGGACCTCGGCGTCGTCGCCGCGGGGCGGGCGGCCTTCAACAGCCTGCGCCTGGAGAAGGGCTACCGCTCGTGGGGCACCGACATGACCACCGAGCACAACCCGTACGAGGCCGGGCTCGGATTCGCGGTGCGGATGCAGAAGGGCGAGTTCGTCGGCCGCGACGCGCTCGCGGGCATCGGCGCCGGCTCGGTGGACCGCAGGCTGACCTGCCTCACGGTGGACGACCGGCGCAGCGTGGTGCTCGGCAGCGAGCCGGTGTACCTCGGGGGCCGGGCGGCGGGCTACGTCACCAGCGCGGCGTTCGGGCACACCGTCGGCGCCCCGATCGCCTACGCGTGGCTGCCCGCCAGCGCCACCCCGGGCACTGCCGTGGAGATCGAGTACTTCGGCCGCCGCATCCCGGCCACCGTGGCGGCCGAGCCGCTGGTGGACCCGGAGATGGCCCGGATCCGGCGCTGACCGCGCGCCGCCGGGTGATCACCGCGACGCCCGGCGGCCGCGGGGCTACGGTGCCAGGGGTACGAGCCGACCCCTGAGCGAAGGAGCCCTCACCCGATGCCCCACGACCCGTACGCCGAGCTGCCGCCGGTCCCCTCCTTCACCGTCACCAGCACCGACATCGCCGACGGGGAGACGCTGCCGGTCCCCCAGCGATCGGGGATCTTCGGTGCGGGCGGCGAGGACCGGTCGCCGCAGCTGTCCTGGAGCGGGTTCCCGGCGGAGACGCAGTCGTTCGTCGTGACCTGCTACGACCCGGACGCCCCCACGGCCTCGGGCTTCTGGCACTGGGCCGTGGTCGACATCCCGGCCTCGGTCACCGAGCTGCCCGCCGGAGCGGGCGACGAGAGTGGCGCGGCGCTGCCCGCCGGGGCCTTCCAGCTGCCCAACGACGCCGGTCTCGCCCGCTACCTGGGCTCGGCCCCGCCGCCCGGGCACGGGCCGCACCGCTACTTCTTCGTGGTGCACGCGGTGGACGTCCCGAGCCTCGAGATCCCGAAGGACGCGCGGCCCGCGTTCCTGGGCTTCAACCTGTTCAGCCACACCCTCGCGCGCGGCGCGATCGTGCCGATCTACGAGAACAAGGGCTGAGGACCGCCGGGGCGCGACCCGGTCACTCGGCGAGGGCCGGGTTGCGCTTCACGGCGATGAGGCTGGCGATCGTGGTGATGGCCAGGACGCCCACGATCACTGACAGCGAGAGGGCGATGCCGATCTCGGGCACCGGGACGTGCTCGCCGCCGTTGATGAACGGCAGCTCGTTCTCGTGCAGGGCGTGCAGCACGAGCTTCACGCCGATGAAGGCGAGGATCACGGCGAGCCCGTAGGAGAGGAAGACGAGCTTCTTGAGCAGGCCGCCGAGCAGGAAGTAGAGCTGGCGCAGCCCCATCAGCGCGAAGGCGTTGGCGGTGAAGACCAGGTACGCCTCCTGGGTGAGGCCGAAGATCGCCGGGATGGAGTCGAGCGCGAACAGCAGGTCGGTGAGCCCGATCGCGACCATCACGATGAGCATCGGGGTGGCCCAGCGCTTGCCGTCGATCCGGACCGAGATGTGCGAGCCGTGGTAGTCGTCGGTGACGGGGAGGACGCGTCGGATCATCCCGACGACGCGGGGCTCCTTCCACTCCTCGTCGTCACCGCCCACGCCCTGGCGCACCATGTTGACCGCGGTGTAGATCAGGAACGCGGCGAACAGGTAGAAGACCCAGCTCAGCGCGTTGATGGCGACCGCGCCGACGGCGATGAAGAGGCCGCGCATGATCAGCGCGATCACGATGCCGACGAGCAGCACGCGGTGCTGGTGGATCGCCGGCACCGCGAACGACGACATGATGATCACGAAGACGAACAGGTTGTCCACCGAGAGCGAGTACTCGGTGATGTAGCCCGCGAAGAACTCACCGGCGTACGTGCCACCGGCGAAGTACCAGATGCCCAGGCCGAACAGCACGGCCAGGCTGATGTAGAAGAGCACCCAGCGGGTGGCTTCCGGGATCGTCACCTCGTGCGGCCTGCGGTTGACCACCAGCAGGTCGGCGATGATGACAGCGGCCAGGCCGCCGATGGTGGCGAACCAGAGCCAGACGGGCACGTTCACGAAGAGCTCTCCAGGGGTCTCGGGCAGCAGTGGGCCGCCCCGAGGTCTCTCCCCTTCGCGGCCCGCGAGCAAACGGAACCGCGAATCGATGGCGCCGGGTTCGGGACCCGCGTGATTGTCGATCCGAGGCCGCGGGGCCTTCTCCGTGCTGACGACGCCACCGTTGCCGGGATACTCCCCTGCGGTGCTGCTCCAGCTTGCCCCATTGATCACAAACTTCGCCATTCGGGGTGACCGAGGCCACTCCCCGCACCCCGCACCGTGGCCGTCCCACCCGGATTTGGCAGGGTGCCCGGTGTGAGCGGACCCCTGGAGAACCTGCACGTGGTCGAGTGCGCGAGCTTCGTGGCCGGACCCACCGGCGGCATGACCCTCGCCCAGCTCGGCGCCTCGGTGATCCGCGTCGACCCCCTCGGTGGCAACTCCGACCACCGGCGCTGGCCGGTCGCGGGCGGCGGCGCGGGGCCGGTCGACGCCGAGAGCTACTACTGGGACTCCCTGAACAAGGGCAAGCGGTCCGTGGAGGTCGACCTGCGCTCCGAGGAGGGGCGCGAGCTCGTCACCGCCCTGATCACCGCGCCGGGCCCGGACCGGGGCGTGCTGATCGACAACGTGGTCGGCCGCCGCTGGATGGCCAACTCCGAGCTGGTGCGCCGCCGCCCCGACCTGATCCACCTGCGCGTGCAGGGGCACCCCGACGGCCGCCCCGCTGTGGACTACACGGTCAACGCCGAGATCGGCATCCCGCAGATCACCGGCCCCGAGGGCGGGGGCGCGCCGGTCAACCACGTCCTCCCGGCCTGGGACCTGGTCACGGGCCTGTCCGTCTCGACGGGGGTCCTCGCCGCGCTGCACGAACGCGCCCGCACCGGCCGCGGCAGCTACATCGAGCTCGCCCTCGCCGACGTCGCGCTCGCCGGTGTGGCGAACCTCGGGTGGCTCTCCGAGGCGGCCGAGCGCGGGCACGACCGCCCCCGCCACGGCAACCACGTCTACGGCTCGTTCGGCGTCGACTTCGCCTGCTCCGACGGCAGCCGGGTGATGGTGGTGGCCCTGACGCCCGGCCAGTGGACCGCCCTGAAGTCCGTCACCGGCACCGACGAGGTGTTCACCGCCCTCGAGCACGCCCTCGGGGCGGACCTCACGCTCGAGGCCGAGCGCTACCGGCTGCGGGACACGATCGCCGCGATCCTCAAGCCGTGGTTCGCCGCCCGCGACTCGGCCACCGTCGAGCACGAGCTCGACGCCGCCCGCGTGCTCTGGGGTCGCTACCAGGGCATGACCGACGTCGTCGCCGCGCACCGCGACGGCAGGCACCCCGTGCTCGCCGACCAGACCCTGCCCGACGGCAGCCCCGCCGTCACCGCCCGGTCCCCGCTGCGGTGGAACGGCGAGCACGGCGAACCCGGCCGGCCGCCGGTGCTGGGCCGCGACACCGAGCCGGTGCTCGCCGAGGTGCTCGGGTTGAGCAGCAATGAGATCGCCGGGCTGCGCGACCGCGGGGTGATCGGCGCGGCCCGCGCCGGCTGACCACAACGTCAGCTGATCGTCAGGTCGCCCGGCGCCGGTGTCCGCGGCCGGTCACCGGCGCCCGCGCCGCCGCGATCCGGCGGATCCGGTGCCGCTCCCCCGCTGGTCACAGCGCCGTGGGCCGGCGGACGGCACCGGGCGGGCCCGATCCGGGAGCTCCCCCGTCCCCGGAACTACCGTGCCGGGCCGGGACACCGACCGAGGGGAGCGAATTCCGGTGAGCAGCGTCCGGCCATTTCTGATCACCGCGGCGGCCGTGCTGGCCTTCGTCGTGACCGGCTGCAGCGCGCCACCGGAGCCGCTGCCCCGCCGCGAGGTCCCGGAGCACGGCGCGGTGGACCCGGCCCGGCCGTGCTCCCGCGAACCCGGCACGGCCCCGGCGACGGGCACCGCGCCGGACGGCGGCGAGCCGCAGGCCCGC
Organism: Pseudonocardia zijingensis; assembly: GCF_042657305.1. NCBI lineage: Bacteria > Bacillati > Actinomycetota > Actinomycetes > Pseudonocardiales > Pseudonocardiaceae > Pseudonocardia > Pseudonocardia zijingensis. Next base: position 206,096 of record NZ_JBHSKO010000012.1, on the reverse strand, counting down.
TTCGACGCCGCCACGAACACGATCGTGCTGACGGGCGGCGAGGACGTGCCGCTCCCCGCGCTGGGCGAGGAGGTGGCCGACTCCGCCCTGCGCGAGGTCGAGCCGGGGGTGTGGTTCCTCGGCGCGAACATCGCCGTGCAGCCCGGGGCGTCCCTGCGGGTGGCCGCACCCGACGTGCACTGGCTCCGGATGGCCGGCGGCGGCGGGGCGTTCGTGTCGATCACGGCCTACGGCGGGGGCCTCGCCGTCGAGGGCACGTGCATCACGTCCTGGGACCCCGGCACGCAGACGGTGGACGAGGACCACGAGGACCGCCGCAGCTACCTCCTGGCGCGCGACGGCGCCACCATGACGATCGACGACGCCGAGCTGCGCTTCCTCGGCTCGGGCGACGTGGAGTCCTACGGCCTGTCCTGGCGCACCGAGGGCACCACCGGGCACATCCGCGGCAGCGTGATCTCCCACCTCTACTACGGCCTCTACTCCTACGAGGTGGACGGCCTCGAGGTCACCGACAACGAGTTCCACGACAACGTGCTCTACGGCGTCGACCCGCACACCGAGTCGCGCAACCTCGTGATCGAGCGCAACGTGGTGCACCACAACGGGAAGCACGGGATCATCCTCGCGGAGGACTGCGTCGACAGCGTGATCCGCGACAACGTGGTGTACGCCAACAAGCACCACGGGATCGTGATGTACCAGAACTCGGACCGGAACCTGATCGAGGGCAACGAGTCGTTCGGCAACGCGGCGCAGGGGATCAACATCAACGAGTCGCACGAGAACGAGATCCGCGCCAACAAGGTCTACGACAACGCGGAGTCCGGCGTCGGCATCACCCAGACCTCCCGGAGCAACGTGGTGGCGGACAACCAGCTGCGGGGCAACGGCAAGGACGGGATCCGCCTGGTCAGCGAGGCGGCCGAGACCACGGTGCGCGGCAACACGATCGGGCGCAACGAGCGCTACGGCGTCTACGTCGACACGGTGAGCGGGTTCGAGCTGACCGGCAACACGGTGTTCGGCAGCCGGGTCGGCCTGATGATCAAGGGCGGCGACGAGGCCGACGAGGGCGACAACGAGGTGTTCGGCAACGAGGAAGCGGACGCCCTGAGCAGCTGACGTGCCACCCGGCCGTCAGCCCTCCGCCGTTGGCAGCTCCACCACGAACCGGGCACCCCCGCCGGGCCGGTCCTCGATCCGGACGGTGCCGTGGTGGGCGCGCACGTGCTGCGCGACGAGGGCGAGCCCGAGCCCGCTCCCGCCGTCCTGCCCGCGCTGTCCGGCCTGGTCGCCGCGGGCGAAGCGCTCGAACACCCGCTCCCGCAGGTGGGGCGCCACCCCTGGACCGGCGTCGTCCACCTCGAGGCGCGCGCGCCCGTCGCAGTGCAGCACGGCCACTCGCACGGCCCCGCCCGCGTACCGGTCGGCGTTGTCGAGCAGGTTCGCCACGATCCGGTCCAGCCGCCGCCGGTCGCCCTGCACCAGGGGCGCCGGCTGCTCGATCTCGATCACCGCCGGGGTGCAGCGCCGCACGTCGAGCACCATGCGCACGAGCTCACCGAGGTCCACGAGCTCGGTGGTCGTCCCACCGGCGCCCGTCTCGTCGGAGGCCAGGTCGTGCCGCGAGATCTCGAGCAGATCCACGACCATCCGCTCGAACCGGTCCACCTCCGAGAGCAGCAGGTCCAGCGCTTGGCGGGCGGTGCCCGCGAGCTCGCCGCGACGGCGGCGCAGCACCGCGGCCGCGTTCGCCATCGTCGTGAGCGGTGAGCGCAGCTCGTGGCTCACGTCGCCCGCGAAGCGGGCGTCCTGCCGCACGCGCGCCTCCAGCGCCTCCGCGGTGTCGTTGAACGCCGACGCCAGCGCCGCGAGGTCGCGGTCGGCGTAGTCCGGGAGCCGGGCGCGCATGTCCCCGCCCGCCATCCGGGACGCGGCCGTGGTGAGCTCGGTGAGTGGCCGCAGGGCGCGCCTGCCCGTCCACGCCCCGAGCGCGAAGCCGAGCAGGCCGCTCGCCGCCACCCCCGACGCCAGCACGAGGCCGAGGAAGCCCATCGTCCGCTCCAGCTCGACGAGCGGGAACAGCTCGATGTAGACGTCCGGGCGGACCGACGCCGGCAGGGCAACGGCGAGCACGGGGACCCGGTCCACCACGATCCGCTCAGTGTCCGCCACACCGCTGCTCGCCAGCGACACCAGCGGCGGGGGCAGCGCCGCGGGGTCGACCCTGCGCCCGCTGGTGATCCAGCCCTCCGGGCGCGACACCAGCACCGTGGACTCGGAGTCGGAGGTGAGCCCGGACAGCAGGTCGTCGAGCCCGTCGGCCCCCGTCCGCAGGGCCTGGTCGACGAGCCGGACGTTCACCTCTGCCTGGCGCACCGCGCTCATCTCGCGCTGGTCCAGCATGTAGTCGCCCGCCAGGTTCCAGGTGGCGGCGGCGAGCACCCCGGTGACCACGAGCGACGCCAGGCCGAACGCCGCGGCCACCCGCCGCCGCAGCGTGAGCCGCACGATCCGCACCACGGACCACCTCAGCCGGGGGTGCCGGCCTTGTAGCCGCGCCCGCGCACGGTGACCACGCACTCGGGCTCGTCCGGGTCGCGCTCGACCTTGCGGCGCAGCCGCCGGATGTGCACGTCGAGCAGCCGCGTGTCGCCGAAGTAGTCGTAACCCCACACGCGCTTCAGCAGCTCCTCGCGCGTGACGACGCGGCCCTCGGCGGCCGCGAGCTCGACGAGCAGGCGGAACTCGGTGCGGGTGAGGTGGACCTCCCGGCCGGCGCGGCGCACCACGTCCTCGTCGGGGATGATCTCGACGTCGCCGACGCGCAACGAGCGCCGCGGCTCGCCGGTGCCATGGCGCCTGCGCAGCAGCGCACGGATCCGCGCCGCGAGCTCGCTCGCGACCAGCGGCTTGGTGACGTAGTCGTCCGCTCCCGCCTCCAACCCCTCGATCACGTCGGCGGTGTCGGTGCGCGCGGAGACGATGATGATGGGCAGGTCGCCCCGGTCGCGCAGGGTGCGGCACACGTCGAGGCCGTCCATGCCGGGCAGCATGAGGTCCAGCAGCACGACGTCCACCGGGGTCGTCCCGAGCCTGCCGAGCGCCTCCTCCCCGGACGCCGCCTCCACCACGTCGCAGCCCTCGTCCGCGAGCGCGAGCCCGAGGGCCTGCCGAATCCGCTCGTCGTCCTCCACGAGCAGGAGCCGAGCCTGCATGCCGAGTGCCTCCTCGCCGGGTCGGGCACCCGGGATTGTCACCGATCACGGTGACGGCCGCCCGCGCGCCACCTGACGACGACCTGACGATCCGCGCCGGCCGCTCGCCGCCACCGCCTCCACCCGCTAGAACGGTGCCCGGTGGCCGGTTGCCCGGCACGACCGGGTCCTGACGCCACGGCTGCGGAGGGGGTGGCCGAGGGCCCCGGGCGTGTCCCGGCCACCACCCCGGCGGGCGGCGCGGCTGCTCAGGCGAGGAAGCCGCCGCTCTGCCGGTTCCACAGCTGCGCGTAGCGGCCACCCCGCGCCAGCAGCGCCGCGTGCGGGCCCTCCTCCACCACGGCCCCGCGGTCCAGCACCACGAGGCGGTCCATGCCCGCCACCGTGGACAGGCGGTGGGCCACCACGATGGACGTGCGGCCGGCCATGAGGGTCCACACCGCGCGCTGGATGTGGGCCTCGCTCTCGGAGTCCAGGGCGCTGGTGGCCTCGTCGAGCAGCAGGATCGGCGCGTCGCGCAGGATCGCCCGCGCGATCGCCACCCGTTGGCGCTGCCCGCCGGACAGCTTCACCCCGCGCTCGCCGACGAGCGTGTCGAACCCCTCGGGCAGCCCGTCGACGAACTCCAGGACGTGCGCCGCGGCCGCCGCCTCCCGGATCTCCGCCGCGCCGGCCCCCGGGCGGCCGAACGCGATGTTCTCCCGCAGCGTGCGGTGGAACATCACCGGGTCCTGCGGCACGTACGCGATGAGGCTGCGCAGGTCGGCCTGCGAGAGCGCGGCGATGTCCTGCCCGCCCACCAGGATGCGCCCGCCGCCGACGTCCATCATGCGCAGCAGGAGGCGGGTGATCGTGGTCTTGCCGCCGCCGGAGTGGCCGACGAGCCCCACCCGCTCCCCGTCGGCCACGGTGAGGTCGAGGCCGTCGAAGAGCGGCGTGGTGTGCCCGGGGTAGGCGAACCGGACCCCGTCCAGCCGCACGTCGCGCGGCCCGGCCGCGAGCGGCTGCGGGGACGGAGGGTCGAGCACCGTGGGGCCGGTGAGCAGCAACTCGGTGAACTGCGCTGCCTCGGTGAGCGAGCGTTCGAGCTGCCGGTAGGTCTGGTTGAACTGGAAGAGGATCTGCGTGGCCTGGCCGAAGTACGCCACCGTGACGACCACCGCCTCCACCCCGGGCCCCCCGTCGCCGCGGGCGGCGCCGAGCGCGAGCAGCAGGCCCGCCACCGCGGTGGCCACCGACAGCGGCGCGACCAGGGTGTCGATGCGCAGGTTGTGGTAGTCCCACGCGCGCAGGGTGAGCCTGCGCAGCTCGGTGAGGCGGCGCAGGTGCTCGGCCGCCTCCCGCGGCTCGGCCGCGTGGGTGCGGACGGCGTCCATGTTGGCCATCGTGTCGGCGACGTGCCCGGACAGCCGGGCCCACGCGGCCTCGCGCGCGTCGACGAGGGCCTGCCTGCGGCGGATGAGCGGGGTGACCAGCACCGCCGTGGCCGCGATCATGCCGAGCAGCACGACGACCAGCAGCGGGTCGTAGCGCCACAGCACCACCGACGCGAAGCCCAGCGGCAGGAGCTGGCCGACCACCCGGAACATCAGGGCGTCCACGAAGTTCTCGTACTGCTGCGCGAAGCTCAGCACGCGCTTGGTGAGCGAACCCGCGAAGTTCTCGTGGAAGAACGCCGCGTCCTTGGCCAGGAGCGCCTCCATCCCGCGCGTGTGCAGGCGCGAGATGCCGTCGGCCTCGGTGCGGTTCAGGAAGTGGATCCCGGCGCGCCACAGCGCCTCACCGGCGAGCATCGCGGCCAGGAAGCCGAGGACGTACGGCGTGATCAGCGCGGCCGTGCCCGGCTCGCCCGCCGCCAGCAGGCCCACGAGCTGCCCGACGAGCAGCGGCGGCAGGTAGCTCACGCAGATGTTGCCCAGGGCGGGCAGCACGAGCGCCGCGCCGCTGCGGACCTTGGTGCGGCCGAGCTCCCCCGCGTACAGCCGCAGCGCGAGGCGCAGCGCGGCGGCGCGCTGGTTCGAGGTGGTGGCCGGCCCGACCGGGCCGACCCTGGGCGGCGCTTCGAGCGCGCTCGTCATGAACTCCCCCGGTCTCTCGGCCCACCATGGTCGAGAGCCCGTGCCGCCCGGTCCACCGAGTTTCCGGTGGCGGTAGGTTCACCGCGCCGCGGTGCTGCGGCCCGCTCACACCTGGAGGAGCCCGTGAGACGACGGTGCGCAGTGCTCGACGACTACCAGGGCGTGGCGCTCGCCGCCGCGGACTGGTCGCCGGTGCGCGACTCCGTCACCGTCGACGTCTTCCGCGAGCACATGGCCGACGAGGACACCCTCGTCGAGGCGCTGCGCGACCACGAGATCGTGGTGCTCATGCGGGAGCGCACGCCGTTCCCCCGGTCGCTGCTCGAACGGCTGCCGAACCTGCGACTGCTCGTCACCACCGGCATGCGCAACGCCTCGGTGGACGTCGCCGCGGCCACCGAGCGGGGCGTGGTCGTGTGCGGCACGGGCGGGATGGTCAGCCCCACCGTCGAGCTCACGTGGGCTCTCATCACGGGCATGGCCCGCTCGATCGCGGTCGAGAACGCCGGGCTGCGCAGCGGCGAGGGCCCGTGGCAGCGCACGGTCGGCACCGACCTCGCCGGAGCAACGCTCGGGGTGCTCGGCCTCGGGCGGATCGGGAGCGAGGTGGCCCGGATCGGGCGCGTGTTCGGCATGGAGGTCACGGCGTGGAGCCGCAACCTCACCGCGGAGCGGGCCGAGGAGGTGGGGGCCCGGCTCGCCCCCTCGAAGGAGGACCTGCTCGCAGGCTCCGACGTCGTCACGATCCACCTGGTCCTCTCCCAGCGCACCCTCGGCCTGCTCGGCGCCGCGGAGCTGGGCCTGATGCGGCCGGAGGCATTCCTCGTGAACACCTCGCGGGCACCGATCGTCGACCAGGACGCCCTGGTCGAGGCGCTGCGGGGCGGCGACATCGCCGGCGCCGCCCTCGACGTGTTCGACGTCGAGCCGTTGCCCGCCGACCACCCCTTCCGGTCACTGCCCAACGTCCTCGCCACGCCGCACCTCGGCTACGTCACGAAGCGGAACTACGCGCGCTTCCACCGCGAGATCGTCGAGGACCTCTCCGCCTACCTCGCCGGCGCGCCGATCAGGACGATCACGGCGGACTGACCCCGGGCGCCGCGATCTGCTCCAGCAGGGGCGCGACCCGGTGCTCCACCAGCGTGCGCATCACCAGCGATGTGGTGGTGCGCTCGACGCCGTCGGTGGCGAGCAGCTGCCCGGCGATCCGGTAGAGGTCGTCGGCGTCGCGGGCGACCACGCGGACCAGCAGGTCCGACGGCCCGGAGAGCCCCAGCACCTCCAGCACCTCCGGCACCTCCCGCAGCGCGGCGGCGACCTCCGCGAGCATCCGCTGGGTGACCTGCACCATGACGAACGCGGTGAGCGGGAAGCCGAGGGCGGCCGGGTCGACGCGCCGCTCGAACGTGGTGAGCGCCCCGCGCGCCTCCAGTCCGGCGAGCCGGGCCTGAACGGTGTTGCGCGAGAGGCCGGTGCGCTCGGCGAGGGCCAGCACGGTGGCGCGCGGGCTCTCGGCGAGCGCGAGCAGCAGCCGGGCGTCGGTGGCGTCGATGCTCCCGCCACTGCGCACAGTGCCCGCTCCCCCTGTCACCATCACGTCCCCCTCTGAGCAATCTGCACAACCGTTCGCGCTGCGGTTGCGCAGTCCGCCACCGCCTGATGCGATCCGAGGGCATCGTGCCACGAGGAGGACGTCATGACATTCGCGGTCGGGCGACCGGAGGCGGGCGCACCCTCCCTGGAGGCGTTGCGCGCGATCGAGCAGCGGGTGCTCTGGCTCGCCACCTCGATCGTGCACCACGCCAACCGCGTGCGCAGCGACCCGAGCGGGCTGAAGGTGGGCGGGCACCAGGCGTCGAGCGCCTCGATGGTGACGATCATGACCGCGCTCTGGTTCGGCCACCTGCGCAGCGAGGACCGCGTCTCGGTCAAGCCGCACGCCTCGCCGGTGCTGCACGCCGTCAACTACCTGCTGGGTGAGCTGGACGAGCGCTACCTCACCACGCTGCGCGAGTTCGGCGGCCTGCAGGCCTACCCCTCGCGCAGCAAGGACCCGGACCCGGTCGACTACTCGACGGGGTCGGTGGGGATCGGGGCCACCGCGCCACTGTGGGGTGCCCTCGCCCGCCGCTACCTCGGCTCCCGTGGCGCCGACGTGGGCGCCGGGCGGCAGTACTCGCTGGTGGGCGACGCCGAGCTGGACGAGGGCGCCTGCTGGGAGGCGATCCTCGACCCGATGGTCGCCGAGCTCGGCGAGGTCGTCTGGATCGTCGACGTGAACCGGCAGTCGCTCGACCGGGTCGTGCCGAACATCGGGGTGCCGAGGCTGCAGGGCATGTTCGAGGCGGGCGGCTGGCAAGTGCTCACCGTCAAGTACGGGCGGCTGCTCGAGGAGCTGTTCACCCGGCCCGGCGGCACCGCGCTCCGGGCGCGGATCGACGCCATGCCGAACCCGGAGTACCAGCGCCTGCTGCGCTGCACCCCCGCGCAGCTGCGCGAGCGGCTGCCCGGCGACGACCCGGAGCTGGCGGCGCTCGTCGCGGGCCTCGACGACGCCACGCTGCACGCGGCCGTGCGCAACCTGGGCGGCCACGACCTCGCCGCGCTCGACCACGCGCTCGGCGCCATCGACGACAACCGGCCCACGGTGATCTTCGCCTACACGGTGAAGGGCTACGGGCTGCCCACGGAGGGGCACCCGCAGAACCACTCGTCCCTGCTCACCACCGAGCAGGTCACCGGCCTCGCCGAGCGGCTCGGGGCGGCGGCCGACGACCCGTGGGCCCGGTTCCCGGACGGATCGCCCGAGGCGGCGCTGTGCGGCGCGGTCGCCGACCGGCTGCGCCGCGCACCCACCCCGGCCGCGAATCCGGCCGCCGTTCCCACCGACTTCGGCCGCACGCCGTCGGGCACCGCCACCACCCAGGCCGCGCTCGGCCGGGCCCTGCTCGACCTCACCCGGTCTGCGCCCGACGCGGCCCGGCGCGTGGTGACGCTGTGCCCGGACGTCAGCTCGTCGACCAACCTGGCCGGCTGGGTCAACAAGGTCGGCGTGTGGTCGAACCGGGAGCGGGTGGACTGGTTCGCCGACGACCCCGAGACGATCCTGCACTGGCGCGAACGGCCCACCGGCCAGCACCTCGAGCTGGGGATCGCCGAGACCAACCTCGTCGGCCTGCTCGGCGAGCTCGGCGCCACCTGGAGCCGCTGGGGCGAGCCGCTGCTGCCGATCGGGGTGCTCTACGACCCGTTCGTCGAGCGCGCCCTCGAACCCTGGTCGTTCGGGATCTACGCGGGCGGCCAGTCGATCCTGGTGGGCACCCCGTCCGGGGTGTCCCTCGCGCCGGAGGGCGGCGCCCACCAGTCGATCACCACCCCGTCCGTGACGCTGGAGCAGCCCGGCTGCGTCAGCTACGAGCCCGCGTTCGCGATCGACGTCGAGTGGACACTGCTGGCCTCACTCGCGCGGCTGGGCCGGCCCGACGGCACCTCGGCCTACCTGCGCCTGTCCACCCGGCCCGTCGACCAGACCCTCGCGGCCGTGCCCGCCGACCCGGCCGCCCGCGAGCACCGCCGCCGCCAGGTGGTGGCCGGCGCCTACCCGCTGCGCCGCACCGCGGACCGGCCGGCCGTGACGATCGCCGCGATCGGCGCCGTGGTGCCGGAGGCCCTCGCCGCCGCCGAGCGGCTCGAGAGCCTCGGCATCCCGGCCGACGTCGTGTGCGTGACCAGCCCGAGCCTGCTGTTCGACGCGGTGCAGGCCCGCTCCGGGCAGGGCAGCGGCGACACCTGGATCCTCGAGGCGGCCTTCCCCGCCCGCCGGGCGGCACCGCTCGTCACCGTGCACGACGGCCATCCGCACACCCTGGCGTTCCTCGCCGGCATCCACCGGCTGCCCGCCACCCACCTCGGCGTCACGCGCTTCGGCCAGTCGGGCGGCCTGCAGGACGTCCAGCGCCACCACGGGATCGACGCCGACGCGGTGATCCGGGCCGCCATCGACCTGGGTGCGTGAGCGCGGCCCGTGAGGGCGGCGGTCTCAGGGCGAGCCGGCGGGCAGGTGCACGATCGCCAGGTCGTCGCTGCCCAGGTCGAGCGGGATCTCGATGTCCGGCCACCACACCACGATGATCTTCGTGCGGGCGCCATCCGAGGTGCCGTAGTGGTGCACCTCGGACAGGATGCCGCTGAGGCCGTGCCCGCCGCTGCGCTCTATGAAGATCGATTTACCGCGGTGTCCGGAGTGGAGCTCGCCTAGAAAGATCGACCTGGGTTCGTTGTCCACCCGTCCACGACCCGTCCGCTACCGACGTGACCTACACCATTCACCGTAGCGGGTGAAAGACATCTGATATGCATACCACCAGCTCCGGGGCGGCTCAGCTGCCGCGCGCCGCCAGATCACCGTCGACGGCCACCATCGGCGCCAGCTCCGCACCCCGCGTCTCCGGCAGCACGGCCACGGCCACGGCACTCGCGAGCGCGACCACCACCAGGGCCACGGCGAGCAGCCACGGGGCGCCACCGCCGGCCGCCACGAGCCCGACCGCGATGATGGGAGCCGGCCCGGCCAGCAGGGCGCCGGGGATCTCCCGGCCGAGGGCGAACCCGCTGAACCGGTACGCCGCGGGGAACAGCTCGGCGAAGTAGGCCGCCTGCGAGCCGAACATCGCCAGGCACCCGCCGCCGAGGGCGAGCGCGAACGCCAGGAGGATCGCGGTCGGGTTGCCGGTGTCGAGCAGCCAGAAGAACGGGAACGAGATCAGCGCGCAGAACACCGACACGGCCAGGTAGACCGGCTTGCGACCGGTCCGGTCGGAGAGCCGTCCGACGAGCGGGATGACGGCCGCGCCCACGGCGCAGCCGACGAGCAACGCGAACAGCGACGTCGAACCCGGCACGCCGTTGCCCTTGAGGTAGCTCAGGGCGTAGGTCTGCACCACGTAGATGTTGAAGGCCAGCGGGCCGTTGGCGATCATCACGAGCAGGAGCCGGGCCGGCATGGCCTTCACCATCGTGAGCGCGGGCACGCGCGTGCGCTTGCGGGCCTCCCGCAGCTCGGCGAACACGGGCGACTCGGGCACCCGCAGCCGGATCAGCAGCCCGATCCCCACCACGAGCACGCTGAGCAGGAACGGCACCCGCCACCCCCAGCTCATGAGCTGCTCGGTGGGCAGCGTGGCCACCAGCCCGCTCACGGCGGCGGCGAGGCCGATGCCGAGGAACACCCCGCAGGCCGGGAGGGCGGAGTAGTAGCCGCGGCGGTGGACCGGCGCGAACTCGGCGACCATCGTGACGGCGCCGACGTACTCGGCGCCCACCCCGAGACCCTGCAGGAGCCGGCAGAGCACCAGCAGGATCGGGGCGGCCAGCCCGACGCTCGCGTAGGTCGGGAGCAACCCGATGACGACCGTCGCGATCCCCATCAGCAGCAGGGTGCCGACGAGCGCGGTCCGGCGGCCGTACCGGTCGCCGATGTGACCGAAGATCAGGGCGCCCACCGGGCGGGCGAAGTAGCCCACGCCGAACGTCGCGAACGCGGCGACGAGACCGGCGGTCGGTGAGAAGTCCGGGAAGAACAGCGTGCCGAACACGAGCGCGGCAGCCTGGCCGTAGATCGCGATGTCGTACCACTCGATCAGGCTGCCGACGAGCGTCGCCCGGATGAGGCGATGCCGGGATTCCTCCCAGATGGAGTCTGCGGTGGGGGCGGCGTTCATCGGCGCTCCTCGGAAGCGGGCGGCGGCCCTAGTGGCCGGCGCGGACGAGGTTGGTCAGGGGGTGACCGGCCACGAGGCGGTCGATGTTCAGCGCGATGGCGCGGTAGCGCCGCTGTGCCAGTTCTCGCGTCCATGCGCACGAATGCGGCGTGCACCAGGCGTTGGGCAGCTCCCAGAACGGGTGGGACGCCGGAGCCGGCCGGTCCTCGGCCGAGCGCGGGTAGGCGTACCAGACGTCGAGGACGGCGCCGCCGATGCGGTTCTCGCGCAGCGCGTCGAAGAGCGCGGCCTCGTCGACGACGGGGCCGCGGGAGATGTTGACGAGCACGGCGTGGCGCTGCATGCGGCGCAGCGCGTTCCGGCCGATCAGGTCGGTGGTGGCCGGGGTGAGCGGGCAGGCGACCACGACGTGGTCGGCCGTGGCGAGGACCTCGTCGAGCGCCGTCGCCGGGAGGAGCTCCGCGCTGCCGTCGGGGGTGGCCCGGTCGTCCACCGCGCGCACGTGCACGCCGAACGCCGCGGCCCGCGCCCCGATCGCCCGCCCGATCCGGCCGTAGCCGATGATTCCCAACGTCTTGCCGAACAGCTCGCCGTGCGGGATCCGGCCGCGGTAGGCGTCCGGCCAGGTGTCCGCGGCGAAGGCGGCCTGCAGGTCACCGGCCCGGATCTCCCACTCGAGCAGGCGGGCGAGCACGAACTCGGCGATCGGGATCTCGTGCTCGTACACGTTGGCCACCGCGGTGGCGGGGTGCAGGGCGTCCAGGTCGATCCCGTCCAGACCCGCCCCGGGCACGTGCAGGAGCCGGAACGGCGGGGCCGCAGCGGCCGGTCGCGCGAACCGCAGCGAGACGACGACGTCCTCGGGCGCGATCCGCTCGTCGTGACGGGTGTCGTGCGCCGCGTCCGCGGGCAGTGCGGTGAGCTCCGCGGGATGCCGCAGGTGCGCACGCAGGTCGCCCTCGTGCTCGGCAGCCTCGCCGACCAGGTGGATCCTCATCGGCCAGCCCCCGGCCGCCCACCCGCGGCGGCCGCCGACAGGATGGCGCGCACCACCTCCGCGGTGACCGGAGCCGGGTTGTCCAGGCCCGCGTCGAGGGAGGTGTTGACGTCGTAGGACTCGCCGTCGCTCGCGATCCGGACCGCCGTGTCCATGTGCTCGTCCCCGACCCCGACGTCGGACAGGCGGACGGGCAGGCCGGCCGCCACAGCGACGTCCCAGATGTGGCCGGCGAGGTCGGAGGTGCCGACGGCGTCGGCCACGCGGCCCATCGCCTCGGGCGCGCGTTCGACGAGGTGGGCGGTGACGTAGGGCAGGACCACGGCGTGGGCGACACCGTGTTCCACCCCGAAGCTGCCGCCGAGCATGTGGGCCACGGCGTGCTGCAGCGCGAACCCGCCGGTGAGTGCCGCGCCCGCGAGGTAGGCGCCGTAGAGCAGTTCGTTGCGGGCCCCGAGGTCGTCCGGGTCGGCCAGCACGGCGGGCAGCGCGCTCGTGACCACGCGTGCCCCCTCGACCGCGGCCGGTCGCAGCAGCGGGCTGATGCTCGGCAGGTACGCGGCGTCGATGCAGTGCGCCAGCGCGTTCATCGCGCTCGACGCGGTGACAGCCGGCGGGAGCCCGCAGGACAGCTCGGCGTCGTAGATCACGACGGAGGCCAGCATCGCCGGGCTCTCGTGCATGCGCTTGACGCCGTCGATCGTCATGCCGCAGTAGCCGGTCATCTCCGACCCGGAGTAGGTGGTGGGCACGGCGATGATGGGCAGCCCGCTCTCGTAGGCGATGCCCTTGCAGAGCCCGGTGGCGGCGCCACCGCCGACCGCCACCAGGCAGTCGGCACCCATCTCGGCGGCGACCTCGCGGCCGCGGCGGGCGAGCTCGATCGGCACCTGGCTGGCCGCCTCGGGGAGGATGCCTGCGCACCGGTCGCCCAGCCCGGCCGCCACCTCCTTGCCCATCTCGACGCGCCCCGGCGTGGTGACGACGAGCGGCGCGTGGACCCCGAGCCGGTCGACCTCGGCAGGCAGCAGCGAGACGCTGCCCGGGCCGAAGACGACCCGGTCCGGCGTCGCGTTGTAGACGCCCCCGCCGGGGTGGGCGAAGTGGCGCACGTTCACCAGTCCACCACCGTTCCGTCGCCGAGCACGGCCGAGCTGCTGTGCGGCACCTCCGGCTCGTAGGGGTGGCGGGCCGCCGCGGCCTCGTCCACCTCGACGCCGAGGCCCGGCGCGGTGGGGATCTCCCAGTGGCTGCCGACGCGCTTCATCGGCGCGCTGACGACCTCGTCGTACCAGTCGACGGCGCCACTCATCTCCTCCTGGATCACGAAGTTCGGGGTGCTCACCGCGAAGTGCAGCGCGGCCGCGCCCGCGATGGGCCCGTTCGGGTTGTGCGGCGCCACGCCGACGAGCTCGGCGTCGGCGACCGCCGCGATCCGCTTCCCCTCGAGCAGCCCGCCGGTGTGGTTGAGGTCGGGCTGCGCCACGGCCAGCGCCTTGGACGAGAGCACCGGCAGGAACTCCCGGAGGCCGACCAGGCGCTCCCCCGCGGCGAGGGGCACGCTCGTGCGGGCGGCCACGGCGCGCAGGGCCTCGGTGTCGCCGGGCGCGACCGGCTCCTCGCAGAACATCGGGTCGTACCCGCCGAGGATCTCGATGTACTGCAGCGCGGCCGCCGGTGAGGCCGGCCGGGCATGGAAGTCGATCATGATGTCGACGTCGGGCCCGACCGTGGAGCGCAGCACGGACATCATCCGGTCCACGTGCCTGCGGTCGGCAGGCGTCGACAGGTGCCCGCCGTAGGGGATCAGCACGACCTTGAGCGCGTCGTAGCCCTGCTCGACGACCTTGGCGGCGCGCTCGCGCAGCTGCCCCTCGTCCACGGTGTCGTACACCGAGCGCATGTCGCCGAGCCCGAGGTGGGTGTAGACGCGCACCCGGTCGCGCACCTGCCCGCCGAGCAGGCGCCAGACCGGCTGGCCCAGCGACTTGCCCAGGATGTCCCACAGCGCGTGCTCGATCCCGCTGATCGCGGTGACGCCGACGATCCCGAGCCGGTAGTAGCTGTGCTTGGTCATGACCCGCAGCACCTGCTCGATGTCCCGCGGGTCCCGCCCGACGATCATCGTGGCGAGGTCCTCGACGGCGCCGACGACGGCGCGCGTCTTCCAGTTCAGGCTCGCCTCGCCCCACCCGACGAGGCCGTCCTGGTCGGTGCGGACCTTCACGAGGATCCAGTTCCGCATCTCCGCGTTGACGACGACCGTCTCCACGGCCGTGATGCGGATGGCGCCGGGGTCGTTCGGCGTCGGGGGCAACATCGCACGTTCTCCTTCGTCGGGCTGCACGACGCTAAGGAGCGAGCGGTGATCGAGTCCAACTCTTAGTTGGGATCAGGTGATAAGAAGATCTTCTCAGCGGCGCCGTCGGCTGCGAGGATGCCCGCCGTGGACCGCTTCCGACTGGAGTGCTTCGTCGCCCTCGCCGAAGAGCTGCACTTCCACCGCGCCGCCGAACGCTGCCACGTCAGCCAGCCGGCCATGAGCCAGCAGGTCCGCACGCTCGAGCGCGAGCTCGGCGTGCAGCTCGCCCACCGCACGAAGCGCACCGTCGTGCTCACCGCTGCGGGCGAGGTGTTCCTGCGCGAGGCGCGCCGGACGCTGCGCCAGCTCGACCTGGCGGTCTCCCTCGCCCAGCGCACCGACCGGGGCGAGATCGGCCAGCTCACCGTGGGGGTCACGTCACCGGGGCTGTACGTGATGTTCCCCGAGACCGTGCGCCGGTTCCGCGCGGCGCTCCCCCGCGTGGGCGTCATCGTCCGCGAGCTCACCACCGCCGAGCAGGAGAAGGCGCTGCGCGCCGGGGACATCGACGTCGGCCTGGTCCACCCGCCGCTCGACGACGGCGGGCTGAGCGCCGAGGAGGTGGCCCGGGTGCCGTTCCAGCTCGCCCTGCCCGACGATCACCGCCTGGCCGGGCACGGATCGCTGGAGCTGGCCGAGCTCGCGGGCGAGCGCTTCGTGATCTTCCCGCGCCAGATCGCGCCCCAGCTCTACGACGCGATCATCTCGATGAGCCGCGCGGCGGGCTTCACCCTGGAGATCGCCATGGAGGCCTACCCGGCGCAGTCGATCATCGCCCTGGTGAGCTCGGGCGTCGGGCTCGGGTTCATCGCGGGCGAGGTGCAGCGGCTGAACCGGCCCGGTGTCGTCTACCGCCCACTGCGGGGCGGGCCGCAGCTCAGCATGGGCGTGGCCCACCACCCCGACGGCGTGTCACCCGCGGTCGGGGCGTTCGTCGAGGCGGCCCGGGCAGCAGGCCGCGAGGTCCGTTGACGCCGCTCCCGCAGATCAACCGGGGTACGAGGTCAGGTAGCCGCCCATGTGGGGGAACCAGTCCGCCGCGTCGAACTCACGCCCGTCGTCGGTGCGCACGCGCTCGATCAGCACGCCGCGGCTGCGCCCGCGCCGGGCCTCGGCTCCCGCGACGATCACGACGCCGCGCCCGCGGCGGATGACGATCCGCCCCGGTGTGCCACCGATGACGTCGTCGGTGACGCGGGCGCGGAGGATCCGCAGCCGCTCGCCCCGGTAGAAGCAGTAGGCGTTCGGATAGGGGTCCACCTGGGCGCGCACGAGGTTGAACACGTCGCGCGCGGGCCACGTCCAGGCGATGCGGTTGTCCTCCTCCGAGCGGCGGTGGAAGTAGGAGGCCGCGGTGCGGTCCTGGGGTGTCCAGTCGGTGCGGCCCGCCGCCACCCGCTCGAGCGCCTCCACGGTGATCGGCCCGAACATGGCGAGGGTGCGGTCGAACAGGTCGACCACCGTGTCCTCGTCGGTCACCGGGGTGCGCATCTGCAGGATGATGTCGCCCGCGTCGAACTCGGCGTTCATCATGTGCGCGGTGACGCCCACCTCGGGCTCGTCGTTGATCAGCGCCCAGTTCAGCGGGGCGAACCCGGCGTAGGCGGGCAACAGCGCGTCGTGGACGTTGACCGTGCCCAGGCGCGGGAGCGTGAACACCTCGGGCGGGAGCCACGTGCGCCAGTTCGCGACCACCATGACGTCGGCCTGTGCACCGGCGACCACCGCGCGGACCTCGTCGTCCTCGGCCCGGTCGCGCACCAGCAGCGGGATGTCGCGGTCGGCCGCCAACTCGGCCACCGACTCGTTGAAGATCTTCTCGTACGGGTTGTCGCCGTCCGGGTGCGTCACGATCAGCGCCACGTCGTGGCCCGCCGCGAGCACCGCCTCGATCGTGCGCCGACCCCACGTCATGTACCCGAACACCACAACCCGCATCCGCGGTCCCCTCTCCACCGGTTCCGGCTCGTCGTCGGTTACGACCGCTACTGCGCGCCGCGTTCCATCTGTTCCACCAGGCTGCGCGGGCGCATGTCGGCCCAGTTGGCCTCGATGTGCTCGAGCACCTCCGCGCGCGGGCCGGGACCGTGCACGGCCGTCCAGCCGGCCGGGATCTCGGCGAACGTGGGCCACAGCGAGTACTGGCCCTCGTCGTTGATCAGCGCGTAGAACTCGCCGTTCTCGTCGTCGAACGGGTTCGTGGACATGGTTACCGCACCTCCGTGTGGGACAGGACGTGTGCGATCGCCGGGAACCACCGGTCGATCGCGTGGGGGTCGAGGAGCTCCGAGTGCGCGCAGTCGACGGGCACGACGGTGAGCCCGCCCGCGACGTGGTCACGCCACCGCCGCGATGCCGTACCGGCGAACCCCGGTTCGGGCACCGTGGCGTCGACGAAGACGACGTCGCCCGCCACCGGCGCGAGCTCGGCGTCCTCGATCATGTGGTCGCTGGCGAGGTAGGTCTGCACGACGCGCGCGACCTGGTCGTCGTCGAGCACCGCGATCGAGCCGCCGTGGGCGCGCACCACCGCCACCGCGTCCGCCACGGTCATGGCCCCGGCGCGGTCCGCGGGCACCGGGTAGCCGAGTTCGGCGAGCAGGCCCTCGATCGCGGCGGCACCGTCCCAGCGGTCGACGGCGCGCCGCCGGTCGGGCAGGTGGGTGTCGAGCATCGCCAGCAACCCGATCTCCCGCCCGCGCCGGGCCAGCTCGGCCGCCACCTGGTGGGCCACCGCTCCCCCGAACGACCAGCCGATGAGCTGGACCGGGCCCTCCGGGGCGAGGCGGGCCACCTCGTCGGCGTAGCGGCGCACGGTGTCGGCGAGGGTCAGCGGCGCGGTGTCCGGGTGCTGCAGCCGCGGGGACTGCAGGGCGTACAGCGGCACCCCGGCGGGCAGGTGCGCCTTCAGGCCGGCGAACTGCCAACCCAGGCCGCTCGCGGGGTGCACGGCGAACAGCGGGGGCCGCCCCGCGCCCTCGTTCAGCACGAGGACGGGCGCGAGCCCCGCCGCCGGCCCGGCCGGCGCGCCCGCCGCGGTGATCCGCCGGGCCAGCGCGGCCACCGTGGGCGTGGCCATCAGCTCGGCCACCGGCAGCTCGACGTCCAGGTCGCGCCGCAGCGCCGTGGCCAGGCGCACCAGCAGCAGCGAGTGGCCGCCGAGCACGAAGAAGTCGTCGTCGCGGCCGACGCCGTCCAGCCCGAGGACCTCGGCGAAGAGTGCGCAGAGCCGCCGTTCCATTTCCGACTCGACGCCGGACGTGGCGCTCGCCGGGGCGTCGGGCGCCGGGAGGGCCGCGCGGTCGATCTTCCCGTTCGGGGTGAGCGGCAGCGCATCCACGGCCGTGACCACCGACGGCACCATGTAGGCGGGCAGCCGCCGCGCAGCGGCGTCCCGCGCGGCGTGCCCGGCACCGGGCACCCCCTCGACGTGGGCGACGATCCGGTCGCGGTGCACGGCCGCCGCGGCCCGCCGCACGCCGGGAGCGGACTCGAGCGCCGCCTCGATCTCCGCGAGCTCGATGCGGAAGCCGCGCACCTTCACCTGGTGGTCGGTGCGGCCCAGGTACTCCAGGGTGCCGTCGGGGTTGCGGCGCACCAGGTCGCCGGTGCGGTACACCGTGGCCCCGCTCCCGGCCGGGTCGGCGACGAACCGCGCCGCCGTGAGCCCCGGCCGGTTCCGGTAGCCGCGCGCCACCTGCGGTCCCCCGAGGTAGAGCTCGCCGACCACGCCGGGCGGCACCGGCCGCAGCGCCGCGTCCAGCACCTGGGTGGTGGTGCCCGCCATCGGCCGCCCGATCCCGGCCTCCCGGCCCACGTCGGCGCTGGTGGCCCACACGGTGGCCTCGGTGGGCCCGTACATGTTGCGCAGCCCGGCCGCCCGCCGTCCCAGGTCCCGCGCGAGCCGGGGCGGCAGCGCCTCGCCGCCGACGAGCGCGCGGACGGCCGACAGGTCGGGGTCGGCGGCGTCCAGCAACGCCGACCAGAGCGACGGCGTGCCCTGCACCGCGGTGACGCCCTCCGCGCGGAGCACCTCGGCGAGCAGGCGCGGGTCGCGGACCTGGTCGGCCGCGGCGAGCACCACACATGCACCGTGGGCGAGCGGCAGCATCAGCTCGAGCACCGCGATGTCGAACGACAGGGTGGTGACCGCGAGCAGCCGGTCCTCCGGCGTGAGCGGGAGCGCGTCCCGCACGGCCCCGAGGAAGTGGGCCAGGTTGGCGTGCGTCACCACCACGCCCTTGGGGCGGCCGGTCGACCCGGACGTGTAGATCACGTACGCGGCGCCCGCCGGGTCCGGGTCGCGCTCAGGCACCGGGTCGCCACCCAGCTCACCGACGGTCACCAACGCGGCCGCGGAACCGTCGAACAGCCCGCGGGTGCCGTCGTCGACGAGCACCACGGCCGGGTCGGCGTCCTCGACCATGTACCGCAGCCGGTCCGCGGGGAACGCCGGGTCCAGCGGCAGGAACGCGGCCCCGGCCTTCGCGATCCCGAGCAGGGCGACCACCACGTCGGCCGTGCGGGGCAGCGCCAGGCCCACGGTGGTCTCGGGGCCCGCACCGCGTGCGGCGAGGCCCGCGGCCACGGCGTCGGAGGCAGCGTCGAGCCCGGCGTAGGAGAGCGTGGTGGCGCCGAACCGGACCGCCGGGGCGTCCGGGGTGCGCGCGGCCCACTCGGCGAACCGCCGGAACCAGGCGCGGTCCGGGGCGGGGTCAGGCCCGCGCGACCAGCGTGCGATCACCCGCGCGTCGTCGGCGGTGAGCACCTCGAGGGCCGGGTACGGGGCGTCCGGGTGGGCGAGCGCGCTGCGCAGCAGCACCTCGAAGCGGGCGGCCAGCGACCGTGCGGTGGCCGCGTCGCACCGGGACGCGTCGTACTCGACGGACAGCTCCACCGGCCGTCCCTCGCCGGAGTCGACGACGGTGAACGTGAGGTCGACCTTGGGGTCGGCGGTGAACGCCGGGGCGGGCGCCACCGGCAGCCCGAACACCTCGTCGCTGCCCTCGGGGCGGCGGTGGTAGCCCAGCAGCACCTGGAACAGCGGGTTGCGGCCGGGCGCGCGCACCGGGTTGACCGCCTCCACCACCTGCTGGAAGGGCAGGTCGGCGTGGTCGAGCGCGGCCAGCCCGGTCTCCCGCACCCGGTCGAGGACCTGCCGGAACGACGGCGCGCCGGACAGGTCGGTGCGGATGACCACCGTGTTGACGAAGAAGCCGACCAGCTCGTCGAGCGCGGCGTCACCGCGGCCGGAGACCGGGGTGCCCACCGGGATGTCGGTGCCGGCGCCCATCCGCGACAGCAGCACCGCGAGCGCGGCGTGCAGGGCGAGGAACACGCTCGACGACGCCTCGCGCGCCTGCTCCCGCAGCCGGTCGACGAGGTCGGCGTCGAGCTGCACCGTGACGGTGCCCCCTCCGGGGTGGCCGCCGATGTCACCGCCCGTGGGCAGCGCCAGCTCCTGCGGCGCCCCGGCGAGCTGGCGGACCCAGAAGTCGCGCTGGCGCGCGAACCGGCTGGCCGGGTCGTCGGGGGCGCCGAGCAGGTCGCGGTGCCACAGCGCGTAGTCGGCGTACTGCACCGGCAGCGGGGTGAACTCCGGCGCCGCGCCGGCCAGGCGGGCGCGGTAAGCGGCGTCGAGGTCGGCCAAAAGCGGGCGGTCCGACCACTCGTCCACCGCGATGTGGTGCAGCACGAGCACCACCACGGTGTGGCCGGTGTCGGTCTCGCGCACGAGCGCGGCGCGCACCGGGATCTGCGTCGCCAGCGCGAACGGCCGCGCGAGAGCGGCGGCCACCACTGCCTCGGTGTCCCCGCTGGTCACGTCGCGGATCTCGACCTCGGGCACCGCCCGGTCGAGGATCCGCTGCTCCGGGCCGTCGACGATCAGGGTGCGCAGCACCTCGTGCCGGGCGACGACGTCGGCCACGGCCGCGGTGAACGCGTCCGCGTCGAGGGCGCCGCGCACCCGCAGGAGCAGCGGGTAGTGGTAGGCCGCCGAGTCCGGGGCCAGCTCATGCAGCAGCCACAGCCGTTCCTGGGCGGGCGAGAGCGGCAGCCGCGGCGGGCGCGGCACCGGGGTCACCCGGGCGCGCGCCGTGGCCGGGCCGGCGTCCAGGCCGGCGGCGAGCCGTTCCGGGGTGGGGTGGTCGAACAGCTGCCGCAGGGAGACGTCGGCGCCGAGCTCCTCGCGCACGCGCCCGATCAGGCGCGTGGCGAGCAATGAGTGGCCGCCGCGGTCGAAGAAGTCGTCCTCGACGCCGAACTCCTCCTCGCCGAGGGTGGCGGCGAAGAGCGCGCAGAGCGCGCGTTCGGTGCCGGTGGCGGCCTCGCGGCTGCGCACCGCGACGGTGCACGGCGCGGGCAGCGCGGCCACGTCGAGCTTGCCGTTGACGGTGAGCGGCAGCGCGTCGACCACCGCGTACGCGGTGGGCACCTGGTGAGCGGGCATCCGCTCCTTGAGGTGCCGCCGCACGCCGGAGACCAGCCGGTCGGCATCGCCCCGCTCGGCGGGGATCAGGTAGGCGACGAGCCGCTTGCCACCGGCCCCGTCGTCGGCGGCGAGCACCGCGCTGCGGCGCACCCCGGGCGCCGCGGTGACGTGCGCCTCCACCTCCGCAGGCTCCACGCGGTAGCCGCGGATCTTCACCTGGTCGTCGGTGCGGCCGAGGAAGTCGATGTTGCCGTCGGGGCGGACCCGCACCAGGTCGCCGGTGCGGTAGACCCGCTCACCGGAGCCCGTCGGGTCGGCGACGAACCGCTCCGCGGTGAGGCCGGGCCGGTTGAGGTAGCCGCGCGCCATGCCGACACCGGCGATGTAGAGCTCACCCGGCACGCCGGGGGGCACCGGGCGCAGCCACTGGTCCAGCACGAGGGCCCGCGTGTTCCGGATGGGCGTGCCCACGGTGGCGGTGGCGCTGTCGGCGGTGCCGCCGCCGAGCGTGTTGATCGTGTACTCCGTGGGGCCGTACAGGTTGTAGCCGAGCACGCCGTCGGCGTCGCGCAGCGTGGCCCAGAGGCTCTCCGGCACCGCCTCGCCGCCGAGCAGCACGAGCGCGGGCCGGTGCCCGTCGAGCAGGCCCACCTCGACCAGGTGCTGGGCGTAGGTCGGGGTCACGTTCACCACGTCGATCCGGTGGCGTTCGCAGTACTCCACCAGCGCACGTGCGTCGCGGCGCAGGTCCTCGTCGCAGACGTGCACGTGGTGGCCCTCCACCAGCCACAGCAGCTCCTCCCACGACATGTCGAAGGAGAACGACACGGTGTGCGCGATCCGCAGGCCCCGCCCCGCGGCGGCCACCACCGGCCCGAAGATCGCCTCCCGGTGGTTGAGCAGCATGTTCGTGAGCCCGCGGTACGGGGTGACCACGCCCTTCGGGCGGCCGGTCGAGCCGGACGTGTAGATGACGTATGCCGGGTGGTCGAGCCGCCCCGCCCCCACCCGTGAGTGGATACGAGTGCCGGAGCCCTCGTTCCCACTCACGACCTGGCGGGAGTCGTCGATGCGGAGCACCGGGACGTCGCACGTGGAGAAGCGCGGCGCCACGGCCGCGGTGGTGAGCAGCAGCGCCGGGGCGGCGTCGTCGACGATCGTGTGCAGCCGCTCGTCGGGGTGGTCGAGCTCCAGCGGCAGGTAGGCGGCGCCGGTGCGCAGCACCGCGAACAGCGCCACCACCATCTCGGCCGACCGGGGCAGCGCGAGCCCGACGATCGTCTCCGGCCGCGCGCCGTGGGCGATCAGCAGCCGGGCCGTGCGGGAGACCGCGTCGTCCAGCTCCCGGTAGGTCAGCGTGGTGTCGCCGGCCGTGAGCGCGGGCGCGTCGGGCGTCGCGCGGGCCTGCTGTTCGAGGAGCTCGGCGATCGTGAGGTCACCGATCGGGCGCTCGCGGGCGGCGTCGGCCGCCTCCTGCTCCGCCACCTCCGCGGGCGTGCGCACCGGCAGGGCCGCGATCGGCCCGTCGACGTCGCCCGCGAGGTGGTGCAGCAGCCCTTCCAGCCGCCCGAGCAGCGCCGCGGCCGCCGCCTCGTCGACGACGTCGGGCCGGTACTCGAGCTTCACCCACAGCCGCCTGCCCGGCATCACCACCCAGGTCAGCGGGTAGTGCGTGGCGTCGACGCTGCGCACGCCGACGATGCCGTTGCGGGCCTCGAACTCGGAGAAGGTCTCGTCGTCGAGGAAGTTCTGCAGGACGTAGAGGCTGTCGAAGAGCGCGCCCCGGCCGGTGGCGCGCTGGATGTCGCCGAGGCCGAGGTACTCGTGCGGCATCGCGTCGAGGCGGTGCTCCTGCACCTGCCGCATCGTCTGCGCGGGCGTCGCGGCCGGGTCGAGCCGCACGCGGGCGGGCACCGTGTTGAGGAAGACGCCGACGACGTCGTCGATGTCGTCCAGCTCCGTGGGCCGCCCGGCCACCGTGGTGCCGATGACGACGTCGGGGCTGCCCGCCGCGTGCCCCAGCACCACCGCGAGCGCGGTGCTGATCAGGGCGTTCAGCGTGACGCCCGCCGCGCGCACCTGCGCGGTGAGGCGCTCGGTGACCTCCTCGGGGATCTCCACGGAGAGCCGCCGGGCGGGCACCGGCTCGGTACCGAGGGCCTGCGGGTACAGCAGGGTGGGCGCGGGGAGGTCGGCGAACGCCTCCCGCCAGAACGCCGTGGACGCCTCGACGTCCTGGCGGCGCAGCCAGTCGAGGTAGTCGGTGAAGCTGCCCCGCGACGACCGCACCGGCTCGCCGCGGTAGGCGTCGAAGAGCTGGGTGAGCACCAGCTCCCGCGACCAGCCGTCCCACAGCAGCAGGTGGTAGGTGAACAGCAGGTGGTCGCGCCCGTCGCGGCGGTGGATCACCGTGAACCGGGCCAGCGGGGGTTCCCGCAGGTCGAACGGGGTGTGCCGGTCGGCGTCGGTCAGCTCGGCGATGCGCTGCTCGGCCTCGTCGGGATCGAGGTGCGACAGGTCGACCTCGGTCATCCGGCAGCGCAGTCCGCTGCCGACGAACGCCACCGCGCGCCCGTCGGTGAGGGTGCGGAAGCCCAGCCGCGTGGCGGTGTGGGCGGCGAGCACCTGCTCCCAGGCGGCGGCGAGCCGAGCGGCGTCGAGCGGGCGGTCGAAGTCGAACGCGTTCTGCGCCACGTAGACGTCGGCGTCGGCCGCCAGCTCCGACTGGAACCAGATCCCCTCCTGCAGCGGGGACAGCGGCCAGACCTCCTCCGCCGGGTCACCGGTGCCGGCCCCGGCGAGATCGCGCAGTGCCGCGGCGAAGGCGTCGCGCAGGTCGTCGAGGCCGTCCTGCCAGCCGTCGGCGTGGGTGAGCACCACCTCCAGCTCCGGGCCGTCCGGCGTGTCCTCGCAGTATGCGTTGACCTCCAGCAGGTAGGGCGTGCCCATGTCCGGCGAGGGCCCGACGCGCAGAGCGGCGGTTTCCGGCGCGGGGTCCCAGTCCGCCGAGCCGGGTGCGCCGAAGCGCCCGAGGTAGTTGAAGAGCACCTGCGGCTGGCCCAGCCGCGCGAGCGCCGCCGCCGTGCGGGCGTTGCAGTAGCGCAGGAGCCCGTACCCGATCCCGCCGTCGGGGGCGGCGCGCAGCCGGTCGCGCACGGCGCCGACCCGGTCGAGCAGGCCACCGCTGCCGACCGGGAGCCGGACGGGGGCGATGGAGGTGAACCAGCCGACGGTGCGGGACAGGTCGACGTCGCGGGACAGGTCCTCGCGGCCGTGGCGTTCCAGGTCGATCGCGAGGTCGCCGTCGGCGTGCCCGCGGGCCGCCCGCCAGCGGGAGACGGCCTCCCGCAGGCCGGTCACCAGCGTCTCGGTGACGTCGGCCCGCGCGGCGGCCGGCACCGTGGTGAGCAGCGGCAGCGTCTCCTGCACGGTGAGCCGGAACCGGTGCTCGCGGGTGTCACCGACCGTGCGGCCCACCACGACCTCGGCCGGGTCCAGCTCCGCGCCCGGGGCGAGCACGTCGCTCCAGTGCGGGAACTCGGCCAGCCGGGCGTCCTGCGCGGAGGCCTCGTTGAGCACCCGGGCGTAGGTCCGCAGCGACGTCGCGACCGGTTCGAGCGCGGCGCCGTCCCAGGCCGCGCGCACGTCGTCGAGCAGGATCCGCCACGAGACGCCGTCGACGGCGAGGTGGTGCACCACCAGCAGGAGCCGGCCCGGCTCCGCCCCGCGGTCGAAGAACACGGCGGCGACCATCCGGCCCTCGTCGGGGCGCAGCCGGTCGGCCGCGGCGTCGGACTCGACACCCAGCAGCTCGGCGAACGCCTCCTCGTCGAGCGCGCGGGCGTCGACGGCGGTGAACACGCCCTCGGGCAGCTCCCGCACGGTCTCCAGTGCCCAGAGCATCGGCGCGGGCCGCGACAGCCGCAGCCGCAGCGCGTCGTGCCGGCGCAGGAGCGCGGTGACCACGCCACCGACCTGCTCCGCCGTGGCCCCCGGCGGGGTGCGCAGCAGCTCGGACTGGTTGAAGCGGTCGATGCTGCCGCCCAGCTCGGCGAGCCGGTGCACGATCGGTGTGAGCATCACCGAGCCGATCGCGTCCGGGTCCTCCTCGGGGGCCGCGGCGGGCTCCTGCGGGGTACCGAGCGCGGCGAGCGCGGCCGGGGTGCGGTGGGTGAACACGTCGCGCGGGGTGACCCGCAGGCCGAGCCGCTTGATCCGGTTCACCAGCTGCAGCGCGATGATGCTGTCGCCGCCGAGGGTGAAGAAGTCGTCGTCGACGGCGGGGGTGTCCACCCCGAGGACCTCGCCGAACAGCGCCGCCAGCGCCGGGGCCGTGACGCCCTCCGGCGCGGGCGCGGCCGGAGTCTCGGGAGTCGGCGCGACGGGCTCGGCGAGCGCCAGCGCGTCGCGGTCGAGCTTCCCGTTGATGGTCAGCGGCAGGCTCTCGACCACCGTGAACACCGCCGGGACCTCGTGCTCGGGCAGCACGCCCGCCGCGTGCCTGCGCACGGCGTCGAGGTCCAAGTCGATGCCCAGGTCGCCGTCCCGGCCGGCGCGCGCCACCAGGTGCGCCACCAGCCGGGGGCGGCCCTGGGCGTCGTGCTGGACGCTCACCGCGGCACCGTCGACCTCGTCGTGCTGCAGCAGCGCCGCCTCCACCTCGCCGGGCTCGATGCGGAACCCGCGCAGCTTCAGCTGGTGGTCCGAGCGGCCCAGGTAGACCAGCTCCCCGTCCTCGGTCCACCGGGCGAGGTCGCCGCTGCGGTAGAGCCGCTCCCCCGCCGCGAACGGGCTCGCGACGAACCGGGCGGCGGTGAGCCCGGGACGGTCGAGGTAGCCGCGCGCCAGCTGCGCGCCCGCCACGTAGATCTCCCCCGTGACGCCGGGGGGCACCGGCTGCAGGTACCGGTCGAGCAGGTGCACGGTGAGCCCCGCCAACGGCACGCCGACCACGCTGTCGGCCCGCGCCGCGTCCGCGCGGTGCAGCACCCGCACCGTGACGTGCACGCAGGTCTCGGTGATCCCGTACATGTTCACCAGTTGCGGCGCTCTGTCGCCGTGGCGGTCGAACCACGGCGCGAGCCTGCGCAGGTCCAGCGCCTCGCCGCCGAACACGACGTAGCGCAGCGCGAGCGGTGCCGTGTCCTGCTGGTCTGCGCTGTCCCGGTCGGCGGCGATCAGGGAGGAGAACGCCGACGGCGTCTGGTTGAGCACGGTGACGCCCTCGCGCGCCAGCAGGGCGCGGAACCGCTCCGGGTCGCGCGCCACGTCGTGGTCGACGACGACGAGCCGCCCGCCGTGCAACAGCGGGCCCCAGATCTCCCACACCGAGAAGTCGAAGGCGTAGGAGTGGAACAGCGTCCACACGTCGCCGGGCCCGAACCGCAGATCGGCCGCGGCGCCCGCGAACAGCGCGTTGACCCCGCGGTGCGGCACGGCGACGCCCTTGGGGCGGCCGGTGGAGCCCGAGGTGTAGATGACGTACGCGTCGGCCTCCGCGGGCGTCGCGACGTCCACCGGACCGGCGGCCGGGAGGTCGGCGTCGAGGCGGAGCACGGGCGGGCCGTCGGCGGGCAGCACCGGCACCGTGTCGGCCACGGCCAGCACGCAGCCGGGCGCAGCGTCGCCGAGGATGTAGGCGATGCGGGCGAGCGGGGAACCCGGGTCGATCGGCACGTAGCAGCCGCCCGCCTTGAGCACGCCGAGGATCGCGACGATCAGGTCGGCCGAGCGCGGCAGCACCACCGCCACCCGCGACCCGGGCGCCACCCCCTGCGCGGCGAGCCGGTGGGCGAGCGCGTCGGAGCGGGCATCGAGCTCGGCGTAGCGCAGCTCGGTGCCCCGGTGGCGCACGGCCACCGCGTCGGGGTGGGTGCGGGCGACCTCGCGGAAGCGCTCGTGCAGCGGCCGGTCGTCGACGGGTTCCGCCGCGCGCGCGACGGCGGGCGCGGCACCCGTGCGCAGCCCGGCCACCGGGAGGGCGGGGTCGTCGGCGAACTGCTCGAGCAGCGACGCCATCGCCGCGACGAGCCCCCGGGCGAACCCGGCGTCGACCAGCCCCGTGTCATAGGTGATCTTGAGGCGGAGCCGCTCCTCCGGGTGCACCACGAGCGCCACCGGGTAGTGCGCGGCGTCGGTGCCGTCGATCCACTCCGCGGTCGGGAGTCCGTCGGCGGGGGCCTGCGGCTCGGGGACGGCGAAGTTCTCGACCACCACGATCGTGTCGAACAGCTCGCCCACACCGGCGACCCGCGCCAGCTCCACGAGGCCGACGTGCTGGTGGTCGAGCACCGCGAGCTGCTGGTCCTGCAGCCGGGCGAGGACGTCCCGGAACGGCTCGCCCGCCGTCCACGCCATCGGCACCGGCAGCGTGTTGATCATCGGGCCGACGATCTCCTCGACGCCGGGCGTGGTGCCCGCGCGCCCCGACACCGTGGACCCGAACACCACGCGGTCCCGGCCGAGCGCGCGGCCCAGCAGCAGGCCCCACGCGCCGTGGGCCACGGTGGACAGCGTGACCCCGGCCGCCCGGGCCCGCTCGGCGAGCCGGGCCGTGGCCTGCGCCGACAGCTCGTGCTGCACGTCGGCGTGCCGGGTGACCCCGGCGCCCCGGGGCGCGTCCACCAGCTTCGTGGGGCCGTCAACGCCGGCGAGCACCCCGGCCCAGACCTCCCGCGACGCGGCCGCGTCCCGGGAGGCGAGCTGCGCGACGTGGTCGGCGAAGGTGACCGCGGGCGAGGGGAGGTCGGCGCGGCCGGTCTGCGCGAGCTGCCGGTAGGCGGTCATGAGGTCGTCGAACATCAGCGGGTAGGACCAGCCGTCGGCCAGCAGGTGGTGCATGGTCTGCACCAGGTGGTGCCGGTCGTCGTCGAGCGTCACCAGCGTGTAGCGCAGCAGCGGCGGCGCCGTGAGGTCGAAGACCGTGCCGAACCGCTCGGCCGCCACCGCGGCGGCGTCGGCGGGCCGGTCGACCACCTCCCAGTCCGGGGTCGCCTCGCCGGCGATCACCTGCACCACCCGGCCGTCCGCGAGCTCCCGGAAGCAGGCGCGCAGCACCGGGTGCCGCGCCACCACCGCCTCCACCGCACGGCGCAGGAGGGCCGGATCGACCGGGCCGCGCAGCTCGAGGACGTGCTGGATCACGTACGGGTCGCGGCCGGTGCTCTGCACCGTGTCGACGGAGGTGCTCTGCACCGCGTCGACGGAGGTGCTCTGCACCGCGTCGACGGAGGTGCTCTGCACCGAGTGGAAGTACATCCCCTGCTGCAGCGGCAGCAGCGGGAGCACGTCGACGGGCCCGCCGGGCACCGCGGCCTCCAGTTCGGCGACGTCGTCGACCGACAGCCGCACGAGCGGGAAGTCCGACGGGGTGTGCCCGGCCAGCTCGGCCGCACCGGCGACGGCGCGCAGCGCCTGCTCCCAGAACGCGGCGAGCTGCTCGATCTCGACCCGCGTCATGATGCCGGTGGGCCAGGTCAGCATCGCGGAGAACTCGGGGCCGGCCGCGGTGTCGTGCGAGATCGCGTTGACCGACAGGGCCCGCACCTCGGAGCTCGGGTCCACGCCCTCGCCGAGCGCGTCGTAGTCGGCGACCGGCTCCCAGTCGGCCCCGGCCCCGGTGCCGAACCGGCCGAGGTAGTTGAACAGGATCTGCGGCTCGGCGTCGGGCAGCTCGACCTCGGCGTCGAGGTCGTTCAGCACGCCGTGGCCGATGCCGCGGTCGGGCACCCGCAGCTGGTCCTTCACCGCCTTGACGGCGCGGACCAGGCCCGGGCCGCCCGCGACGACGTCGCCCCAGTCCGGCGTGCCCGGGTCGAGGCGCACCGGGTGCAGCGAGGTGAACCACCCGACCGTCCGGGACAGGTCGAGCGGGCCCTCGGTCTCGAACGGCTCGGGCTCGCGGCCGTGGCCCTCCAGGCTGAGCAGCACCGCGGACGTGCGGGCCCGGCCCCGCACGCGACGCCAGTGCGCCAGGGCGAGCCCGAACGCGCCCAGCAGCACGTCGTTGACCCCGCCGAAGATCGCGGCCGGCACCGACGACAGGAGCGGGCCGGTGACGTCGGCGGGCAGGCGCAGCGTGACCGTGTCGGTGGTGGCGGCCACGTCGACCGCCGGGTCGAGCGGCCGGGAACCGAGGTCCGGGTCGGGGGTGCTCGCGATCTCGCGCCAGTACCCGGCCTGGTCGCGGAAGTCGCCGCGGTCGGCGGCCGCGCGCATCCGATGCGCCCAGGTGCGGAACGACGTGGGCACGTCGTCGAGCTGCGGTCGGCGGCCCTCCCGCACGGCGGCCCAGGCCTGGGCGAGGTCGGCGGTGAGGATGCGCCAGGACACGCCGTCGACCACCAGGTGGTGCACCACGAGCAGCAGGCACCCCGCGCCGGAACCGGGGTCGCGGAACCAGTGGGCGCGCACCATCGTGCCGCCGCGGGCGTCCAGTGCCGCGGCCGCGGCGCGGGTGGCCGCCGCCATCTCCTCCGGGCTCGGGCGGCCGGCGCGCTCGGTGACCTCCAGCAGGCGGGCGACGTCCGTGCCGCCCGGTTCGGGCACCCACAGCTGCCAGGCGCCGCCGGTACCGACCGCATCGACGCGGGCCCGTAGCAGGTCGTGGCGCTCCAGGAGCGCGCCGAGCACCTCCAGCAGCTGGTGGCGGGTCATCCCGGCCGGGGTGCGGACCACCGTGGACTGGAAGAAGTTCTCCAGCGGCATCCGCTCGAACGCCGCCAGGATCGGGGTGTTGGGCACCGCGCCCACGCCGGGGTCGCGCACCTCGCGCGGCCGGTCGGCGGACACGGCCAACCCGGCCGCCATCGCCTGCACCGTGCGCTTGCGGAACACGTCGCGCGGCGCGAGGTCGAGGCCCGCCTTGCGGGCGCGGCCGCACAGGGTGATCGAGGAGATGCTGTCGCCACCGAGGGCGAAGAAGTCCTCGTCGACCCCCACCTCGCCCGCCTCGAGCCCGATCACCGACGCGACGATCCCGGCGAGCACCCGCTCGGCCTCGGTGCCCGGCGCCCGCCCGCCGGCGCGCGCCACCGGCCGCGGCTCGGGCAGCGCCGCAGCGTCGAGCTTGCCGTTGACGGTGAGCGGCAGGTCGTCCACGACGCCGTAGAGGGTGGGCACCATGTAGTCGGGCAGCACCCTGGCCAGCGCGTCCTGCATCGCCGTCGGCAGCGCGTCCCGGTCGGCCCCCGTGTCGGGCACCACGTACGCCGCGAGCCGCTTGACCTCGCCGTCCGTGCGG
Organism: Pseudonocardia zijingensis; assembly: GCF_042657305.1. Lineage (NCBI taxonomy): Bacteria > Bacillati > Actinomycetota > Actinomycetes > Pseudonocardiales > Pseudonocardiaceae > Pseudonocardia > Pseudonocardia zijingensis. The sequence continues at coordinate 176,041 of NZ_JBHSKO010000012.1, read as the reverse complement.
ACGACCACCGCCACCCTGCGCACCCCGGGCTGCGCGGCGACCACGGACTCGACCTCGCCGAGCTCCACGCGGTAGCCGCGGATCTTGACCTGGTCGTCGGTACGGCCGAGGAAGTCGAGGTTGCCGTCGGGGCGGCGGCGCACGAGGTCGCCGGTGCGGTACATGCGCCCGCCCGGCGTCCACGGGTCGGCGACGAACCGCTCCGCCGTGAGCGCGGGCCGGTCCAGGTAGCCGCGGGCCAGGCCGGCACCCGCGATGTACAGCTCCCCCACCACGCCGGCGTCCACCGGCCGCAGCCAGCCATCGAGCACGTGGGCGCGGGTGTTGGCGATCGGGCGCCCCACCGTGGACGTGGTGCTCTCCCGGGTGCCCGCGCCGAGGGTGTTGATCGTGTACTCGGTGGGGCCGTACAGGTTGTAGCCCAGCGAGTCGCTCTCGCGCAGCGTGGTCCACAGGCTGTCGGGCACCGCCTCCCCGCCGAGCAGCATCAGCGCCAGGGGGTGGCGGGTGACCAGCCCCTCCTCGACGAGGACCTGGGCGTAGGTCGGCGTCACGTTCACGACGTCGATGCCGTGGCGCTCGCAGTAGGCCACGAGCGCCCGCGCGTCGCGGCGCAGCTCCTCGTCGCAGACGTGGATCTCGTGCCCCTCGACGAGCCAGAGCAGCTCCTCCCACGACATGTCGAAGGAGAACGACACGGTGTGCGCGATGCGCAGACGCCGGCCGCCCGCCGCGACCACCGTCGGGTCGAAGATCTCCCGGCGGTGGTTGAGCTGCATGTTCGTGAGGCCGCGGTACGGGGTGACCACGCCCTTGGGGCGGCCGGTGGAGCCGGAGGTGTAGATGACGTAGGCGGGGTGGTCGAGGCGGGCCAGGTCGCCGCCGCCGAACGGGGCGGGCGCGGTGGCCGGGTACCCGTCGAGGTCGAGCGCGTCCAGCTCGGTGACCGGGGCGGGCGCGCCGGGGAACCGCGACGCCACGGCTGAGGTCGACAGCAGCAGCATCGGCCGGGCGTCGGCGATCATGCCCGCCAGCCGCTCGTCCGGGTGCTCCAGGTCCAGCGGCAGGTAGGCGGCGCCGGTGCGCAGCACCGCGAACAGGGCCACCACCATGTCGGTGGACCGCGGCAGGGCCAGCCCGACGATGCGTTCGGGGCCCGCGCCCGCCGCCAGCAGGTGGTGGGCGAGCCGGTTGACGCGCGCGTCGAGCTCCGCGTAGGTGAGCCGGGTGTCGCCGCACACCAGCGCGGTCTCCGCCGGCACGGCCGCGGCGCGCTGGGCGAGCAGGTCGGCGATCGTCTCCGACCCGATCGGCCGGACGGTCCGGTCGAACTCCGCGTGCAGTGCTGTGCGGTCCGCGGGCGTCTGCAGATCCAGCTCACCGGTGCGCGGCCCGAGGTCCTCGGCCAGCTCCAGCAACACCTGCTCGAGCCGCGCGAGCAAGGTGGCCGCGGTCTCCCGCGGCACCACGTCGCCGCGGTACTCCAGCTTGATCCACAGCCGTTCGCCCGGGTACACCACCCACGTGAGCGGGTAGTGGGTGGAGTCGACGCCCGCAGCCGAGACGATGCCGTGCTCGTGCTCAAGGTCGGTGAACGTCTCGTCGTCGACGAAGTTCTGCAGGACGTACAGGTTGTCGAACAGCTGTCCACGGCCCACCGCACGCTGCACGTCGCCGAGCCCGAGGTACTCGTGGGGCATCATCGCGGCGCGCTGCTCGTGCATGGCGCGCACGGCGTCGGCCATGGTGGCGCGCGGGTCGAGCCGCACGCGGGCCGGGATGGTGTTGAGGAAGACGCCCACCACCGACTCGATGCCCTCGACCTCGGTGGGCCGCCCCGCCACCGTCATGCCGAACACCACGTCGTCGGTGCCCGCGGCGTGGCCGAGCACCAGCCCGAGCGCCGTGCCGACCACCGAGTTCAAGGTGACGCCGATCGCGCGGGCCTGCGCGGACAGCCGGGCCGTGGTCTCCGGGGTGAGCTCCACCGACAGCCGGGTGGCGATCACCGGGTCGGTGCCGATCGCCTCCGGGAAGAGGATGGTCGGCTCGCCGAGGTCGGCGAACGCCTGCGCCCACGCGGCCGCCGCCGCCTCGTCGTCCTGCTCGGCCAGCCAGGCCAGGTAGTCGGGGAACCGACCGGCGGGCGGCGCGAGCGGGGTGGCGCCGCGGCGCACGGCCGCGTAGGCGCCGAAGAGCCTGCGCAGCACGAGCTCGCGCGACCAGCCGTCCCACAGGATGAGGTGGCGGGTGAGCAGCAGCCGGTCGCGGTCGGCGCCGCGCAGCACGGTGAGGCGCAGCAGCGGCGGGCGCACGAGGTCGAACGGCGTGCGCCGGTCGGCCGCCATGATCGCCTCGGTGCGCGCGGCGCGCTCCTCGGCCGTGAGTCCAGACAGGTCGATCTCGGTCACGGCGGGTTCGAGCCGCCCGGCGAGGACGGCCACCGGGCGGTCCAGCCCGGCGTCGGTGAACCCGAGCCGCAGCGCCGGGTTCTGCTCCAGCAGCAGCGCGCACGCCGCGGTGAGCGCGTCGACATCGAGCCGGGTGTCGAAGTCGAAGGCGTCCTGCGCGAGGTAGACGTCGCCCTCGCCGGCGATGCGGGACTGGAAGAACAGACCCTCCTGCAGGGGCGACAGCGGCCAGACGTCCGCCACCGGCACCGGGTTCGACGCCTCGATCGCCTCCACGTCGTCCTGGGAGAGGTCGACGAGCGGGAAGTCCGACGGCGTGTGCCCGCGCAGCTGCGCGCTCCCGGCGAGCGCGCGCAGCGCCTCCGCCCAGAGCGCCGCCAGCCCGCCCACCTCGTCGGGGCCGAGGATGCCGGTGGGCCAGGTCAGCGTGGCCCGCCCGTCCCCCATGACGTTGATCTCGAGGGCGTCCACCGGGGAGCGGGGGTCCAGCCCCGACCCGACGGTGGTGAAGCCCCAGTCCTCATCGGGGCCGCCACCGCTGCGGCCGCGGTAGTTGACCACGATCTGCGGGGTGACCGCGGGCAGGCCGGCCTCCTCGTCGAGGAAGCGCAGCACGCCGTAGCCGATGCCGGCCGAGGGCACCCGAAGCTGTTCCTTCACGCGCTTCGCCGCCCGGGCCAGCTGCGCGCCGTCGGCCCAGGAGACATCGCCCGGGTCGAGGCGCACCGGGTGGATGCTGGTGAACGACCCCACGGTGCGCGACAGGTCGGCGTGCCCGTCGAACAGGTCGCCCTCCCGGCCGTGGCCCTTCACCCGCAGCAGCACCGCCGAGCCCGCGTCGATCCCGCGGTCGCGCCGCCACCGCTGCAGCGCGAGGGCGAACCCGGCGAGCAGGAGGTCGTCCACACCGCCGTGGATCGCCCGGGACAGGGTGCCGAACACCGCACCGGGCAGCTCGACGTCGAGCGAGGCAGTGGTGGCGTCGACGTCCACCGCGGGGTCGAGCGGGCGGTGGCCCAGGAGCGGGTCGGGGGTGCTCACCACGTGGCGCCAGTGGTCGAGCTCGGCGCGGAAGCGCCCGTCGGCGGCGGCCTGCCGCAGGGTCTGCGCCCACGTCCGGTACGAGGTGCCGACCGGCTCGAGGTCGGGCTCGCGCCCCTCGGTGAGCGCCTGCCAGGCGACCGCGAGGTCGGCGGTGAGGATGCGCCAGGACACCCCGTCGACGACGAGGTGGTGCGCCACCAGCAGCAGCCGGCCCGCCTCCCGGAACCAGTGCGCCCGCAGCATGATCCCGCGCTCCGGGTCGAGCTGGGCGGCCGCGTCCCGGGTGGCCCGCTCGACGGTCTCCACCGTCGGGACGTCCGCCGACTCGCCCACCACCCCCGTGAGTGGATACGGGTGCTCCGGCACTCGTATCCACTCACGACCGGTGACCTGCGCGCGCAGCATCGGGTGCCGTTCGACGACGGCGGCCAGGATGCGCTCCAGATCGGCGCGGGTGAGCGCCGCGGGCGTGCGCACCAGCATCGACTGGAAGAAGTTCTCGAGCGGGATGCCGTCGGCGGCGACCTCCGCCATCACGGGCGTGAGCGGCACCTCCCCCACGCCGTCGTCGGTCTCCGGCACAGGCGCCGGTTCCGCCCCGAGGCCGGCGGCGAGCGCCTCGACGGTGCGCAGCCGGAAGATGTCGCGCGGGGTGACCCGCAGCCCGGCGCGCCGCGCGCGCCCGGACACCGCGATCGAGGTGATGCTGTCGCCGCCGAGGGCGAAGAAGTCGTCGTCGATGCCGACCCGGTCGAGCCCGAGCGCGTCGGCGAACAGGCCACAGAGCCGGGCCTCCCGCTCGGTGCGCGGCCCGCGGTCGGACACGAGCCCGGAGAAGTCCGGGTCGGGCAGCGCGGCCCGGTCGAGCTTGCCGTTCGGGGTGAGCGGGAACGCGTCCAGCGCCACGACGATCGCGGGCACCATGTGCTCGGGCAGCTCCCGCGCCACCCGCTCCCGCAGCTCCTGCGGGTCGGCGGTGCCGCCCACGTAGGCGACGAGCCGGCCGTCGCGCACCACCACGACCGCGCGGGACACGCCGCCTGCGGCCACGAGGGCGGCCTCGATCTCCCCCGGTTCGATGCGGAAACCGCGCACCTGCACCTGGTGGTCGCTGCGGCCGAGGACCTCCAGCACGCCGGTGGCGTCCCAGCGGGCGAGGTCGCCGCTGCGGTACATCCGCTGCCCAGGGACGAACGGGTCGGCGACGAACCGCTCGGCGGTGAGGCCGGGCCGGTTCAGGTAGCCGTGCGCCAGCTGCACGCCCGCGAGGTACAGCTCGCCCGCCACCCCGGGCGGCACCGGGCGCAGCGCGGCGTCGAGCACGTACAGCCGGGTGTTGGCCACGGGGCGCCCGACCGGCACCGACCGGCCGGGCGGCCGCTCCGCGGTGTCCCAGGCCGTGACGTCGATGGCGGCCTCGGTGGGGCCGTAGACGTTGTGCAGCTCGGTGCCGGCCAGTTCGGTGATGCCGCGGAACCGGGCGACGACGTCGGCGGGTAGCGCCTCGCCACCGCAGATCACGCGCCGCAGCGAGGTGCACCGGCGCACGGCGGGCTCCTCGAGGAACACCGCGAACATCGACGGCACGAACTGGGCGGTGGTGACACCATGGGCCCGGATCAGCTCGGCGAGGTAGGCGGCGTCCTTGTGCCCCTCGGGCCGCGCGATCACCACGGTGGCGCCCGACATCAGCGGCCAGAACAGCTCGCGCAGCGACGCGTCGAAGCTCGACGGGGTCTTCAGCAGGGTCGGTTCGCCCGGCTCGAGCCGGTAGCGCTCCTGCATCCAGGTGAGGAAGTTGGCGGCGGCACCGTGGGGCACCACCACGCCCTTCGGGCGGCCGGTGGAGCCGGAGGTGTAGATGACGTACGCCGGGTCGGCGGGCGTGACCGGCACGTCGGGGTCGGACGCGTCCCCGTCGACGGGGAAGGCCGCCGGGTCGTCGATCACGTGGGCCGGGCGCGCGTCGTCGAGCATGAACGCGATCCGCTCGGCCGGGTAGCCGGGGTCGACGGGCAGGTACGCCGCGCCCGCCTTGTGCACCGCGTACAGGGCCACGAGGAGCTCGATCGAGCGCTCCAGCACCACGGCGACCACCGAGCCACGGGTGACGCCCCGGGCGATGAGGCTGCGGGCCAGCCGGTTGGCCCGCGCGTTCAGCTCGCCGTAGGTCACCGACTCGCCCTCGAACACCAGCGCGGTGGTGTCCGGGGTGCGGGCCGCCCAGTGCTCGAAGGCGCTGCGCAGGGTGGATGCGCCCAGGTCGTGGCCGGTGTCGGTGAACGTGCCGAGCACCAGCGCCCGCTCGTCCGGATCGGTGAGCTCCAGCCGGCCGACGGCCACGGTGGGGTCGGCCACCAGCTGCTGCAGGACCTGCCCGACCTGCCGCAGCAGCCGCGCCGCCGTGCCCACCTCGACGAGCCCGACGTCGTACTTCAGCTCCAGGCGCAGCCGGTCGCCGGGGAAGGCCACCAGCGACACCGGGTAGTGCGAGAACGTGGTGGAGGTGAACCCGCGCACCGACAGGCCCTCGTCGGCCGGGCCGTAGACCTCGGGGAAGTTCTCGACGATCACGAGCGTGTCGAACAGGGTGCGCAGGCCGCGCGACCGGGTGAGCTCCGCCAGCCCGGCGTGCTGGTGGTCGAGCACGGCGGCCTGCTCGTCCTGCAGGCGGCGCACCACGGCGCCGACGGGCTCGTGCTTCGCCCACGACATCGGCACCGGCACGGTGTTGATCAGCAGGCCGACCACGGAGTCGACGCCCGGCACGGACTGCCCGGCCCGTCCGGACACCGTGGAGCCGAAGACCACCGAGTCGTCGCCGAGGGTGCGCCCCAGCAGCACGCCCCAGGCGGCGTGCAGCACGGTGCTGACGGTGACCCCGAGGTCGCGGGCGGTGCGGGCGAGAGCGGTCGTCTGCTCGGCCGGAAGCACGTCGGCGACGATGCGGTGCGCGCCCACCGCCGCGCCCGGGTCGGCGTCGACGAGCAGGGTGGGCTCGTCCACACCGGCCAGCGCCTGCGCCCACACCGCGCTCGTCTCCCGCGCGTCGGTGGCGGCGAGGGCGGCGATGTGCCGGCCCAGCGCCACGGCGGGCACGCCGCGCGGCGTGCCGCGGTAGGCGTCGACGACGTCGTTGAACATCAGCGGGTACGACCAGCCGTCGGCGATGATGTGGTGCATCGTCTGCACCAGCCGGTGGTCGGTGGGGGTCAGCGACACCACGCTGTAGCGCAGCAGCGGCGGTTGGGCCAGGTTGAACGGCCGGGCCCGGTCGGCGGCGGCCACCCGCTCCAGCTCGGCCAGGGCCTCGGCGTACGGGCGGTCGCCGAGGTCGACCACCCTCCAGTCGAGCTCGACGCGCCCGCTGATCACCTGGACGATCCGCCCGTCGGCGAGGTCGCGGAACCCGGCGCGCAGGGCGGGGTGGCGCTCGACCATCACGGCCACCGCGTCGCGCAGCGCGTGCGGGTCGAGCGGGCCGGAGAGCTCGGCGATCTGCTGGATGCGGTAGGTGTCGACCGAGTCGTCCCCGTAGCGCGCGTGGAAGTACATGCCCTGCTGCAGGGGAAGCAGCGGCAGCACGTCCTGCAGGCCGGGCACCGCGCGTTCCAGCTCGGCCACGTCGGCGGCGTCGAGCGCGACGTGCGGGAAGTCCGACGGCGTGTGCCCCGCGACGGTCTCGTCGCCTGCGATGGCGCCGAGCAGCTCCACCCAGCGCCGGGCCAACGCCGCCACCTCGTGCTCGTCGAGCACGGCGGCGGGCCAGCTGAACCGCGCCGACAGCTGCGGCCCGTCGGCGGTGTCGACGGTGACGGCGTTGACCTCGAGGGCGCGCGGCAGCGGCATCCGCGGGTCGCGGTCCTCGCCGACCTCCGCTCCGGCGGCGAAGCGGCCCAGGTAGTTGAACAGCACGGACGGTGCCGCCGCGAGGTCCGGCGCACCCGCGAGGTAGCGCAGCGCGCCGTAGCTCAGGCCGGCGCGGGGCACCGCCCGCAGCTGCTCCTTGATCCCCTTCACCACCGCGGCCGGCCCGCCCGCCGGGACATCGAGGGCGACCGGGTAGAGCGTGGTGAACCAGCCGACGGTGCGGGAGAGGTCGATGTCGCCCCGCAGCAGCTCGGCCTCCCGGCCGTGCCCCTCCATCTCCAGCAGCAGCCGTGAGCCGCCGCCGCGCCACTCGACCACCGCCTGGGCGAGCGCCGCCACCAGCGCGTCGTTCACGCCGCCGTGGATCGCGGCGGGCACCCTGCCCAGCAGCGGGGCGGTGAGCGCGGCCGGCAGGGTGACGGTGAGCTCCCGCTCGGTGGCCACGGTGTCGACGGCCGGGTCGAGCGGGCGCCGCCCGAGCGGCGGGTTCGGCGCGGCGGCCGCCTCGCGCCAGAACGGGAGGTCGTCGTCGAACGCCCCCGCCCGGGTGGCGTCGGCGAGCGCGTGCGCCCATTCGCGGAAGGAGGCCGACCGGTCCGGGGTGCGCCCCCCGTGCAGCGCCTCCAGGTCCTCGGCGAGGATCCGCAGCGAGACGCCGTCGACCACCACGTGGTGGACCACCACCACGATCCGGCCCGGCCGTTCCCCGGCGCCGTGCAGCCACACGAACTCGGCCATCCGGCCCGCGGCGGCGTCGAGCCGCGCCGCCGCGGCGGCGGTCTCACGGCGGACGAGCACGTCGAGCGGGTCGCCCGCGCCCGGCCGGACGTGCGTGATCGACGGTGGCGGCACCTCGGCGGGCACGGTGACGGCGGGCCGCCCGTCGGCGCCGGTGGTGACGACGGCCCGCAGCACGTCGTGGTGGCGCAGCAGCGCCGCGGCCACCGCCGTGAGCCCGTCGGGGGTGAGCCCGGCCGGCTCGGGCACGACGATGGACTGGTAGAAGCCCTGCGAGGGCCCGGTCTCCCACAGCCACTCGATCACCGGGGTGGCCGGCAGCGCGCCCACCGCCTCGACGGCCGCGGCCGGCTCGGCGGCCCCGGCCTCGGCTTCAGCCGCCGCGAGCGCGAGCGCCTCCGGGGTGCGCAGCGCGAAGACGTCGCGCGGCCGCAGCGCGAGCCCGGCGCGCCGCGCCCGGCTGACCACGCCGATCGCCACGATGCTGTCGCCGCCGAGCGCGAAGAAGTCCTCGTCGGCGCCCACCTCTGGCAGCCCGAGCACCTCGGCGAAGATCGCGCACAGCGCGTGCTCGCGCGGGGTGCGCGCGGGCCGTCCGGCGGTGCGCTCCGCCCGCTGCCGCGGTTCCGGCAGCGCCCTCCGGTCGACCTTGCCGTTCGGGGTGAGCGGGAAGGAGTCGAGCACGGTGACGGTGGTGGGCACCATGTACTCGGGCAGGCGGTCGGAGCACCAGGCGCGCAGGTCGTCCTCGGTGGCCGACTCCGGCGCGAGGGCGTAGCCGGCGAGGTAGGTCGCGCCTGCCGCGTTCTCCCGCGCCACCACCACGGCCTGCCGCACCGCCGGGTGCGTGGCCAGCGCCGCCTCGACCTCCTCGAGCTCGAGGCGCATGCCGCGGATCTTCACCTGGTTGTCGGCGCGGCCCAGGAACTCCAGCGACCCGTCGGCGTGCCACCGCGCCAGGTCGCCCGTGCGGTAGAGGCGCGACCCGTCGTCCGCGAACGGGTTGGCGACGAACCGGGACGCCGTGAGTCCCGGCGCGCCGACGTAGCCGCGGCCCAGCAGGAACCCGCCCGCGTACAGCTCGCCGCCGACGCCGACCGGCACCGGGCGCAGGTGCTCGTCGAGCACGTAGAGCTGCGTGTACGGGTTGGGCCGCCCGATCGAGGTGGCGATCCGCTCGGCGTCGTCGCGGTAGATGACGTGCGAGACGCCGATCGTGGCCTCGGCGGGGCCGTACCCGTGGTAGAGCGTGGTGCCCAGCTGGTGGCGGAACCGCTCGAACAGCTCCGGGGTGAGCACCTCCCCGCCGCACCAGACGTGCTTCAGCCCGTCGAGCTTCGCGGTGCCGCGCGCCATCTCCAGCAGCACGTCGAGCATCGAGGAGACCAGGTAGACGAAGGTGACGCCCTCGGTGGCGATGAGGTCGAGCAGGTACTGCGGGTCGCGGTCGCCGCCCGGTTCGGCGACCACCACGTAGCCGCCGCTGACCAGCGGCAGCAGGATCTCGTTCACCGAGATGTCGAACGACAGGGGCGCCTTGAACAGGGCCGCGTCCCCCGGGCCGAAGTGCAGGATCTCCTCCACCTGCCACTGCAGGCGGTTGCAGATCGCCTCGTGCCGGATCATGGCGCCCTTGGGCCGCCCGGTGGACCCCGACGTGAACATGACGTACGCGAGCCGCTGCGGCTCGATCCGCACCTCGGGCCGCCCGGCGGGCAGGTGCGCGTAGTCCCACGCGTCGAGGTCGACCACCGCGGCCGGGCGCATCGGCTCGTCCCCGGCCGCGCCGGTGACGGCCAGCACCGCACCGGCGTCGTCGAGGACCTGGCGGCGGCGCTCGCGGGGCCACTGCGGGTCGACGGGTACGAACGCGCCACCCGCCACCATGATCGCCAGGACCGAGACGACCATCTCCGGCGACCGCGGGAGGTGCACGGCCACGACCTGCTCCGCGGTGAGCCCGCGCTCGAGCAGGTGGTGGGCGAGCTGGTGGACGCGCCCGGCCAGCTCCGCATAGGTGAGCTGCGCGCCGCCGGCCACGAGGGCCAGCGCGTCGGGGTGGGCCTGCACCGCGCGGTCGAACATCTCGGCGACCGTGGTGGTGCTCGACGGCGACGTGGAGTCGTTCCACTCGGCCAGTGCCTCGAGCCGTTCGACCAGGGTGTCGCGCTCGACGGTCATACCAGTCCCACCAGGTCCTCTCGGGAAGTCGCCCTCTCGGGAAATGACGTCAGGATTCGGCGGCGGCCGTGGCCCGCGACCGCCACGCGCCCCACAGCTCGGCGTAGCGGCCGCCGGCCGCGATCAGGTCGGAGTGGGTGCCGCTCTCCACCACGCGCCCGTGCTCGAGCACCACCACGCGATCGGCGGCGGCGGCCTGGGTGAGGCGGTGGGCGACGACGAGCGTGGTGCGCCCGGCCGTGGCGGCGGCGGCCGCCTCCTCCAGCCCGCGGGCGCCGAGGCTGCCCGCCTCCGCGGTGGCCTCGTCGAGGATCGCCACCGCCGGGTCGCACAGCACCAGCCGCGCCAGCGCGAGCTGCTGGGCCTGCGCCGCGGTGAGGGCGTGCCCGCCCTCCCCCACCCGGGTGTCGATGCCCTCGGGCAGCGCGTCGACCCACTCGAGGGCGCCGACGCACGCCAGCGCGGCGCGCACCTCGTCGGCCGACGCCTCCGGCCGGGCCAGCCGGACGTCGTCGGCCAGCGCACCGGCGAACACGTGCACCTCCTGGCTGACGATCGCCACGTGCCGGCGCACCTGCTGCGGGGTGAGGTCGCGCAGGGGCACCCCGCCCAGCCGCACGGACCCCGCGGAGGGCACCAGCAGCCCGGCCGCGATCGCCGCGAGCGTGGTCTTCCCGGCGCCGGTGGAGCCGACGAGGGCCACCCGCTCCCCCGCCTCGATCCGCAGGCTCACACCGTGGACCACCGGCACCCCGGGCTCGTAGCCGTACTCGATCCCGGCGAGTTCCAGCGAGGAGTCCGCGGGCGCGCGGGCGGCCACCAGGCGGGCCGTCGACTCCTCGGGGATGCGCAGCACGCCCACGAGCCGAGCGAGGCCCGCGCCCGCCGACTGCACCTCGTCGAAGCTGTGCAGCACCGTGCCGACCGGGTCGAAGAGGCGGTGGAACAGCAGCGCGGCCGCCGTGGCCGCCCCGACGGTGACCGCTCCCTGGCGGACCAGCAGGAACCCGGCCACGAGGATCACCGCGAGGCCGACGAACTCGGCCCGGTTGGTGCGGCCCACGAACCGCGTGAACAGCGTGACGATCCCGATGGACAGGTCCCGCGCGCGGCCCGCGGCGGCGTCGATCTCGGCGAGGTGGCGCTGCTCCAGCCCGTAGGCGTGCACGGTGCGCGCCCCGAGCATGCTCTCCATCAGGGCCTGCGACCGGGCCGCCACCGCCGTGCGCTGGTCGGCGTACATCGGTGCCGACCGCGGCAGGTACCACCGCAGGCCCGTGACGTACAGCGGCACCGCGGCCAGGCCGGCGAGCCCGAGCCGCCAGTCGAGGCCCGTCATCGCGACGAGCCCGAGCACGGCCACCAGCAGCGACGAGATCACCTTGGGCAGCACGTCGGTGACGGCGCGGCCGATCGTGTTGACGTCGTCGCCGATGCGCGAGAGCAGATCGCCCTTGCCCGCCTTCTCGACCACCGCGTTCGGCAGGGTGAGCGCCCGCCCCACGACCCGTTCGCGCAGCGTGGCCAGCACCGTCTCGCCCAGCCTGCTCGTGAGGTAGGTGGCCGCCCCGGAGCTGACGCCGCCGACGACGGCGGCCACCACCAGCACGATCGCGATGGTGAGCAGCGACGCCGAGTCGTGGCCGGTGACCCGGTCCACCATCTCGCCGAAGACGTAGGCGGGCAGCACGGTGGCGGCCGCCGCGACGAGCCCCACGCCCACCGTGACCGCCGCCAGCGGCAGGTGCGCGCGCAGCTCGCCGAACAGCCACGCCCAGGACTCGCGCGGGCCGGCGACGGGGAGGAGGTCGGCCATCAGCGCAGCACCGCCTTCCGGTACCCGGCGTCGCGGTCGGCCAGCTCGGCGTGGGTGCCGCTGGTGCGCACCACGCCCCCGTCCACCACGACCACCCGGTCGGTGGTGGCGAGCAGGATCGGGCTGCACGTCACCAGCACCGTGGTGAAGGTGTGCCCGGGCCCGTGGCGCAGCGCCGCCAGCCCCCGCGCGATCGTGTGCTCGGTGACCGGGTCGACGGCGGTGGTGGGGTCGTGCAGCACCAGCACCGGCGGCCGGGCGTGCAGCGCCCGGGCCAGCGCCACCCGCTGCCGCTGGCCGCCGGACAGGCTCGCGCCCCGCTCGGTGACCTCCGTGTGCAGGCCGCCCGCGTGCACGTCGACGACGTCGTGCGCGGCGGACGCGCGCAGCACGGCGTCCAGGTCGGGATCCAGCTCGGATTCGCCGACGCCGTCCGTGCTCGCCGTGATGTTCGACAGCAGGGTGCCGGTGAAGATGTCGGTGTGGTGCGGCTCGACCAGCAGCGCCGCCCGGGCGGCGCGGTGCTCGGCCGCGGCCAGGTCGGTGCCGCCGATCGCGATCGAGCCGCCGTAGTCGTCCGGCGCGACCCGGCCCGACAGCACCTCGACGAGCGCCTCCGCGTCGGCGGCGCGCGGCGCGACGACGCCGACGAGCTCGCCGGGGGCCACCGCGAGGTCGAGGCCGTCGATGCCGCCGCGGCGCAGGCCGGTGATCTCGAGGCCGTGCGGTGGCGGGTCGAGGCCGCGCTGCCCCTCCGGCACGAGCGGCGGCGCCGACAGCACCAGCGCGACGCGGTTGGCCGACGCCCGCGCCTCCGCCACCCAGCTCGGCACCACCGTGAGCTGGACGAGCGGCTCCACGAGGAACTGGGCGAGCCCGATCACCGTGACGAACTGCCCGATGCTGAGCGCTCCGTCGAGCGCCAGCACGCCCGCCGCGATGGCGATGCCCGCGGCCAGCAGGTTGCTGACGGTGGCCGAGATCCCCTCGAAGCCGCGCTGGGTGCGCGCCGCGCGCAGGGTGGCCCGCAGCGAGCGCCTGCTGACGGCGCGGTAGCGCTGCGCGGCCGCGTCCTGCGCGCCGATGCCGCGCAGCGGGCGCAGCCCCGAGACGAGGTCGGTGGCCACCGAGGCGGCCTCCCCCGCGGTCTCCTGCTGGTGCTGGATCCGGCGCGTGATGAGCGGGGTGCCCAGGTGCAGGACGAGCAGCACGAGCGGGGTGCCGAGCACCACGGCGAGCCCGAGCGGCACGTTGATCAGCAGCAGGGTGACGGCGCAGACCGCCGTGGCGGTGACCGATGCGACGATGCGGGGGATGTAGTCCAGCAGGTAGGACGCGTTGTCGGCGTCGCTGCTGGAGATCGTGAGCAGCTCCCCGGACCGCAGGTCGGTGCGGACGCCCCGCGGTTGCAGGATCTTCCCGGCCACCTCGACGCGCAGGGTGTAGCCCTCGCCCGCCTCCGCGTACGTGAGCAGCCGGGCGCCGAACCGCCACATGAGCGAGAGCACCACGAACAGCGCGGCCAGCACGCCCACCCACAGCACCAGCGCCCCGGTGTCGCCGGTGGCCACCGCGCGGTCGATGATCACGCCGATCACCACCGGGACCAGCGCCTCGCAGATCTGGTGGCCGCCGTACATGGCCGAGCCCGCCGTGAGCCAGCCGCGGTTGCGGCGGATCCCGTCGAGCAGGACCCGCGAGCCCGTCGTCCGCTGGGACATCTACCCGCGGTCCCGGGCGGCCCGCAGCGACTCGGTGATCGACCGCAGGATCTCGGCGGAGCGCACCGCGATGTTCGACAGCAGCGAGGACGTGAGGCCGTGGGTGTGCTCGGTGCCGCCCTGCAGGTAGATGCTGCCCGGGAGCCGCTGGGGCACCTGCAGGCGGTAGTCGCGCGTGACCTGCGGCTCGCCCGCCAGCACCTGCGGCTCGCAGAGCTGCCCGAGGATGCCCTGCAGCGGCATCGGGTCGAAGCCGGTGGCGTACACGACGGCGTCGCAGTCGAGCGCCTCGACCCGCCCCGTGGGGTGGTGGAGCACCTCCACCCGCACGCCGTCGGCGTGCTCCTGCACGTCGCTCACGCTCGACGCGCCGTGCACGAAGAGGCGCCGCTCGCCGGAGACGCGCTCGGCGTACTCACGGCGGTAGAGGCTCTCGATGAGGGACAGGTCCACGCACGAGTAGTTGGTGGACCGGTGGTACTCGAGCAGCTGCCTGCGCACGCCGGGCTCGGCGGCGTAGAAGTCGTCGACGGCCGCGGGGTCGAAGACCCGGTTGGCGTACGGGCTGTCGTCGGCCGGGCTGTAGCCGTAGCGGGCGAACACCCCGTGGACCCGGGCGGCGCCGAAGCGGTCGTGCAGGTACTCCGTGACCTCCGCGGCGCTCTGGCCCGCGCCGACCACCACGAACCGCTGGTGGCGCAGGTCGGGCAGCTCGTCGATGTGTTCGAGCAACCGGTGGTTGTGGAACTGCCGCACCGAGGGTTCGATCCCGTCCGGCAGCCGCGGCGTGAGGCCGCCCGCGAGGACGACGTTGCGGGCGGGCAGGGAGACCGCGCCGCCCGGGCCCTCGACGTCGACCTCGAACCGGCCACCCGCGTCGCGCACCGCCACGGCCCTGGTGCCGTACCGCACCCGCGCCGACACCGATTCCGCGGCCCACGAGAGGTAGTCGTGGAACTCGAGCCGGGTGGGGAAGAACGTCTGGTGGTTGATGAAGTCGACGAGCCGGTTGCGCTCGGACAGGTAGTTCACGAAGCTGTAGCGGCTGCGCGCATTGCGCTGCGTGGCCAGGTCTTTGAGGAACGATATCTGCATGGTGGTGCCGGGGAGAAGCATCCCGGTGTGCCACCCGAACTGCTCTTTGACCTCCACGAACTCGGCCCGGACGGGCCGCTCGCTCACCGCGTTGTGCTCCTCGATCGCGATGGCGAGTCCGAGGTTGGACGGCCCGAAACCGATTCCCACCAGGTCCAAGGGCTCATCGCCCTCGCCGTGCTCCTGCGCGATCCCCGGAGGCAGCGCCTCCTCGGACATGACGAGCGACATGATCACCTTTCCCCCGAGCTGAGCGTAGCCTAGCCTAACCAGGCGCCTCGTCAACGCCGCTTGATCCACGTCACGATCGCTTCCCCCGCGCTGGTCGGAGGGACTACAGACTCCCTACCTCACGCCAGCAGCTAATGCTAGCCTCAGCTAACTTCTCCGAGGGGTGTTCATGCAACCGACCCACAGAGGTCTCTCCGGACAGGACCGCGGGATGGTCCGGCGCCAGTTCCGGCGAACGGGCGCGACATTCGTCGCTTTGCTGCTCGCGTTCGCGATGGTCGCCGGTTGCGGCAGCGCCGCCACCGACGCCGGCAATTCGGATCCCACGGTCCCGATCGCGCACAAGTTCGGCGAGTCCAGGGTGCCGGTGAACCCCGAACGGGTCGTCACCGTCGGCTGGAACGACCAGGATTTCGTGCTCGCACTCGGCGTGGTCCCGATCGTCACGCGAGCCTGGTTCGACAACTACGACAACTACCCCTGGGTGCAGGAAGCCACCGGCGGGAAGGGTGTCGAAACCCTCAGCGGCGAGGGCATCCAATACGAGGACATCGCCGCCGCACGACCCGATGTGATCTTCGCGATCTACGAGACGATCGACCAGGCCACCTACGACCGGCTCTCCCAGATCGCGCCCACGGTCGTCCAGCCCGGCGACTACCCGGACGAGGAGACCCCCTGGGACGTCCAGCTCCTGCTCACCGGCCGTGCGCTGGGCAAGGAGGCCGAGGCGCAGGCCCTCGCCGACCAGGTGAACGCCCGGATCGAGGAGGCCAAGGCCGCCAACCCGGGCTTCGCGGGCAAGGTGCTGGTGGAGGACTTCGGCCCGGAGAACGGCGGGCACTACCTCATCGGCGGGGGCGATCCCCGGCGCGCCCTGTTCGACGCGCTCGGCTTCGAGGCCCAGGACGCCGTCGGCGACGTCAGCGAGGAGAACGTGTCGCTGCTCGACCGCGACATCCTGTTCGTCAACGGCGCCACCAAGGAGCAGATGATGCAGTCCCCGGTGTTCGCCGGGCTGGACGTCGTGCGCCAGGACCGCACGCTCTACACCACGTTCGACTCCAACCTGGGCGGGGCGCTGTCCTACAGCGGCCCGGAGGCGCTGCTGTACGCGCTCGACCAGCTGGTGCCGCAGCTGTCGAACGCGGTCAACGGCCGGCCGATCGCCGACCTGTCGAACGCCTGATCCGCGGGCTCGGGTGGCCCCACCCGGCGCAGCACGCGCGGTGGGGCTACCCGAGCCCGGTGAGCACCGCCGGGGGCATCTTCATCGCCAGCAGCACGATGAGCAGGTTGAGCACCACGGCGAACACGGCCACGGACACCAGCACCGTGCGCCACCGCTGCTTCGCCTGCACCCGCAGCAGGGCCACCAGCCAGATCAGCGAGGCGTAGAAGAACGGGATCACCAGCGCGAGCAGCGGCAGCGCCACCAGCCACGCGGTGAGCGCGAACACCCGGCGCCGCACACCGGGGTCCTCGTCGCCGGGGCCCGTGACGCCGGGATCGTCGGCGCGCCCGTCGGCCACCGACGCACCGATGTCGAGGATCTCCCCGTCGGTGAGCGACCGGCCGGAGCGCACGCGCAGGACGTCGGCCACGAGGTTGTACCCCGCGGCCAGCGTGCCGCTGACCGTGATGAAGGCGGGGAACCAGTACGTCGGGCTCGCGACGGCCTGCAGCGAGACCACCGCCGCCACCACGAAGACCGCGAGGACCACCCCGTCGGCCCAGATCCGCACCACGCTCAGGTCACCCACGGGTCGCCTCCTCGGTCGGTCCGGTCGCCGCCCGCTCGCCCGTGAACCTCCCGAGCAGCCGGCCGAAGACGTCGGTGAACCCCGCGATCAGCGTGACGAGGACGAGGGCGCCGATGAGGAGCACCGACGGGTCGGTCAGCCAGCCCCACCCGTACCGGCCCACCGAGATCCACAGGTAGTTCTCCGCGCCGGTCCCCAGGACGAACCCGATGAGCAGCGGCGGTCGGGGCCACTTGAGCGCCTGCATCAGCCAGGCGAGCAGGCCGATGAGGACGACGGCCACCACGTCACCCCACCGGACCCCGGCCTGGTACCCGGCGATCACCATGATCACCAGCAGGAACGGCCCGTACGTGTACGGCTTGAGAAGGCTGATCCGGCTCAGGGTGCCCGCGAGCGCGGCACTCGACATGGCCCCGATGGCGTTGGCGAGCACCAACGTCCAGATGATCACGAAGATCAGGTACAGGTTCTCCGGCGCGAGCATGCTCGGACCGGTGGAGATCCCCATCGTCGCGAAGCCGCCCAAGAGGATCGCCGCCGTCGCGCTGCCGGGGATGCCGAACATCAGGGTCGGCACGAGCACGCCGCCGTCCTTGGCGTTGTTGGCGGCCTCGGGGGCCATGACCCCGCGGATGTCGCCCTTGCCGAACTGGTCGCGGTCCTTGCGCACCGCCTGCTTCGTGGCCCCGTAGGTGATCCAGTCGATCACGCTGCCGCCGATCCCGGGGACGATGCCCAGCGCGCTGCCCAGCAACGAGTTGCCGACGAGCACCCGCGGGTGACGCAGGGCGGCCCGGGCCCCGCGCAGCACGCCGCCGCGCTGGTGGGCCAGCATGGGCGCCACGGCCTGGTCCTGGGTGAGCAGCGACAGGATCGACGGGATCGCGAAGAGCCCGATAGCCAGGATGGACAGGTCGAGGCCGTCGTAGAGGTAGAAGATCCCGCCGACGAACCGGTAGTCGCCGGTCATCGACGCGCTGCCGATGGTGGCGAGCAGCATCCCGAGCAGGCCCGACATGAACGCCGGGCCGACCGCTCCCCTGGCGAGCACCCCCACGAGGCTGAAGCCCAGCAGCGTCAGCATGAACAGCTGGGGCGAGCCCATGCCGACGATGATCGGGCGCGCGAGCGGGATCAGCCCGAGCAGGACGACCGCGCCGATGAACCCGCCGAGCATGTTCGAGGTGAAGGCCGCGCCGAGGGCGACGTTGCCCAGGCCCTTGCGGGCCATCGGATAGCCGTCGACGACGGTGGCCTGCGACGCCGCGGTGCCGGGCACGCCCATGAGCACCGACGGGAAGGTGTCGCCGATCGTCGTGGCGGCGTTGAGGCCGATCAGCATGGCGATGCCGCTCGCCGGTTCGAGGCCGACGATCAGCGGGAGCAGCACCGCCATGCCGGTCAGCCCGCCCAGCCCCGGGACGAGTCCCAGGACCAGGCCGATGCCGACACCGAGGAACAGCCAGACGAGGTGGTGGGGGCTGAGCAGGATCTGCAGCGCCTCGAGCGCGGATGCGAGCACCGGTGATCGGTCCGTTCGGTCGGGGGACGTGCGGGCTCAGGCGCGGACGCGGGCCATGTACTCCTCCAGCCAGGTCACCGACCGCGCGTCCAGATCGAGGATCTGCCCGATGGTGGCCTCGACCTCGGCCCCGGTCTGCGGCGGCGAATCGACGTGCAGGAGCTTCTTCGCGTCGGCGGTGAACGCCTCGTCGCGCACGAGCTCCTCGACCGCCGCGCGCAGCGCGACCCGCGCCTCCTCCGGTGCGTCGCCGTGCACCCAGTAGGTCCGCAGCAGGTTGGTCTGCGCGGCCGTGAGCGCCCGGTAGGTGTCCCAGCCGATCCCCTCCGGCGTGCGGCCGGTGAGCGTCGTGTAGACCTCCGGCATCGTCGGGAGGTCCGGGAAGGCGGGATCGCGCACGATCTCGTCGCCCTCCACGTAGCCCTGCGTCATCAGGGGTACGACCGAGCCCTCGTCCTCGAGTTGCTTCACGTTCTCGATGTAGTGCGACGACGTCGAGTTGCCGATGCTGAGCTCCCCGCGCAGCACGGCGGCCGTGACCGCGCCACCGCCGTCGTAGCCCATCAGCGGCTCGAAGTTGGCCAGGCCCATCTCCTCCAGCGCGAACGTGCGCACGGCCTCGGAGGCGTTGAGCTCCAGACCGCCGTAGAAGATCGGGTTGGCCGAGTTCCGCAGCGACTCGACGGAGGTGACGCCCGCCTGCGTGCTGCCGAAGATCACCATCGTGCCGCCGAACGCCACCAGCGGCTCGTACGCGGCCAGGTCGAACTGGATCCCCTCCCGGTCGAACTTGGTGGCCGAGACCAGGCTGCCCGAGCCCATCACCAGGTTCAGGCCGTTGTGCTCGGACCGCTCGAAGCGGTTCATGCCGTCCTTCTGCGCACCGCCGGGCACGTTCTCGACGATGATCGTCGGGTTGCCCTCGAGGTGCTTCGACAGGTGGCCCGCGAGCATGCGGCTGTAGGTGTCGGACGCCCCGCCCGCGTCGAACGGGACGATGAGGGTGATCTGCCGGCCCGCGTAGAAGGGCCCGTCCGTGCTCCCGCCCGTGGCCCCGGTGTTGGTCACCCCGCACCCGGCCAGGAGCAGGGATGCCGCGGCGGCCATGGCCGCCCAGGCGCTCGTCTTCCGATGGGACACCGTTGTCCTCCTCGCGTCGCCGGCTCCGGTGGAGCCGATCAGCTGCTGCGGTCGAGCCAGTCCGCCCTCAGGGCCGCCGTCACCGGCGGCAGCGCGGTCGGCATGAACACGTCCTTGCCGCGGGTGGACCCGCACACCGCCACCACGTACTGGTCCCGGCCCCGCACGACCGGCAGGGTCCGGCCCCGCTGCTCGTCCTCGGTGAGCGCGAACGCCCAGTCCCACTCCGGGAACGTCTTCCCGTCCAGGTGCAACTTGCGCCACTGCTCGAGGACCCTGGTCATCGGCAGGTGGCCGTGCTCGAACAGCAGGTCCCGGAACCGCTCCTTGTCGATGCCGCCCTCGGCCAGGGCGTGCGCGTGCGGCGGCGCGAGGAGCAGCAGCCTGCCGCTCGGGGACTCCTTGGCCTTCTCCCCGCCGAACAGCCCGGAGAAGTAGCCGCCCTGCACCGCGTCGAACGCGCTGATGGACCGCGCGAGCTGGTGGGCGTCGAGGTGGCCCTGGAACCCGACGTCGGTCTCGCCGAGCGTGACGAACAGGGTGACGGTGTTCTCGTCGGCCCCGTGGCCCGCGTCGACGTGGAACGGCGTCCACGGGCTCTCGTCGACGTTCTCGCTGACCACCACCACGTTCTTGCGGACCGAGCCGATCGTGTCCATGTCCAGCACGCCCGGGTACCAGGCGCCCAGGTTCTTCAGCGCGAGCGTCACGGCGCGCCCGATCCGCAGGTTCACCTGGTTCTGGGCGCCGGGCCCGATGCACGCGCGCCCGCCGTTGATCCCGAGCGTGCGCGTGGCGGGCCCGTTCACCAGCACGAACGGCGCGTGCGCGCTCGTCGACATGAGCACGGTGCGCAGCCGCACCTGCTGCTGCGGGTCGTTGAAGGCCCGCAGCACGGCCTCGACCACGGCCATCTCCTGCGCGGTGGCCCCCGCCATGGCGCACGCCACCGCGATCTTGCGCGGCGTCACCTGCCCGTTGCCGGGCGGGAGGGTGTAGAGCACCTCGTCGGCGTCGGGGATGCCGTGCAGCAGGGCCTCCACCGCGCCGGGCGTGGGCGGCAGCAGCGGGTACCCGTCACCCCAGTCGCGCTCGGTGAAGTAGCGGTTGAACTCCGCGAACAGCTCCTCCGGGGTGCCGCCCTCCACGCCGATCAGCGCGGGGGCCGCGTCCCCCGCCGCCGGGCCGTCCGCCGCCCGGGGCCTGCCCTCCAGGCAGCCGACCACACCGGGCAGCACGTCCAGCGTCTGCGCGACCGACACTTCCTGCGTGGCGTTGTTGTAGACCCACGGCACCACCACGCGCT
The DNA here is from genome assembly GCF_042657305.1 of Pseudonocardia zijingensis. Lineage (NCBI taxonomy): Bacteria > Bacillati > Actinomycetota > Actinomycetes > Pseudonocardiales > Pseudonocardiaceae > Pseudonocardia > Pseudonocardia zijingensis. The sequence continues at coordinate 155,200 of NZ_JBHSKO010000012.1, read as the reverse complement.
GCACGTCGGGCAGCGCGAAGGCCCGGGCGCTCGCCTCGACGTCCTCCTCGAACCCCTTCGACACGACGATCACCCCGGGCACGCCCGCGCGCTCCAGCGCGATCACGTCGTGGGTCATCCACGAGCTGCACGACCCGCAGTCCGCGGTGCACCCCACCACCACGGTGCACTCGGTGGCCACCTGATCGAGCAGCGCACGGTCACACGGGATCGAGCCGCTGTAGAACCTCGTGCTCAGCCCCGCGTACCGCTCCTCCAGCGCCGCACCCAGCGCCCGCAGCGCCACGTCCCCGTTGGGTTTGCCGTTCCACAGCAGCCCCACCGTCTGCCCGGCGAGGCCGGACGGGCGCGGCGCCAGCCCGGCGACCTCCGTCCCGTAGCGGTCCGCGGTCGGGTTCAGCACGTCCCAGCGGTGCGATCCGGTCATGGCCACCGATCTCCTCGACGTCGGGGGGAGCAGGCTCAGCCCGCGGGGGACTGGATGTGGAGCGCGGTCAGCTCGACCCCGTGGGACCGGACCGCCTCCTCCAGGAAGGCCCGCACCATCGGCTCGTCGATCGTGCAGGTGGTGCACTCGTCGTCGGCGGCCTGCCGGAACGCGACCACCAGCTCCCCGGACGCCGGGTCGAAGCTCTCGACGTCGAGCGATCCGCCGTCGCGCCGCACGATCAACGCGATCGGGTCCACCGCCCGGCGGACCTCGCCGGGAACATCGGCGTGCTGGTCTTCCATGGCCCGTACCCCCTTCCCGCGGGACCCGGCGCCGACGAGCGGCGAGGGTCAGAGGCTCATTGGCTGAGTCTCTTGGCGGGACGCGGCCCAGGACAACCGTCGTCCGTCGCGACCGCGGCCTTCCTTTGTCTCGTCCCCGGCGCGACGGAATGTCCGGCCCGCATGTGCTGTTCTCCAGATCGTCTGCACTACAGCACATCTAGGATGAGAGAACCATGACCGACTACGGGCACGACCTGAGGTTCGGGTCGTTCATCACCCCGGCCAACGCGGCACCGCAGCAGGTGGTCGACCTGACCCGCACCGCGGAGGCGGCCGGCCTCGACCTCGCGACGTTCCAGGACCACCCCTACCAGTCCCGCTACCTCGACACCTGGACGCTGCTCAGCTACGCCGCCGCGCGCACCGAGCGGATCACGCTGTCGGGCAACGTGATCAACCTACCCCTGCGCCCACCGGCCGTACTGGCGCGCGCCGCCGCGAGCCTCGACCTGCTCAGCGGCGGCCGGTTCGAGCTCGGCCTCGGCGCGGGCGGGTTCTGGGACGCCATCGAGGCGATGGGCGGGCGGCGGCTCTCGCCCGGGGAGGCCGTCGACGCCCTGGAGGAGGCCATCGCCGTCATCCGGGGCATCTGGGACGCGGGCAACCGCGAGCCCCTGCGGATCGAGGGCCGCTACTACCGGGTGGACGGGGCCAAACGGGGTCCCGCGCCCGCCCACCCGATCGGCATCCACCTCGGCGCCTACAAGCCCCGCATGCTGCGGTTGATCGGCCGCAAGGCCGACGGCTGGCTGCCGTCGCTGGCCTACCTGCCCTCGGTGCAGGCCCTCGCCGACGGCAACGCGGTGATCGACGAGGCCGCGGTCGCGGCCGGGCGCGACCCGCGCGCGATCCGGCGCCAGCTCAACGTCGGCGGGCAGTTCCGCAGCGGGACGGGCGGCGAGCAGCTGCTCAGCGGCCCGCCGCAGGAGTGGTCCGAGCAGCTCGCCGGCCTCGCCCTCGAGTTCGGCGTGGGCGACTTCATCTTCGCGAGCGACGACCCGGAGGCGATCGCGACCTTCGGGCAGGAGGTCGCCCCCGCGGTGCGCGAGCTGGTCGCGGCGGAGCGCGCCCGATGACCACCACCGACCACGGCCACCCCCTGCGGTTCGGCGTGGCCGTTCCGCCGGATGACCCGGCGACGGCCGTCGCGCTGGCCCGGCTGGCCGACGAGCTGGGGCTCGACCTCGTCGTCGTGCCCGACGACCCCGACGCGCTCGACGCCTGGACCCTGCTGTCCTGGATCGCCGGGGCCACCGGGGAGATCCACCTGGTGGCCGACGGGCTCGAACTGGTGCGCCGCCCGGCCGCCGTGGCCGCCCGCGCCGCCGCGAGCCTCGACCTGCTCTCCGGCGGGCGCCTCGAGCTGGGCCTCGCCCCCGACGGGGCCGACGAGGCGATCGAGATCCTCCGCGCGTTGTGGGTGGCCGAACCCGCTCCCCTGACCTACGCCGGCACCCACCAGCGGCTCGCCGGCGCCCAGCGGGGCCCCGCGCCCGCGCACGACGTGCCGATCCTGATCAGCGCCGGTGCGCCGGACCTCGCCGGGCGGGTCGCCGACGGGTGGTCCACCGACATCGACGGGCTCGACCCCGCGACGCGGCGCCGGGGGCTCGCCGCGGTCGACGCGGCCGCGCGCGCCGCCGGACGCGACCCGCGGGAGATCCGCCGCGTGGCGACGTTCACCAGCCCGGCCGGCGCCGACCGGCTGGAGGCGCTCGCCCGGGAAGAAGGGTTCGCCACGTTCGTGCTGGCCAGCGCCGACGCCGATGCGGTGCGCGAGTTCGCGGCGCTCGCCCCCGTCGTCCGGGGCCGGGTCGCGGTGGCCCGGGCCGCCGCCGGTGTGCGGACCGGCTCGATCCGCAGCGCCGCCGTGCGCGCCCGCCGCCGTCCCGGGATCGACTACGACGCGATCCCCGCGTCGCTGGCCGGCACCGCGATCGAGCCGGGCGACGTGCGGTACGCGGGCGTCCGCTCGAACTACCTGCGCGGCGGCTCGCCCGGGCTCGTGCTGCGCCCCCGCGACACCGCGGAGGTCGTGGACGCCCTCGGGTACGCGCGCCGCCACGACGTCCCGCTCGGGGTACGCAGCGGCGGCCACGGCGTGAGCGGGCGCTCCACGAACGACGGCGGGATCGTCATCGACCTGGGCGCGCTGAACGGCATCGAGGTGCTGGACCCGGCCACCCGCCGCGTCCGGATCGGCCCGGGCGCCCGGTGGGGCGAGGTCGCGCAGGCGCTGCACCCGCACGGCTGGGCGATCTCCTCCGGCGACTACGGCGGCGTCGGGGTCGGCGGGCTCGCGACCGCGGGCGGGATCGGCTACCTCGCCCGCGAGCACGGCCTCACCATCGACCACCTCCGCGCCGTCGAGGTGGTGCTTGCCGACGGCTCCGTCGTCCGCGCCGACGACCACCACCACCCGGACCTGTTCTGGGGCGTGCGCGGCGCCGGATCGGCGCTGGGGATCGTCACGTCGTTCGAGTTCACCGCCGACGAGGTCGGGCCGCTCGGATACGCCCAGCTCACGCTGGACGCGTCCGACACCTCCGGGATGCTGCGCGCCTACGGGTCCGTGGTGGAGGCCGCGCCCCGCGACACGACCGCGTTCCTGATCCTCGGCCCGCCCCGCCGCGGCCGCCCCGCGACGGCCACGATCCTCGCCGTCGTCGACTCGGACGACCCGGCCACGATCGTCGACCGGCTGCAGCCGCTCGCCGGCATCGGCCCGCTGCTCGCCCAGCAGGTGGTGCTCACCCCGTACGCGGGGATCGTGAGCCCGCCCGAGCCGGGCCCGCACCACGGGCAGGGCGAGCCCGCCACGCGATCGGCGCTGGTGGAGCACATCACGCCCGCGTTCGCCCGCGCCGCCGAGGACTTCCTGCACAGCGGGGCCACCTACTTCCTCCAGTTCCGCTCGGTGGGCGGCGCCGTCGCCGACGTCGCACCGGAGGCCACCGCGTACGCACACCGCTCGGCCAACTTCTCCGCGGTCGCGTTCGGGTTCAACCGTCGCCGCCTCGACGCCGCCTGGGACGAGATGGCCGAACACTTCCGCGGGCTGTACTGGAGCTTCGAGACCGACCGCAGGCCAGAACGGCTCCTCGACGCCTACCCGCCCGCCACGCTGCGCAGGTTGCGCGAGGTCAAGGCCCGCTACGACCCCGACGGCGTGTTCCGCGACAACGTCGTGCTGCCGGTCGCGGACGAGGGTGAACTGGCGGCGGCGTCGTCGTCGGCAGGGTGATCAGCGCGTGCGGTCACTCGTCCCGCTGCCGTCGCATGAGGCGACCCCGACCGGGCGCGGTAACGCCTGGCCGGGGCCTTGATCCACACCTGCCGCAACAGGAGACGGACCCGATGCGCACCGTACCGATCTCGATCACACCGTTCGAGCACCTCGCCGCACACCGCGACGACGGCACCAGGCAGGTCGGGCCGGGTGCCCGGTGAACGGCCCCCCGAGTACGAGCGGCGCTCCATCGTCGCCATCGTCGTCGACGATCGCGGCTGGATGGTCTGCGGCACCGTCGACGGAGTAGCCGTCGAGTCCCCCGAGCCGACGACAGCCCGCACGGCGGCCGATTACTTGCGCCACTGGCCGGAGCTGTGGAACGAGCCGCGGGGCGAGTCGTGATGCACGTACGCGCCACCGCGTTGGTCGACGCGACCACCTACGTGGCGTTGCGTCCACCGGCCGTCGACACCGGGTCGTGGACGCTCGTGTTCGACGGTGGCCCGCGCGGCGGGGAGATCGTGCTCATGTTCGCCCAGCCCGACGCGAGACGGGTGCTCGCGGCCCTGATCGAAGGGCTACGGGCAGGCGATGCGCGATGATGAGGGCTCGCGCCGGGCCGCCCGGTGCCGTGCAACCCGATCCGGCCCCCGCTCCGTCCTGGGCGTGACGGAAACACCACCGGAGGGGGAAGCATGTCGACGAAGCGAGTGGCCGTCCGTGCCGCGGCCGTTTCTCTGCTGGTCATCAGCATCGGGTCGGCCGTGGCCACGCCGGCCTTCGCGAAGGAGCGCCCGCCCGAGGCGCGCGGCTACACCGCCACCGCCGACCTCGACGGGCGGGATCGGCCCGAGCTGGACGCCACCTACGTCTACAACTTCGTGAACGAGGGCGACGTCGTGCGGGTCGTGTGCCAGACGAGCGGGGAGACCGCCTACGGCAGCAAGGTCTGGGACCTCGTGGCCGCCCCGGCAGGCGACCCCTCGGTGACCGGGCACAAGTTCGTGCCGGACGCCTTCGTGCGCACCGGCGTCGACGGGTTCGCGCCCGGCATCCCGCGCTGCGGCGCCTCGGAGATCGCGCTCGCCCGGGACTGACCCACCGGCGGGCCCGTGGAACAGTGGGCACCCCGTGCCTGGTTGACACAGGGGCGGGGTGCCCACCCCGCGTGGACCCGAGGAGGCGATCACGATGGCGACCGAGCGCGCGATCCTGGCAGGCGGCTGCTTCTGGGGTGCGCAGGAACTCCTGCGTGCCCGACCCGGTGTCATCTCGACGCGAGTCGGCTACTCCGGCGGCGACACCCCGAACGCCACCTACCGCAACCACGGCGACCACGCCGAGGCCGTCGAGATCGTGTACGACCCCGACGTCATCACCTACCGCGAGCTGCTGGAGTTCTTCTTCCAGATCCACGACCCCACCACGAAGGACCGCCAGGGCAACGACGTCGGGCGCAGCTACCGCTCGGCGATCTTCTACACGAGCCCCGAGCAGGAGCGCGAGGCCCGCGACACGATCGCCGACGTCGAGGCGTCCGGCCTCTGGCCGGGCAAGGTCGTCACGGAGGTCGCGCCTGCCGGGGACTTCTGGGAGGCCGAGGAGGAGCACCAGGACTACCTCCAGAAGCACCCCTACGGCTACACCTGCCACTGGGTGCGGCCCGACTGGGTGCTCCCCCGCCGGGCGGCCACCTCCGGCCAGGGCTGAGCGGGCGGCGGCACCTCAGGTCCGGGTGAACGCGGCGAACTCCGCGAGCACCCGGCCGGTGTCGCCCAGGAACCACGGCCCGTCCGGGTCCGGGTAGGTCACCACCCGGGCGGTGGGCAGGTGGGTGAGCAGGTAGTCGTCGTGGCCGGGGTCGTGGGACGCGCACCCCGTCCGCGAGATCAGCAGCACCGGCGCCGTCACCCGCGGGAGCACGTGCCGCACGTCGGCGCCGACGAGGAGCCGGTGCAGGGCCGCCGCCGACCCCGGGCTGGCGCCCCGCCTGCCCGTCGCGTCCCACCAGGCCCGGAACCGGGCATCGGCGGCCACCGACGGCGCGATCCAGGACAGCACGTCCACCGACGGCCGGTGCGCCGTCGCCCGGATCTCGGCGAGGGTGTCGGCCACCGAGGGCGGCTCGCCGTGCGGGTAGTCCTCGGTGCGGGTCAGCCGCGCGTAGCCGTTGACGAGCGTCACCGAGACCACCCGGTCCGGGTGCTCGGCTGCGAGCGGCAGCGCCACCAGCGCGGTGTCGGCGTTCGCGAGCACGTGCACGCGCCCGGCCCCGCAGGCGTCGAGCACGGCCACGGCGTCGGCCACCCACGCCTCGAGCGAGGGCGACAGCGGGTCGGACAGGCCCGTGCCGCGCCGGTCCAGCGCGATCACCCGACGTCCCGCGGCCAGCCCGCGCACGGCGGCGGCGAGGTGCGGGTCCTCGGTGTAGGCGTCGACCGGCACGAAGGTCGGGTTCAGCAGGAGCACGTCGACAGGGCCCGCGCCGAACACCGCGTAGGCGACGTGCGCCCCGCCCGACTCCGCGTACCGCGGCCCGGTCAGCGGGAGCGGGTCGACACGGTCGCTCCGCGCGGCCGGTGGGCGCTCCGGCAACGCGTGCGCGAGGACAGCGGCCTCCAGCGCGCGCAGGGCGGGCCCCGGCTCCAGACCCAACTCGTCGCGCAGCACGCGCCGCACGGTCCGGTAGGCCGCGAGGGCGTCGGCCTGCCGGCCGCTGCGGTAGAGGGCCTCCATCCGCAGCGCCCACAGCCGCTCGCGCAGCGGGTGCTCCGCAGTGAGCGCCTCGAGCTCGCCGAGCACCGCGCGCCCGTCCCCCGCCGCCACGACGGCGGCGACGTGGTCCTCGACCAGCAGCAACCGTTCCTCCACCCACCGGGCCCGCTCGGCCTCCCCCGCCGACGTCGACGGCAGCTCCGGCTCGCCGCGCCACCGCTCCCGCGCCCGGCCCAGCAGCTCGGCGGCACCGTGGTCGTCACCGGAGAGCGCCGCCACCCGGGCCCGCCTGCGCAGCTCACCGGCCGCCGCCACGTCCAGGTCCACCCGGGCGGGGTCGAGCGCGTAGCCCGCCGGGCCACCGCTGACGGCACCGCCCACCGCCGTGCGCGCCCGGGAGACGTGCGCCTGCACGGTCTTCACCGCTGACCGGGGCGGCTCGTCCCAGAGCACCGCGGACAGCGCGGGCACCGACACCGGGCGCGGCGCCGCCAGCGCCAGCAGCGTGAGCACCTCGCGCGTCTTGCGGTCCCCCACCCCGACCCGCCCGCCGGGGCCCTCGACTCGCAGCGGGCCCAGCACGGCGACGCTCAGCACGGCACCCGTCCGCAGCCGAACCACAGCCGCGGCCGGGCACCGTCGGCGCCATGACGAACACGCAGCTCACCACTGGCATCAACCACGTGGCCATCATGACCGAGGACCTCGACCGCTTCGTCGCCTTCTACACGGGGGTGTTCGGCGCCGAGGTGGTCTTCACCGGCACCAACCCGCACTTCCGCCACGCGATCCTCCGGGTCGGCGGGGTCAGCGTGCTGCACCCCCTGCAGCGCCCGGACCGCCGCCACGGCCGGGCGTCCGCAGCCGTGCTCGACCGGGGCCACCTCGACCACGTCGCCCTCGACGTGCCCACGCGGGCGGCGTTCGACGAGCTGCGCGCCCGGCTCGTGGCACGTGGGGCCAGCGACGGCGCGATCACCGACCTCGGTCCGAAGATCAGCTTCTGGTTCACCGACCCCGACGGTATGACCGGCGAGGTCGACTGGGTGCACGAACCGTCGCTCGCGGGGTTCCACGACCCGGTCCCGGTGGCGGCAGTCGGGTGAGCCGTCAGCCCCCGTTGCGGGGCACGGTCAGCGCGTCGATCCAGTACTCCCGGGCGAGCGCGTCCACCCCGGCGCGCGACACGGAACGCAGGTGCACGACGTTGCCGTCGGTGCCCGCGACCCGGCCGTGTTTCTGCAGTTCCAGCACGTGGTAGCGCTCCGGCGGGAACCCGAGCACCACGTCCACGGGGAAGCGGCCGCGCTCGTCCGGGTGCGCGCCCACGCCGGGGTCGGCCTTGCCGATGGCCTGGACGCCGAGCCAGCCCTGGTAGAGCAGCACGAGCACGACGACCACCGCGATGCGCCGCAGCGGGGCGCTGCGCAGGGCTCTACGCAGGGTCGGCGACGGCATGGGCCTCGTCCGATTCGTCGTCCGCCGCGAGCAGGTCGGTGATCCGGTTGCGGAGCTCGCGGAAGCGCGGCAGCTCCCCGGTGCTGCGCCAGTCCCGCGGGCGCGGCAGGTCGACCGCGACGACCTCGTGCACCCGGCTGGGCCGCCCGGTGAGCACCACGACGCGGTCGGAGAGGAACACCGCCTCGTCGACGTCGTGGGTCACGAAGAAGACCGTGGGCCGCCGCTCCTGGAAGATCCGCGTCAGGTCCTCCTGCAGCCGGCGGCGGGTCTGCGCGTCGATGCTCGCGAACGGCTCGTCCATGAGCATCACGGCGGGCTCGTTGGCGAGCACCCGGGCCACCCCGAGCCGCTGCTGCATCCCGCCCGACAGCTCGTGCGGGTAGCGGTGCTCGAACCCGGTGAGGCCGACGAGCCGCAGGTACTCCGCGGCCGTCGCCTCCCGTTCCGCCTTCGCGACGCCGCGCATCCGCAGCCCGAACGTGACGTTGCCCAGCACGGTCTTCCACGGGAAGAGCGCGTGGTTCTGGAACACCACCCCACGGTCGGGCCCGGGGCCACGCACCGGCGTGCCCGCCACCGTGACACTGCCGCTGGTCTGCTCGACGAAGCCCGCGACGATGTTGAGCACCGTGGTCTTGCCGCAGCCGCTCGGGCCGAGCACGGACACGAACTCGCCCTCGGCCACGTCGAACGAGACGTCGCCGATCGCCACGACCTCGTCGGCGCTGTAGCTGTCGATGTACGTCTTGTGCAGGTTCTCGATCTGCAGGGCTCTCACCTGGCTGCTGCCTCCTGCCGGACCAGTCCCCATCGTTCCACGGTGGCGTGTTCGAAGGGCGCGAGCATGAGCGCGTCGAGCGCGTACCAGAGGATCCCCAGCACGATCATCCCGAGGAAGACCTCGGCGACGTCCCCGACGCGGCGCGCGTCGAACATCATGAACCCGATCCCGCTCGTCCCGACGATGATCTCGGCGGCGACCAGCGCGCGCCAGCCGTAGCCCAGCCCGGTGCGCACACCGCTCGCCACCGACGGCAACGAGCCCGGCACGATCACCTCGACGAACACCCGCAACGGGCTCGCCCCCATGCTGCGCGCGGCGCGCACCAGCTCCGGCGGCACCTGCTCGATGCCCGCCACGATGCTGAGCACGAGCGGGAAGACGATCGTGTAGACGATCACGAACGTCACGGCCGTGAGGCTGAAGCCGAACCAGACGATGACGATCGGCAGCCACGCGATGTCGGCGACGGCCTGGAAGAACAGCAGCAACGGCCAGGTCAGCCGGCGCGCGAGCGGCGACATCCCCACCAGGAAGCCCAGCGGCAACCCGATCAGCAGCCCGAACAGCACGCCGTACCAGAGCCGGGTGAGCGAGTCGGACAGGTAGCCGGGCAGGATGCCGCGCTCCAGCAGGCCGCCCAGCTCGGCGAGCACCACGTCGGGCCCCACGAAGAACGCGGGCGGGAAGATCTGCAGCCACGCGAGCAGCCACCACAGCGCCACCACGGGCACGAACGGCCCGAGTGTCCGCGCGGTCGCGCTGCGGGCCAGCCGCCGCCACACCGGCGCGCCCGGCGCGGTCACGAGACACCCGCCGTCATGCCCCAGCGCTGCACGGTGCGCCGTTCCAGCGGGGCGAGCAGCAGCCGGTCCATCACCAGCCAGAGCACGCCGATGATCACCATCGAGGCGATGATCACGTCGGTCGAGAACGTCTTCTGGGCGAGGAACAGGGCGTAGCCGAGCCCCGCGCTGGTGGCGATGATCTCCGCGGCCACCAGGCCGCGCCAGCCGTACCCCAGTCCGATCCGCAGGCCCGTCACCACGCTCGGCAGCGCACCCGGCAGCAGGACCTCCCAGAACATCCGCACCCGGCCGGTGCCCATGCTGCGCGCGGCGCGCAGCAGCGGGACCGGGATGCGCCGCACGCCGAGCAGCGTGTTGTACGCCAGCGCGAAGAACATCGCGTTCCACACGATGAAGATCACCGCGCCGTCGCCGTAGCCGAGCCACAGCGTGGCGATCGGGATCCACGCGATGCCGGCCAGCGCCACCGAGAACCGCAGCAGCGGCGCGAAGAACGCCGACAACCGCGGGCTCGCGCCGAGCGCCACGCCGAACGGCAGCGCGGTGACCACGGCGAGCACGGCCCCGATCAGCACCCGCCGCAGGCTCGCGCCGACGTGGGCGAACAGCTCCCCGCTCGCCGTCATCGTGACCAGCGCCCGCACCACGTCCGTCACCTGCGGGAAGATGCGCATCGGGACGCCGGTGGCCGCCACGACCACGGCCCAGACGGCCAGCAGCGCGGCGAACGGCGCGAGGAACCAGACCACCGACCGGGTGCGGTTCACCCGGCGGGTGCTCACGTCGCCGGGCACGCCGCCAGCGCGGCGTCGCGGTCGTAGGTGTAGCCGTCGTCCACCCGGGCCGCCTCCGGGATCGGCGGGAGGTCGTCGAACAGCTCGGGACGCTGCTGCACCACGGACGTGATCGGACCGGGAACGAACCGGTCGCCCACGGTGAACCCGGGCTGGGTGACGCCCTGCTCGGCCAGCATCTGCGCCACGGTGTCGAGCGCCACGTAGTTGCAGGCGGAGAACCGCGGGTCGAGCTGCGCCACGTTGTACTGCATCGCTTCCTGCGCCACCGGCAGCTCGGTGCCCGGCAGCCACCGCGTGGCCGCCTCCGCCGCCTCGTCGGGGTTGTCGCGCATCCACTTGTCGGCCACGGCGCGCGCGGTGAGGAACCGCGTCACCACGTCGGGATTCTGCTCCACGAACTCGCGCATCGCCACGATGTAGCCGACGTAGGGGATGTAGCCGCCGCCGCGCACGACCTCCTCGCTCCCCGGCACCTGCTCGCGGATCGTGATCGGCCACGGGTCCCACACGATCCCGGCGTCGATCCCGCTCGTCTGCAACGCGACCGGCATGTCCGGCGGCGCGGTGTTGACGACCTCCACCTCGCCCACCGGGATCTGCAGCTCCTGCAGCAGGCCGATCAGGTACAGGTGGTTGATCGAGCCGACCGAGACGCCGATCCGCTTGCCGCGCAGCGTCGTGAGGTCGCCGCCGCTGATGCCCGAGCCGGGCCGCGCGACCACCGCCATCGTGTCGTCGATCGCCCGCCGGCTGGCCGAACCCGAGTAGTTCCCGAGCAGCACCAGGTCGAGCCCGCGCTGCGCAGCACCGATCGCGGGCGTGCCGACCTGCACGAAGTCGACCTCGCCCGCCTGCAGTGCGTTGAGCGAGTCCACCCCGGTCGGGAACGGCTGGGCGAGCCGCACATCCAGCCCCTGCTCCTCGAACGCCCCGGTCTCCAGCGCGATCGGCAACCCGATCTGGTCGACCGCGGAGACGTAGCCGGCGTCGACGGTGACCAGCGACGGCGCGCTGCCACCCCCGCTCGCATCGTCGTCGATCGTGGATCCCCCGCCGCACGCCGCGGTGAGGGCCACGAGGAGGCCGCCCGCGAGTGCGGCGGCGAGTCGCGTGCCCAGGTTCATCGTCGAACCCTCCGATCTGGTGGCGGGTCCGACCGTATGAGCAGAGGGCGGCGACGGTGAAGTTCGAGTTCCGGATGCGGTTATTCGGATCGCAGATCGAAGCTCGGCAGCTACACCCGGCGCCGCCGCAGCACCACCGCCGTGGTGATCAGCAGCACCACCGTGCCCAGCGACTCGACGACCAGCGTGGTGGGGGCCAGGTCGTAGCTCAGGCTGGAGCGGATCCCGAAGAGCCCGACGGTCAGCGCGAGCACGAGCGCGAGCAACGTGCCCGCCATGAACAGCAGGCCCACCACGCTCGACACCACCAGCAGCCAGCCGCGGGTGAACAGCACGGCGGCCGCGAGCACGAGCCCGCCCACGAAGTTCAGCACGAACAGCACGCCGAGGATCCCGCCCGTGCCGTTCATGGCGAGGTAGAGGTGGATCCCGCCCATCGCGAGCAGGAACAGTGCGCTGAGCACCTGCCAGGCCCACACCGAGCCCAGCCGGGCACCCGCTGTTCCGGGCCTGGATGCCATGGCCGCTCCCGCCGTCCGATGCGCCCCGCCGCGGTCGCCGGGCGTCCCCGGGTAGGGGTCGCGCGCCGACGGCGGCAGGTTACCGCCGTACGAGCGGCACTTCCGTACCGCTCTATCGGACGAGGGTGCCGTTCGTACGGCTAGCGGCGGCGCAGCAGCAGGGCCGCCCCCTGCCCGCCGCCACCGCAGATCGCGGCGACGCCGAGCGCGGCGCCCCGGGTGCGCATCTCGTGCGCGAGGGTCAGCACCAGGCGGAACCCGGTGCCGCCGAGCGGGTGCCCGATGGCGATCGCCCCGCCGCGGACGTTGACCCGGTCGTGGTCGATCCCCAGCTCGCGCATGCTCGCCAGCACGACAGCGCCGAACGCCTCGTTGATCTCCCACAGGTCCACGTCGGCCGGGGTGAGGCCGTGGCGCTCCAGCAGCACACGGGTGGCCGCGGCGGGCTTGAGGTGCAGCGTGGGGTCCGGCCCGGCCACCGTGGCGTGGCCGACGATCTCGGCGAGCGGCTCGACGCCGAGCGCGGCAGCCCGCGCGGCGCTCGTGACGACCCCCGCCGACCCGGCGTCCGACATCTGCGACGAGTTGCCCGCCGTCAGCGTGCCGTCGGGGGTGAACGCGGGGCGCAGCGCCGCGAGCGCGTCGAGCGTGGTGCCCGGGCGCACCCCCTCGTCGCGGTCCAGCTCCGGCAGCGGGGCGATCTCGGCGGCGCGCCGGTCGGCCGCCGCCGCGGCTCGCTGATGGCTGGCCAGCGCGAACGCGTCCTGCTCGGCCCGGCCGATCCCCAGCTGGGCGGACGCGACGTCCGACATCTCCCCCATGCCCTGCTCGGACAACGCGCACCACAGCCCGTCCCGCACGAGCAGGTCGACCATGGCGCCGTCACCCACCCGGCTCGCGGCCCGCACCTGCACGCCGTGCAGCGCCCGGCTCATCGACTCGAACCCGCCGACGACGCCGACGTCGAGCTCCCCGGCGCGGACCAGGGTGGCGGCGAGACCGGTCGCGGTCAGGCCGGCGAGGCAGACGTTGTTCAGCGTCATGCCCGGCACGGTGGTGGGCACGCCGGCGCGGGTGGCGGCCACGCGGGCCGGGTTCTGGCCGTTGCCGGCCTGCACGACGTTGCCGAGCAGCACCTGGTCCGGCACCGGGTCGCCGGCCCGCTCGAGGGCGGCGCGCACGGCGTGGGCGCCCAGGTCGACGGCGTCGACGCCGCGCAGGGCGCCGCCGAAGCGGCCCACCGGGGTGCGGGCGCCGGTCAGGAGGACGGGTGTGCGGGGGTCGAGCATCGGTGATCCACCGTACCCGCAGCCTCGGGCCCGCGGAGCAGCCCCAGCAGCCGGTCGCCGACGCGCTCGGCCTCGGGCAGGTAGGGCGTGTCGGAGAGGACGAAGCGGGTGACGCCCAGGTCGGCGTAGCGGCGCAGCGCGGCGGCGACGTCCTCGGCCGAGCCGACGAGCCAGGTGGTGGCCGCGCCACCCCCGCCGTACCGGCCGGGCGCCGTGTACAGGCACGAGTCGAGCACGTCGCCGCGCTCGGCGAGCTCGCGCAGCCTGCGCTGCCCGACCGACCCGTCGTGGCTGCCCCGCAGCGGCTCGTCGCGGCGCCCGGCCATCTGCGCCACCTTCGCCTCGGCGGCGCGCCACGCCTCGTCGGTGGTGTCCCGCACGACGGTGGTGATGCGCAGCCCGAACTCCATCGGCGGGTGCTCGCGGCCCAGGGTGCGGCTCAGTTCCCGGAGGCGGTCGATGCGTTCGGCGATGCCGGCGAGCGGCTCGCCCCAGAACAGCTGCACGTCCGCCTCGGTGGCCGCGACCTCCTCGGCGGCGCTCGACGCACCGCCGAAGTACAACCGCGGGTGCGCACCGCCGACCGGTTTCGGACTCAGCGTGGAGTCCCGGACCCGGTAGAAGTCGCCCTCGAAGGTCACCCCGTCCTCGGACCAGAGCCTGCGGACGAGCCGGAGGAACTCCCGCGTGCGGTCGTAGCGGCGCGCCGGGTCGAACTCGCCGTCGCCGTACGCCGCGAGGTCGTCCACCCCGGTGACGACGTTGATCGCGAGGCGCCCGCCGGACAGCCGGTCCAGCGTGGCGGCCGCGCTCGCGAAGTGGGCGGGCTGCCAGTACCCGGGCCGGATCGCCACCAGCGGCCGGAACCGCGTGGTGCGGGCGGCGATTGCGGTGGCGACGGTGAACGTGTCCGGCCGCCCCCACCCGGCGCCGATCAGGGCACCGCCCCACCCGTGCCGCTCCGCGGCCTCGGCGAGCCGCACCGAGTAGTCCAGGCTCCCCCACCCGTCGACCGTGTCGTCACCTCGGTGGCCCGGCTCGACCGTGTTGGGGACGTACCAGAGGAATTCCTCGATGCCGGCGTCCACCACCGCAGTGTGCGCTCCTGCAATGCCGCGGACAACGCCCGCGGAATGCGGGTTACGCAGATCACGAGAATGGGCGTGGAAATGTACCGGACATTTCCACGCCCATCCCGGCTGGTGCGACGGTCAGCGGCCGACGCGCGCCGCGAGCAACTGCTTGCCCTGCTCCGCGCCCTTGCGGCTCTCGTGTTGCGCCCGCTGGAAGAGGTCGGCGAGCTCCTGGTCACCCGCCCGCTCGGCGTCCTGCGCGTAGCTCTCCATCCGGAGGGCATTCGACAGGCACGCCTCGACGAACCAGATCAGGTTGTAGTCCTTGTCCTTGGTGCCGGTGACGTCCCCGGTCTCGGCGGATGATGACATGACGGCCCTCGATCCTGTTCTCGTGTGGTGGCCTCGTCCCCGGATACCCCGCCGCCGGGGCCGCATGCGCGCTCAGGCGCCCGCACCGGGTTTGAACAGGACCTTGACCGCGCCGTCGCGCTTCTCCTGGAACATCGCGTACGCCTCCGGCGCCTGCTCCAGAGCCACGTGGTGGGTGGCGAACCCGTCGACGCCGAGCGGGTCGTCGTCGGAAAGCAGCGGCAGCAGGTCCGGCACCCACCGGTGGACGTTGGCCTGGCCCATCCGCAGCTGGATCTGCTTGTCGAAGATCCGCAGCATCGGCAGCGGGTCGGCGGTGCCGCCGTAGACGCCCGACAGCGACACCGTGCCGCCGCGCCGGACGAGCTCCACGGCCGTCAGCAGGGCCGCCAGCCGGTCCACGCCCGCGGTCTTCATCAGCGGCGCCGCGAGGGCGTCGGGCAGGAAGCCGACGGCGGTGTGGGCGAGCTTGCCGACGGGGGAACCGTGCGCCTCCATGCCCACCGCGTCGATCACGGCGTCGGCGCCGCGGCCGCCGGTGTGGGCCCGGACCCGCTCCACGAGGTCCCGGCCCGCCTCCTTCAGGTCGATGGTGGTGATCCCGCGCGCCGCCGCCCGGACGAGGCGCTCGGGCACGAGGTCGATCCCGATCACGGTTTCGATCCCGCGGTGGCGCGCCACCCGGCACGCCATGTCCCCGATCGGCCCGAGCCCGAGCACGACGAGGCTCCCGTCGCGGGGCGGGTCGGCGTACTCCACCGCCTGCCAGGCGGTCGGCAGCACGTCGGACAGGTACACGAACCGGTCGTCCGGCGGCCCCTCGGGCACCTTGATGGGCAGCGCGTTGCCGAACGGCACCCTCAGGTACTCCGCCTGGCCGCCCGGCACCTGCCCGTAGAGCTTCGTGTAGCCGAACAGCGAGGCGCCCATCCCCTGGTCCCGGTTCTGGGTGGTCTCGCACTGCGAGTGCAGCCCGCGCTCGCACATCCAGCAGCGGCCGCACGAGACGTTGAACGGCACGACGACGCGGTCGCCGACGTCGAGCTCGGTCACCGCGGACCCCTTCTCGACGACCCGGCCCATCGGTTCGTGACCGAGGATGTCGCCCTCGGCGAGGAACGGCCCGAGCACCTCGTACAGGTGCAGGTCGGAGCCGCACAGGCCGGTGGAGGTGATCTCCACGATCACGTCCTCGGGGTCCGCAGGCGTCGGATCGGGCACGGTGTCCACGCGGACGTCCCGCCTCCCGTGCCAGGTCAGTGCGCGCATGCGTCGGCTCCTTCGCAACAACGGGGTGTCGCTTCGCAGCTACCCGTCAGAGGTGCGGCGAAACGGGGCCGTCACGACGCGATCACCTGCGGCGAGATCACCTTGAGCTGTGCGTCGGCCCACCGCATCTGGCGCAGGGTCTGCGGGTGGCAGGCCTGCACCACCTCGAGCAGGGCCGGCTCCTTCATCGCCTGGGCGGCCTGGCCGAGCAGCTCCCAGTCGACCGACACCCCGGCGGCCGTGCGGTGCAGCCTGCGCAGGTCGGCGAGCAGCAGCAGGCCCGGCTCGGGCCGCCGCCCCACCAGTGCGCCCACCCGCCGGGCGAGCGCGGGTGCCCGCAGCCGATCCCAGCGGGGCTGCGGGTCCAGCCGCAGGCCGTGGTCGCCGCCCACCACGGCGAGCCGGCGGACGTGGGTCTGCGACCACCGCGCGATGTCGCGCGCCACGTGGAAGATCTCGTGGTCGGCCCGGTGCCGGTCGGAGAGGGCGAGCAGCTCGCGGGCGAGGCCGGTCTCGGAGCGGTGCAGCTCGCGCAGCACGAGGGGCAGCTTGCTCACGGGGCACCTCCGGAGTCGTCACGGGTGTCAGCGCCGGTCTCGTCGCCGCGGTTGCCGACGGGACTGAGCCGGGCCGCCGCGGTCTTGAACAGCGGCTGTTTCGACGCGGGGTCCCAGTCGGTCGGGGTCAGTTCGTTGGCGGCGCGGCCCGCCCCGTCTGCGCCCTCCTCGGGCCCGGAGCCGGTGGTGTCCCAGTAGCCGTAGTGGAACGGCACGAAGAGCACGCCCTCGCGGATGCCGCCCACCCGAACCCGCGCCCGGATCGCGCCGCGCGGGGTGGTGACGTCCACGAGGTCGCCCTCCACGAGCCCGCACCGCCGCGCGTCGGCCTCGGCGCACTCGACCCACACGTCGGGTGCGGCGGCCTGCAACTGCGGGGCCCGGCCGGTCTTCGTGCGCGTGTGGAAGTGGTAGATCGTCCGCCCGGTGATCAGCGCGAACGGCCACTCGTCGTCGGGCCGCTCGTGCGCGGGCACGTACTCCGCCGCTTTCAGGATGGCCTTCGCGTCCGGGTTGAGCGCCCGGTACTCCGTCTCCTCCATCGGCGCACCCGTGACCAGGTCGCGGCCGTAGTGCTCGCAGTCGTCGGGGGCGCTGCGGAACCGCCCGTCGGCGTAGAGGCGCTCGGTGCCCTCGGGGTGTTCGGCGGTGCACGGCCACTGGATGCCGGACGGCGCCTTGCGCAGCACCTCGTGGCTCAGCCCGGAGTAGTCGCAGGGCCGGCCCGCGCTGCACGCCGCCCACGCGTCGAACGCCGACTCGGGGTCGTGCCACTGCGGGAAGGGGTGCCCGTCGGCGTCGCGGAAATCCATCCGGCGGGCGTAGTCGAGGAAGATGTCCAGGTCGGGGCGGGCTTCGCCCGGCGGGTCCACGGCCTTCTCCGACAGGTGCACGGTGCGGTCGGCGTTGGTGAACACCCCGGTCTTCTCCCCCCAGGTCGCGGCCGGGAGCACCACGTCGGCCAGTTGCGCGGTCTCGGTGGGGAAGATGTCCTGCACCACCAGGAAGAGCCGCTCCTGCGCCAGGATCGAGCGGATCCGCGCCAGCTCCGGCAGCGACACCGCCGGGTTCGTGCCGCTCACCCACAGCATCCGCAGCGAGCCCTGCTCGGCGTAGCGGAAGATCTGCATCGCGTGCGTCGGCGGCGCCATGTGCGGGATCCGCACCGGGTCCACGTTCCAGTGCCGCGCCAGCTCCGCCACGTGAGCGTCGTTGTTCCAGTTCCGGAAGCCGGTGAGATCGCCGTCGGCGCCGCACTCGCGCGTGTTCTCCGCGGTCGGCTGCCCGTTCATCTGCAGGACCCCGCAGCCGGGCCGGCCCAGCATCCCGCGCACCAGGTTCAGGTTGTTGACCTGCACGGCGGCCGCCGTCGCCTGGTGGGACTGGTAGAAGCCCTGTAGCACGGTGGACAGCAGCCTGCGGGCCTCCCCCAGCACCCGCGCCGCCTCGCGGATCCGCTCCGGATCGACCCCGCAGATCCGCCCCGCCACCTCCGGCGGGTAGTCGCGCACCCGCTTCTCGAGCTCGGCGAACCCCACCGTGTGCGCTTCGACGTAGTCGTGGTCCACTCGGTCGTTCGCGATGATCTCGTGCAGCAGCGCGTTCACCAGCGCGAGGTTCGTGCCCGGCAGCGGTGCGAGGTGCACGCCGCCGCTGTCGCGTGCGGCCCGTGCCACCGGCGTGTCCCGCGGGTCGACGCAGACGAGGCGGGGCGGGTCCGCGCCGTGGAGCCGGTCCAGCACGCGCATCCACAGGACGGCCTGGGTCTCCGCCATGTTGTGCCCGAACAGCGCGATGACGTCGGCGTGGTCGATGTCGGTGTAGGAGCCGGGCTGGCCGTCGCAGGCGAACGTCTCCTTGAGCGCCGCCGCGGCGGTGGCCGTGCACAGGCGGGTGTTGCCGTCGAGGTGGTTGGTGCCGATCGCGCCGCGCGCGATCGCCGCGAGCGTGTAGTACTCCTCGCTGAACAACTGCCCGGTGGTGTAGAAGCCGATGGCGGACGGACCCTGCTCGGCCAGCAACCGCTGCGACTGCTCCACCACCCGCCCCATGGCGGTGTCCCAGTCGGTCTCCACGAGCTCACCGCCGCGGCGCACCAGCGGCCGCCGCAGCCGGTCCGGCGAGGCGTTCGCCTGCCAGCCGAACAGGTCCTTGGGTCCCAGCCGCCCGCGGTTCACCCGGTCGTCGGCCCGGCCGCGCACCCCGGCGATGCGCCCGTCCACCACGGCGATGTCCATCGCGTCGCCGTTGGAGTGCAGCAGCGACGCCGAGCGCACCCACCGCTGCACGCCCCGCTCGTCGAGCCCTTCGGCGAGCTGCTGGTCCACCCGCACGGGCCAGTCCGCGCCCGGCCCGTACGGGGTGCGCTCGCCCCACGGCTGCGCGATCCGGTCCCCGTTCCTCCCCGCTTCGCCGTCCATGCCGCCGGACTACCCGCGGGGCGCCCGGGTAGTACCCGATCGTCACCCACGCCGTCGAAGGGAGCACCTCCGCGATGCATCCGACCGGTCCGCTCGGCACCGAACGCCGCCACCGCGTCGACGCCGACCTCTGCCGATCGGTCGCCGACACCCTCACCCACGACTCCCGCCTCGCCGGGCTCGACCTGGGCGCCGAGGTCGACGGCGGCGTGGTGCACCTGCGCGGCTCGGTCGAGCGGCCCGCGGACCTCGCGACGGCCCGGCGCCTGCTCGGCAGGCTGGCCGGGGTGCACGCGGTGTGGGACCGGGTGCGCGTGGCGGGACGGGCCCCGGTCGCGCTCGACATCGGCGCGGGCGGCCAGGCCCAGTACCCGGAGAACCTCGGCGTGGACCTGCGCGCCGACCGGGACGTGGCCGTGCGCGCCGACGTGTCACGCCCGCTGCCGTTCGCCGACGGCTGCGTGGACCGGATCTACGCCGTGCACGTCCTCGAGCACCTGATCGACTACCTCGGCCTGGTCGAGGAGTGCCACCGCCTGCTGCGGCCCGGCGGGATCCTGCACCTCATGTCGCCGTGGTGGCGCCACGTCAACGCGGTCGCCGACCCCACGCACATCCGGCTCCTCGACCTGCAGACCGTGAAGGGGATCTGCGCCTATGCCCCGCCGGGACGGCGCTGGCGCGTGCTGCACGCAGGGTGCGACGGGGCGAGCGTCCTCGCCGACCTCACGCCGCTGGCGCAGGACGAGGAGGACGGGGCGGGCGACCCCCTGCACCTGGCGCGCTTCTTCGACTGATCACCCCGTGTGTGAGCGGTGGGCCGCCGGGTAGCACTGGGCCATGGCATTCCCGGGCAGGCCCGTGGCGGTGGTGCTGCGCGCCCTGAACCTCGGCGACCTGCTCGTGGCGGTGCCCGCGCTGCGCGGGCTGCGGCGTGCGTTGCCCGAGCACCGCGTCCTGCTGGCGACGCGGCTGCCGCTCGCCGAGCTGGCGATGCGCACGGGGGCGGTGGACGCCGTGGTGGCCGCGGGGGTGGGCACGGACGGCGCCGACGCCCTGCTGGACGTGCCCGCGGAGCCGGACGTCGCGGTCAACCTGCACGGGTCGGGCCCGCAGAGCCACCGCGCGCTCGATGCGTGCCGGCCGCGGCGCCGGATCGGCTACGGCCGCCCGGAGCTGCCCGGGTGGACCGGTCCGTCGCCGGCGGAGATCGCGGCGCGCGCCGAGCACGAACGGGACCGGTGGTGCGCGCTGCTCGCGGCGCACGGCATCGCCGCCGACCCGACCGACCTGCGGCTCCCACCGCCCGCCTCGTCCGCGCCGCACACCCGCGTGACGATCGTGCACCCGGGCGCTGCGTTCGGGTCGAAGCGCTGGCCCGCCCAGCGGTTCGCCGCCGTCGCCCGCGCATTGGGCGCCGACGGGTTCGTGGTTGTGACGGGCAGCGCCGCGGAGATCGAACTCGCGCGCGAGGTGGCGGCCGGGGCCGGGCTGCCCGCCGACCGCGTGCTGGCCGGGTCGACCACGATCGGCGGCCTGGCCGCGTTGGTGGCGCGCGCGGACCTCGTGGTCAGCGGCGACACCGGAATCGCCCACCTCGCGTCGGCCTTCGCCACGCCGTCGGTCGTCCTGTTCGGCCCCGTGTCCCCGCGCCGCTGGGGCCCGCCGCCCGGGCCGCACGTCGCGCTCACGGACGAGCGGCTGCGTCGCGGGGACGCGTTCGCCGACACCCCGGACCCGGCGCTCCTGGCCGTCGAGGTCGAGCAGGTGCTGGACGCGGTGGCCGCCGTCCGCTCCCCCGCCGTCCCCGCCGCCGGATGACGGGGACCGACCCGGGGCACGGGGACGTGCTGGCGCTGCGGTGCAACGCCCTCGGCGACCACCTGATGGCCACGCCCGCCCTCGCGGCCCTGCGCACCCGGTTCCCGAACGCGCACCTGGTGCTCGTCGGGGCGCCGTGGCACGCCCGGTTTCTGGCGGGACGGCCCGGCCCGGTCGACGAGGTCGCGGTGCTGCCCCGCGTCGACGGCCTGGCCGGGCAACCCGCCGACGCCCCGGACGCCGCCGAGCTGCCCGCGTTCCTCGCCCGGCTCCGGGCCCGCGGGCCCGCGCTGGCGCTGCAGCTGCACGGGGGCGGCGCCGCCGCCAACCCGCTGGTGAGCGCGTTCGGGGCCGCCACGACCGCGGGGCTGCGCGCTCCGGGCGCGCCACCGCTGGACCGGACGGTGCCCTACCGCTACTACCAGGCGGAGGCGTCGCGGCTGCTCGAGGTCACGGCGCTGGTGGGCGCGGACGGGCCGCCGGAGTACCCGCGCCTCGCCGTGCTCGACCACGAGCGGGGCGCGGCCGCCGCGGTGCTGCCGGGGCCGGGGCCGTGGGTCGCGCTGCACGCCGGGGCGACCGGCCCGCGGCGCCGGTGGCCCGCCCAGCGGTTCGCCGACGAGGCGGCGCACGCCGCGGCCGCCGGCGCCAGGCCGGTGCTCGCGGGCGGGCCGGACGAGTGCGCGCTCACCGCGGCGGTGGCCGCCGCCCTTCCCGCGGGTACGGGCGTGCGCGACCTCGCGGGCGCGACGGGCCTCGGCACCCTCGCCGGGGTGCTGGAGCGCTGCGCGGCGATCGTCGCCAACGACAGCGGCCCGCTGCACCTGGCGCGCGCCGTGGGCACCCCCACGGTGGGGCTGTACTGGTGCGGGAACGTGATCAACGCCGGGCCGACCCGCCGCGCCACCGACCGGCCGCTGCTCGCCTGGACGGTGCACTGCCCGGCGTGCGGTGCCGACTGCACGCCCGTGGGCAACCCGCACCGTCCGGGCGAGGGCTGCACCCACCGCCCGTCGTTCCTCGGGGACATCCCGGTGGCCGAGGTCGTCGCCGAGCTGGCGGACCTGCTGGGGACGGCCTAGCTAGGGCCAGGCCGGGGCCGGGTGCGGCAGCGCGGTGGCGCCCTCGGGGCGCAACCCGTCGAGGACGATCGCGAGGTAGCGCCGCCACAGGTCCGGCGGCGGGTCCGCCACCAGCTCGACCGTGTGGGCCGGAGCGCAGAGCAGCAGGAAGACGTCGGTGCCGGTGATGTCGCCGCGCACGGCGCCCGCCGCGCGGGCCCGGTCGACGAGCGAGCTGACGATCGCGTGCAACCGGTCGCGCAGCTCGGACAGCCGCGGGTCGTTCTGGCTGAGGACCCGCAGGTAAGTCAGGTCGTAGCGCTGCATCGCGTCGGCGGCGGCGGTGACGAACTCCAGCAGCGCCGCGCCGGGATCGGGCGCGTCGAGCTGCCGCGCGCCCGCATCGGTGAGCGCGGCGAGGTGGTTGCCGAAGACCGCGGCCAGCAGCTCCTCCTTGGTGGCGAAGTGGCGGAAGACGGTGC
The DNA here is from genome assembly GCF_042657305.1 of Pseudonocardia zijingensis. Lineage (NCBI taxonomy): Bacteria > Bacillati > Actinomycetota > Actinomycetes > Pseudonocardiales > Pseudonocardiaceae > Pseudonocardia > Pseudonocardia zijingensis. Next base: position 132,642 of record NZ_JBHSKO010000012.1, on the reverse strand, counting down.
CCTTCGCCACCCCCGCCCGGCGCGCGATGTCGGCGATCGAGGCGTCGACACCCCGCTCGGCGAGCTCCTCCTCGGCGGCGGCCAGGAGCAGTTCGCGGTTGCGCGCCGCGTCCGCACGCAGGGGACGGGTGGGTGTCGGCACGATCACGATCCTACCAAGTTGACCGCTCGGTCACTTTAGCCATAGCGTGGCGGCGTCAAACATGACCCACAGGTCATCTTATTCGTCCGACCAGGAGGACACCCATGAATCTCCGCGGCGCCACCGCACTCGTCACCGGCTCGAACCGGGGCATCGGCCACCACTTCGCCGTCGAACTGCTGCGCCGCGGCGCGAGGGTCTACGCCACCGCGCGGCGCCCCGAGCTCGTCGACGTCCCCGGGGCCGAGGTGCTGCGCCTCGACATCACCGACCAGGGCTCCGTCGACGCCGCCGCCGCGGTGGCCACCGACGTCGATGTCCTGATCAACAACGGGGCCGCCACCGGCGGCGGGAGCCTCGTGAGCGGTGACCTCGAGGCGATCCGGCGCGTGATGGACACCAACTACTACGGCACGCTCGCCATGATCCGGGCGTTCGCGCCGGTGCTGGCCCGCAACGGCGGGGGCGCGATCCTCAACGTCCTGTCCGGTGCGGCCTGGGCCGCGGTCGAGGGCAACAGCGCCTACGCCGCCGCCAAGTCGGCGCAGTGGGGCCTGACCAACGGGGTCCGGCTCGAGCTGGCCGGCCAGGGCACGCTCGTCGCGGGTCTGGTCCCCGGCATGGTCGCCACCGAGACGATGAAGGAGTTCGCCCGGGGCGCCGGGATCACCCTGCCCGAGGACGTGCTGATCCAGCCGGACGAGCTCGTCCGGCTCGCCCTCGACGGGCTCGAGGCGGGCGACGTGGAGATCCTCGACCGGCTCGCCACCGAGTTGAAGGCCGGCCTCACCGGCCCGCCCCGCGCCCTCGACGTGCGCGACTACGCGAAGGCCGGCTGACCCGCGGGCTCGCGCTGGGACCAGCGGGTCCCGGCGCGCCGCAGGCCGGCCGCCCCGCCGCACCGCACGAACTCCCCCGCGGCGCGGCACGCGGCTGCGGCGGCGTCCCGCACGCCCGCGCCACCCGCGAGCGCGGTGGCGAGGGCGCCCGCGAACGCGTCACCGGCACCGCACAGGCCGCCACCGGGCACCGGCTCGGCCGCGACGCCGCCGCACGCCCCGGGCCCGTCGAGCACGACACCGTCGGCGCCGCGGGTCACCACCACGGCCCGGGCGGCCCACCGCCGCCGCAGGTGGGCCGCGGCCGCCGCGGGCTCCGGCGAGCCGGGGGCGAACGCGGCCGCCTCCGCGGCATTGGGGGTGGCCACCACGCCCGGCACCGGCGCGGTGCCGCGCGGGTGCGGGTCCCACACCACGGGGGTGCCCGACTCCGCGGCCGCCGCCAGTGCCCGCCGGACGGCCGGGTCCGCGCCCACCCGGCGGCCGTAGTCGGAGACGAGCACGGCGGCGGCGCCGGCCAGCGCGGCCCGCAGGTCGTCCGCGACCGCGGCGCCGACGCCCGGCGCGGCCGTGCCGCACCCGCGGTCGGTGCGCAGCAGCGGCCCGTCCTGCGCGAGCCAGCGGCACTTGACCGGTGTGCCGCCGCGGGCCGGGCCGGCCACCACCCGGACCGCGGGCTCCAGCAGCTCGCGCAGCCGGGCCGCGTCCGGGTCGGCGTCGAGCGCCGTCACGAGCGTCACCGGGGCCCCGCCCGCGGCGAGCAGCACGGCCGCGAGCCCCGCCCCGCCCGGCCGCGCCCTCTCCTCGACGACGTCGAGCACCGGGACGGGAGCGTCCGGGCACAACCGCTCCGACCGGCCGTGCACGTCGACGTCGAGCAGTGCGTCACCCACCACCACGATCGGCGCGGTCACGAGGACGCCCCCTGCAGCCCCAGCGCCACCGGCGCGTCCACGGTGCGGTCGGGCACCGTGGTGGGCGACTCGAGGTGCACCGCCCCGGACGGGAGGATCCCCGCCCCGCCGGAGCGGGCCATCACGCGCTGCTGGGCCAGCACGTCCTCCCCCGCGTGCTCGACGGGCAGCCGCCGCCAGAACCCGAAGCCGCCGGCCGCCTCCAGCGCGGCGCGCTCGTACAGGACGCACCCGCCGACCCACGCCACCTTGTAGGCGACCCACGGCTCACCGGGCCGCACGTGCCGTTCGGTGAGGTGCACGGGGTTGGCCGCGTTGTGCAGCGTCCACCGCCGCCAGGCCGGGTCGTCCGGGCGGACCCGCTCGGGCCGGGGCGGCCCGGACCAGCGTTCGAACGGCGCCAGCTCCTCCTCCCGGACCTCGTCCAGGTGGGACAGGCCCTGCACGGCCGCGCCGACGAACCCGCACCCGAGCGCGGTGAGCGCGTCGTCGAGCCTGCCGACGGTGCCCGGCTCGAGCCAGACGTCGTCGTCGAGGAAGAGCACCCGCCGCGCCGCCGACGACGCGAGCAGGAACGCGCGGTGCTCGGCCAGGCCGCGCCGTGGCAGGTGACGGACCGCGCGCACCCGCCTGCCGGCCGCGGTGAGGGCCCGCAGCATCGCCTGCGCGGGCGGGCTCGCCCAGGACGGGTCGCCGTCGGACTGGTCGCTCACCAGCACGTCGAACGCGGCGGACTGCGCGGCGAGCCCGGACAGCGTGGTGGCGAGCTCCGCGGGGCGGTTGCGGGTGGGTACGAGCACCTCCAGCTCGGCCATCGGCCCGGCGGTCACGACACCACCCCGGTCCCGGCGCGGGTGCGCGCCACGATCGCGCTCGTGGAGTGGTCGGGCAGGTAGCCCAGGATCCGCACCTCGCCGCCCTGCGCCCGCACGACAGGGGTCTCCGGCAGCATGTCCGGGGTGTAGTCGCCGCCCTTCGCGTACACGTCGGGGCGCACGAGGTCGAGCAGCTCCACGGGGCTGTCCTCCTCGAACGAGGTCACCAGGTCCACCGCGGCGAGCGCGCCCACCACACCGGCGCGGTCGGTCAGCGGGTTGACCGGCCGCTCCGGGCCCTTCAGCCTGCGCACGCTCTCGTCGCTGTTCAGCGCCACCACCAGCACGTCCCCGAGCTCGCGGGCCTCGCGCAGGTAGGCGACGTGGCCGCGGTGCAGCACGTCGAAGCAGCCGTTGGTGAACACGATCCGGTGCCCGGCGGCCCGGTGCTCGGCGAGCACGGTGAGCAGGTCGCGCCGGCCCAGCACCCGGCCCGGCTCCCGCGCGGCGAGCTCCGCGGTCAGCGCGCCGGCCGTGCAGACCGCCGTGCCGGGCAGCCCGACCACGACGTCCGCGGCCGTCTGCGCCAGCGCGAGGGCCTCGTCGCGGTCCGCGCCCGCCGCCACGGCCGCGGTCCACGCGGCCGCGAACACGTCCCCGGCGCCGCAGGTGGCGATCGGGGCCGCCGGTGCGGGTGCGGGCCGGTGCACGGGCGCGGAGCCGTCGGCGGGCAGCCGCAGCGCGCCGTCGGTGTCCAGGGTGAGCAGCACCTCCGCCCCGCCCGCCGCGGCCACGAGGTCGAAGTGGCGCTCGGCGTAGTGGGCCACGCGGTCCCGGCCGCGGGCGCGGCGGACCGGCTCGCCGCGCAAGGCGGCGGCCTCCTCCTCGTTGGGGGTGACCACGTCGGGCGAGAGCGCCGCCCAGGGACGCAGCGCGTGCGCGTCGACCACCAGCAGCGGCACCGCCGAGCGCATCCGCTCCAGGCGGCGGCGCACCAGCGGCGCCGCGGTGGCGCCGGTGCCGTAGTCGGCGATGATCACAGCGTCCGGACGCTCGGCCATCGCCGCCACCGCCTGGTCGGCGAGCACGCGCTGCGCCGCGGTCCCCGGCGGCACCGGCGAGGTGATGTCGTACCGGGCGACGGCGTGGCCGCCGCCCGCCCCGTCGGGGCCGACGACGACGCGGTGCTTGGCCGGTGTGGGGTTCGCCGGGTCGACGGGACAGCGGTCGGTGCGCACCCCGGCGGCGTGCAGCAGCTCGCGCAGCCGCCGCCCGTCGGCGTCGTCGCCGATCACCGCCACCAGCTCGGTGTCGGCCCCGAGCGCGGCCGCGGCGGCGGCGGTGTTGGCCGCACCACCGGGCGTCTCGCGTGTGCTCGTCTGCTCGACGACGGGCACCGGGGCGTCGCGCGCGGTGCGGTGGGCCGACCCGTACACCCAGCTGTCGAGCAGCGCGTCCCCGATGACCAGCACCCGCGGCCTGCGGTCGGCGATGCGCGTGGCGGCGGCGACCCCGGCGGGCGGGATCACGCGGCCGGCACCGGGCTGGTGGTGACGGTGTTGACGAGGCTGTTCTCGGTCCACCACGGGTCCTCCGGGAGTCCGGCACCGGCCTCGGCCAGCGCCACGGCGGCCTCGGCCACGCGCGCCGGCGGGAGGTCGAGGCACTCGTGCGAGTAGGGGCACTGCAGCTGCCGGCACGGCGAGCAGCTCGTCGGCACGCGCAGGAGCACGGCGGGCACCCCGCGGGGAGCCATGTCGGTCAGCCGCTCGGTGCCGCCGTGCGTGACGACCACGGGCGTGCCGGTGGCGTCGGCGACGTGCATGCCCGCCGAGTTGTTCGTGATCGCGACGGCGGCCCGGGCCACCAGCGCGGCGAACTCGGGCACGCCGACCGGCGGCACGGCGGCCACGCCGGGGCCGGCGGCGGCCACCACCTCGGCGACGAGGTCCTGCTCGGCCCGGCTGCCGCTCACCCGCACCGGCAGCCCGGCCCCGGCGACGGCCGCCGCGACCTGGGCGAACCGGTCCGCGCGGTAGCGCCGCGCGGGGCACGATGCCCCGGGCGCGAGCAGGGCGTATCGCTCCGGCGCGAGCGCCGCGGCGGCCTCGTGCGCCGCGGGCGGCACGGCGAGCCGCGTCCGCGCGGGTGCGGCCGGGTCGGCGAGCCCGACGGCCGCGAGCAGGTGCAGGTCGCGGTCGACCTGGTGGGTGCCCTCGGGCGGCGGGGTGACCCAGTGGGTCGCGGCGGCGCCGCCGAACTCGCGGGACTGCACGACGCGCACCGGGATCCCGGCCAGCAGGCCCAGCTGAGCCACCGGCCACGGCGACTGGGAGAACGACGTGCAGACGATCATCGCGTCGTAGCAGCGGTGGCGCAGGTGGGCGACCAGCTCCCGGTCCTGCGGGGCCGCGTGGGTGGGCGGCGGGCCCAGCTGCTGCCAGGTGGCCGAGATCGGGAACACGGCGTCGACGTCGGCGAGCATCGGCGCCGCGGCCGCCCCGGCCGGGGACAGCAGCAGGTCGATCCGGGCGCGGGGCAGCCGGGTGCGCAGCGCGTGCAGCGCCGCGGTGACCATGACCGTGTCGCCGAGGTTGTCGGCCCGCACGAGCAGCACCCGGCGCAGCGCGTCCGGGTCGATCCGGGGTCCGCGGTCGGCGCCGGGGTGGTGCCCGGGCCGGGGTCCCGCACCGGTCAGGGCCATGACGGCTCCACGGACGGGGTGACCACCAGCTCGCGCACCTCGCACCCGTCGGGGCGGGTCAGGGCGAACACGACCGCGGCGGCGACCGCGCCCGGGTCGTTGAGCATCGCGTCGGGCCCGGGCCGGTACTGCGCGTCGCGGCCGTCGAAGAACGCGGTGTCCATGCCGCCGGGCAGCAGCGTCGTGACGCCGACCTCGCCCTGCATCTCGGCCGCCAGCGCCCGGCTGAGGCCGAGCACGCCGAACTTGGACGCGCAGTAGGCGCTCGCGTCGGGCAGCGCCCGGGTGGCGAGCGTGGATGCCACCGTGACGATGCGGCCGCGGGAGCGGGTCAGGAACGGCAGCGCCGCCCGGCACACGGCCGCGGTGCCGAGGAGGTTGACGCGCACGACGGTCTCCCACTCCTCCCCCGGGACGTCGGCGAGCCGGCCGCAGCGGTCGGTGCCCGCGGCGGTGACCACGGCGTCGAGCCCGCCCGCCTGCTCCGCGAGCGCGGTCACGGCCTCCTCCGCCGCGCGCGTGTCGGCCAGGTCGACCACGGCGGCGGGGGCGGCGGCCAGGTCCGGCCCCGCGTGGGTGTGCGCATCGCCGCGGTCGAGCAGCAGCGGCTGCCCGCCCGCGATCGCGACGGCCCGGGCCGTGGCGCGCCCGAGCCCGGAGGCGGCGCCCGTGACGAGCACGGTGCCGAGGCTGCGGGTGTGGGGCGGCTGCCCGGCAGGGGCTTCGCTGACGGTGCTGGTCATGTGGGAGGGCACCTCCGTGGTCGGGTGGCCGGTCAGGACGCGAGTGCGCTGGTGGCGCGCACGCCGGTGGGCAGGGCCGCCTCCAGCGCGCGGCAGATCATGTGGACGGCCGCGAGGTGCATCTCCTGCACGGTGGCGGTGTCGCCGTCGAGGCAGATCGCGGCGCTCGCCCGGTCGGCGAGCGGGTTGGGGCCCGGGCCGGTCAGCGCCCAGCAGGCCAGCCCGCGGGCCGCGGCGGCGTCGGCGGCGGCGAGGACGTTCGGGCTGTGCCCGCTCGTCGACAGCAGCACGAGGACGTCGCCCGCGCGGCCGTGGGCGTGGACCTGCCGGGCGAAGACCTCCTCGTAGCCGTAGTCGTTGCCGATGGCGCTCAACGCGGACGTGTCGGTGTGCAGGGCGATGGCCGACAGCGGCATGCGGTCGCCGTCGAAGCGGCCCACGAGCTCGGCGGTGAGGTGCTGGGCCTCCGCCGCGCTGCCGCCGTTGCCCGCCGCCAGCAGCCGCGCGCCCGCCGTGAGCCGGGTGGCGAGCTCGGTGCCCCACCCGGTCAGCACCGGTGCGGCGGCCCGCAGGCCCGCCAGCGCGGCCTCCAGCCGGTCGACGTGGCGGCGCAGCTCGCGCCGGGCGTCCCGGGTGATCGTCTCGGGGGTCTTCTTCTCCGGGGCGCTCATACCGCCCTCCTCGTCGCTCGGGCTGCCGGTGCCTGCCCCGGGCAGCTGTCGATGGCGGCGCGGTAGGCCGCGGCCGTCGCCGCCGCGACGGCCGGCCACGTGTAGCGCCGCAGGACGCGCCGCCGCCCCGCCGCGCCGAGCCGCGCCCGCAGGTCCGGGTCGGCCACCAGCCGCCGCAGCCGGTCGGCCACCTCGCCGGGGCGCCGCGGCGCGACGTGCAGCCCGGTGACGCCGTCGACCACGGTGTCGGCGAGCCCACCGACGGCGCTGGCCACCACGGGCACGCCGCACGCCATCGACTCGAGCGGCACGATCCCGAAGGGCTCGTACCAGGGGGCGCAGACCACGGCGTCGGCCGACCGCAGGAGTGCGGGCACCTGCTCGCGGGCCACCGCACCGGTGAACCGGACGCGGTCGGCCACCCCGGCCGCGCCCGCGGACGCCCGCAACCGGGCCAGGTCGGGATCGGGCGCCGCGGGGTCGTCGGGTCCGCCCGCGACCACCAGCTCGGCGCCCGGTACGTCGCGCATCGCCGCCACCACCTCGTCGACCCCCTTGCGGCGCACCAGCCGCCCGATCGCGACGATCCGCGGCCGGCCGGTGCGCGGGGCCACCGGCCCGTCGGGGGTGAACTCCTCGACGTCGACGCCGCACGGCACGATCGCCATCCGCTCGGGCGGCGCGCCGATGCGGCCCAGCTCGGTGGCCTCGTCGCGGCAGGAGGCGATCACGCGGTCGGCGTTGGCCGCGATGGCGGCCTCCTCCTGCTGCCGCGACGGCGGGCTGGTGTCCTCATCACCCTGCTCGCGCCGCTTGACGTGGCCGAGGGCGTGGAAGGTCTGGACGACCGGGACGCCCAGCGGGCGGGCGGACCACGCCGCGGCCATCCCGGACATCCAGAAGTGGGCGTGCACGACGTCGGGCGCCTCGGTGTGCCAGACGCGCCGCAGGTGCCGGGCGAAGCGGGGCATGTGCGGGAGGAGCTCGTCCTTGGGTACGCGGGCCGCGGGCCCGGCCGGGACGTGGTGGACGCGCACGCCCGGGGCGATCACCACCTGGGTGGGCAGGTCGGGATCGTCGCGGCGGGTGTGCACGGTGACCTGGTGGCCCTCGGCCGCCAGCGCCATCGCCAGCTCACGCACGAGCACGTTCTGCCCCCCGCTGTCGGGGGAGCCGGGTGCCGCCAGCGGGCTGGCGTGTTCGGAGATCATCGCGATGCGCATCAGCTGCCTCCTCCTCCGGCGGCGGCCGGCGCCGGGACCGGGACGTCCGGCCCGGCGACGGCCCGCTCGAGCACCGCGTCCCAGTCGCGCAGGAAGCGGTCCAGTCCGAACCGCGCGCGGGCCGCGGCGCGGGCGGTCGTGCCCGCGGCGGTCGCGGCGGTGGGGTCGGCCGCGAGCTCGGCGATCCCGCGGCGCAGCAGGTCCGGGTCGGTGGCCAGCACGCCCGCGTCCGGCGGCACCGCGCGGGCCGCCTCCGTCGTGGCGAGCACCGCCACGGGCATCCCGAGCATCATCGCCTCGATGAGCGAGAGCCCGAGCGAGGTCCAGCGCGCGGTGTGCACGTAGACCCGGCGCCGGGCCAGCTCGGCGTGCATGCGCTGCTGGGGCTGGTCGCCCATGCCGCGCACCGATGGCGTGCCCAGCGCCGTGCCGAGCCCGGACGTGCCCATCCCGAAGACGTCGATGCCGGCCGGTCCGGCGAGCAGCGGCAGCAGGTCGGTGCCGGTGACCCGGCCGCGGCGCAGCGGCTCGTTGATCACGGCGACCGCCGCGGGCAGCTCGCCGGTCCACCGGTGCCCGGGATCGGGGACGCCGTGCTCGACCACCGTGGTCGCGGTCGTGCCGGAGTCCCACATCAGGTCGTTGAACGCGGTGACGTGCACCAGCAGCAGGTCGTCGCGGTCGGCGACCGGGTGCCGGGTGGTCGCGGCGGGCCCGCCCGGCGTGTTGTGTTCGAGGTACACCGCCGGGACGTCGCGGCCGGGCGTGCGTCCCAGCCAGGAGCGCGCGAGCTCCAGCTCGTCCGGTCGCTGCAGCACGACGACGTCGACGTCGTCGTCCGCCAGCTGGTCGGGCGTGCGCTCCACCGCGTTCGCGGGCCAGTCCCGCCCGGCCCGGCCGCCGCCCCACGGGCCGCCCTCGGGCAGCGTCGGCAGCAGGTACCGGTGCGCACCTTGGACGAACGCCTCCGTGTAGGCGCCGTGCACGTGCCAGATCAGAATGTTCACGTCATCCCAGCTCTCGTCGGGCCCCCGGCCGCATCGAGGCGGCCCCCGCTGAACCGGCGCCACGCGCCCGGCTCGAACGATTCCGTCGCTCGCAAGAGGAGTCGCCGAGCAGTGCCGCGATAAACGAGCGGCGAGGAACTACTACTCCGCGTGCTGATCCATCACCGAGAGCGACGGGCTGCCCTGCACGAGCCGGGTCACCGCGGCGACGACGTCCTCGGCCGTGACGCCGGCCAGGCACGGGTGCCCGGGCACGGGGCACGTCCGCGCCCGGGTGTCGCGGCACGGGGCCTCCTGGTCGCCCAGCAGCACGTGCGCCACCCCGTGGGGCCGCCACCGCACCGCGGGGACGACCGGCGCGAACAGCGACACCACCGGGGTGCCGACCGCCGCGGCCAGGTGCGCGGCCCCCGTGTTGCCGACGACCACCACGGCCGCACCGGCGAGCACCGCGGCGAGCTCGGCGAACGAGGTGCGTCCCCCGAGGTCGAGGCCGGCGACCCCGGCCACCCGCGCCGTCAGGGCGGTCTCGTCCGGCCCGCCCGTCACCACCACGCGCCACCCGTCGGCCGCCAGCAGCTCCGCGGCCCGGGCGTGGTGGTCGGCGGGCCAGCGCCGCGCCTGCACCGCCGCCCCCGGGTGGAGCACCACGTACGGGCCGCCGTCGGCCACCTCCGCCGGGGGCGGGTCCGGGGCGCGTACCGCGAGCCGCCCCGCGTCGCCCGGCGGGAGCCGGTAGCCGGCCGCGGCCGCCACGGCGAGCGCCCGCTGCGGTTCCGCGATGTCCTCGGGGAGGTCCTCGCCGGGCCGCAGCCGCACGTCGAGGAGCGAGCCCGGGTAGTCCACCGAGGCGCCGCTGATCCGCGCCACCCCGGCCAGCCGCAGCACCAGCGCCGTGGGCAGCGGGGACTGGTGGAACGAGGTGAGCACCACGGCCTCGGCGACACCCCGCCCCCGCACCTCGGCGACGAGATCGGCCACGGCGTCCGGCCGCACCTCGGGCGGGTCGGCAGGCACCCACGGCGCGGTCCACGTCAGGACGTCGGCCACGCCGGGCAGCAGCCGGGCCGCCGCGGCTCCGGCCGGCCCGACCAGCATGATCACCTCGGCACCGCTCGCGGCCACCGCGCGCACCGCCGGCCCGGCGAGCAGCACGTCGCCCGCGCCGTCCAGGCGCGCCACCAGCACGCGCGTCACGGAGGCTCCTCGTCGAGCAGGTGGCGCACCGCGGAGAGCAGGTCGGGCCGCACCACCGGCGCCGCCAGCACCTCGGCGGCCCGCGTGACGGGCGTGGGCACGAGCACGGACCGCGCGCCCACCTCGGCCGCGGCCACCACGTCGGCGCCGATGTCCCCGACCACCGCGATCCGCTCCGGCGGCAGCCCGAGCCGGGCGGCCGCGGCCAGCACCATCCCGGGACGCGGCTTGCGGCACGCGCAGCCGTCGTCCGGGCCGTGCGGGCACACGCACCACACCGCGAACGGCCCGAGCATCGACTCCACCCGCGCGTTCACCGCCGCCACCGCGCACTCGTCCAGGTAGCCGCGCGCGATCCCCGACTGGTTGGTCACCACCCCGGTGGCCACCCCCGCCGCGCGCAACGCCGCGAGCGCCGCGCGGGCGGTGGGCATGGGCGCCACCAGCACCGGGTCGCCGTTGTAGGGCACGTCGACCACGAGCGTGCCGTCCCGGTCGAACAGCACCGCCGCGGGCCGGTCGGCACCCGTCACCGGTGGACGGCGAGGGGCGCGTCGGGCAGCGGCGTGCGCAGCGACGAGCGGCCCGCCGCCCACCGGTCCAGCAGGAACTCGCCGAACCGGTCGCCGAGCATGGTCGAGGCCCGCATCCCGAAGACGACGTCGGCGGCGAGCGCGGGTTCCGCGGCCACCAGCGGGGCGATCACGTCGCGGCGCACGAGCTGCTCGTGCACGGCGTCGGCCTCCACGTGCTCGTCGTAGAACTCCGCGTCCACGCCGAGCCGGCGCAGCGCCTTCGCCAGCCGGTCCGACCCCGGCGAGGACGTCAGCTCCACCACCGCGAACTGCCCGACGAGCGCACCCCGCCAGCGGCGGTGCAGGCCCGCGAACGACATGAAGTTCACCTCCGCCAGCACCGGCGCGGGCACGGCGTCGAGGTGGTGGCCGTAGTCGGCGCACAGGTCCAGCGCCTGCATGAGGTCGGCGAACAGCTGCGCGTGCACGCGGCGGGGGTCCCCGGCGCCGTACTCGTCGTGCTCGACGGTGACCACGCCCGCCTTGGCCGCGCCCTCGAGGCGCGGGATGACGAACGCCTGCGGGTCGGCCTCCTTCAGGTGGTAGAGCGAGCGGTGCACCACGTACTCGCGCAGTTGCCAGAGCTCCCCGTGCCGGCGCAGGTGGTGCGAGACGCCCCACGCGTCCGGCGGCTCGTCGAGCAGGCCCTCGATCTCGGCGTCGACGTCGGCGCCCGCGGGGCACTCGGCGCGCACGGCGCCGAGGAAGATCTCCTCCAGCTCCCGGCGCAGGGTGAGCAGCGCCAGGTCCCACTCCCGTTCCGCGTCGACGCCCGCGAAGCCGCGGTAATGCAGCTCGTAGAGGCAGTAGAGGGCGAGCTGGAGGTCCTCGCCGTACGGGTCGAGCGCGCGGTCCACGGTGGACGGGACGGGACGGTCCGCCGCCAGCGCGTCGATCACCGCCTCGGACACCTCACCGCGGGGGGTGGGCAGAGCGGGTTCAGCCATTGCGCGCCCTCCCCGCCCGGCGCCGGTGGCTGGTGTCGCAGAACGGGCGCCTGCGCGTGCGCCCGCAGACGCACAGCGCCGTGACCGGGCGGTCCGAGCGCACGGTGGCGCCGTCCGGCATCTCGATCTCCACCGGGCCCGTCACCAGGACGGGGCCATCCCCCGTCACGACGACCCGGCGCGCGTCACGCTGCATGGTGCGCTCCGATCACGACCAGCTCCTCGACGTCCTCGTCGGGCGCCACGAGCCCGAGGGCGTGCATGTGCGCGGCCCGCGCCCGCATCACCGGGCCGAACGGCACCGTGGCCCGCGCCAGCACGGTCGCGGTGAGCCCGGCCTCGGCCAGCGCCGCCAGCGTGGCGTCGGTGCCGGACACCGCCGAGTGCACCATGACGAGGCGGCCCCCGTCGGCCAGGACCCGCGGCACCGTGCGGCAGATCCGGTCGACGACCGCGCGGCCGTCGGGCCCGCCGTCCCAGCAGCGGCCCACCGCGTGGCGCGGCAGCCGCTCCATGGGCGAGGGCACGTACGGCGGGTTCGCCACCACCAGGTCGAACCGCTCCCCCGCCACCGGAGCGAACAGGTCGCCGCGGCGCACCCGCACGCGCAGCCCGTGCAGCCTGCTGTTGAGCCGGGTGGCCAGCACCGACCGCAGCGAGAGGTCCACCGCGGTCACCTCCGCCGCACCCGCGCGGGCCGCGGCGAGGGCGAGCGCCCCGCTGCCGGTGCCGACGTCGAGCACCCGGCGCCCGACGGCCATCCCGCTGTCGACGATCACCTCGGTGAGCAGTCCCGTGTCGTCCTGTGGCCGGTACACACCGGGCGCCCGTAGCAACATCACCCGAATGAGATGCCCCGCTCGTGGCGGTCGAAACGCGCCATCGGCACCCTCACGTCACCGTCACGTCGCCGGGTAGACCGCCGACCGCAGCAGCCGGGCGAGGTGCGCGGCGTTCGCCGCGAGCGTCTTCTGCACGGTCGCCACGGCCTCCGGGGTGTCCGACAGGTCCTTGTAGTCCGTGCCCGTCATCGCCTCGCCGTTCCAGTACACGCCGCCCTGCGCGGGCACCGTGAACCCGACGTCGTTGAGGCCCTGGAACAAGGCGGCCGTGATCGCGTGCGCGCCGTCCTCGTTGCCGACCACCGCGGTCACCGCCACCTTCCCGAACAGGATCGGGCGGCCCGCGTCGTCGGTCTCCGACAGCTCGGCGTCGAGCCGTTCCAGCACCCGCTGGGCCACGCTGGACATGTTGCCCAGCCACGTCGGCGTGGCCATCACGAGGATGTCGGCGGCCAGCACCTTCTCCCGGATGGCGGGCCACGCGTCGCCGTCACCCATGTCGGCCTGCACGCCCGGGTGGACGTCGTGGTCGACCACCCGTACGACCTCGCCGGACACCCCGTGCCCGGCCAGCGCGTCGAGCACCTGCCCGGCCATCTTCTCGGTGCTCGACTCCCCCGGGCCGGGGGTCAGCGTGCAGTTCAGGGCGAGCGCGGTCAGCGTGCCGTCGGTCGTGGCCATGCCGGGGGCGTACCCGGCCGGGCCCGGCGCATTCAGGACTCGATCTCAGGGCTCGACGAGCCCCGCGCGGATCGCGTACCGCGTGAGGTCGAGCCGGTCGCGCATCCCGAGCTTCTGCAGGATGTTCGCCCGGTGCCGCTCCACGGTCTTCACGCTGATCCCGAGGGTCTCGGCGATCTCGCGCGACGAGTGGCTCTCCGCGATCAGCTTCACGATCTCCTCCTCACGCGGGGTCAGGATCCGGTCCGGCAACCGGTCGCCGCGGCGGGTGCGCTGCAGGTAGTCGCGGATCAGCGCGGTGATCGCACCCGGGTAGAGGAACGGCTCGCCGCGCATCGACGCCCGGCAGGCCTCGATCAGGTCCCGGTCGGCCACCGACTTGAGCACGTAGCCGGACGCGCCCGCCTTGAGCGACTCGAAGAAGTACTGCTCGTTGTCGTACATCGACAGCATCAGGATGTGGATCCGCGGTGCGCGCTGGGAGATCTCCCGGGCCGCCTGGATCCCCGTCAGCCGCGGCATCGCGATGTCGAGGATCGCGAGGTCGACGTCGTCGGCGCTCGCGGCGGCCACCGCCTCGGCACCGTCCGCGGCCTCCGCGACCACCGTCAGGTCGGGCTCCGCGTCCAGGATGAGCCGCAGGCCCTGGCGCACCAGGGCGTGGTCGTCGGCCAGCAGGATCCGGGTCTTGGTCGTCATGCCACCCTCGCCGGCAGCGGCACCGTGAGCCGCACCTCGGTGCCGCGTCCCGGCACCGACGTCACCGCCAGCTCCGCGCCGATGAGCAGCGCACGTTCCCGCATCCCGCGTATCCCGGCGCCTTCGCGCACCACTCCACCACTCCCGTCGTCGGAGATCACCAGCATGACCGCGTCCGCCGACGCGTCGAGCGTGAGCTCGACCCGGCCGGCTCCGGCGTGGCGGGCCACGTTCGTCAGCCCTTCCTGGGCGATCCGGTAGAGCACCAGCTCGACGTCGGCGTCGAGGTCCGGCAGGCTCCGCCCGGGCTTGCGCGTCACGGGGATGCCCGCGGTCTCGCTGAACTCGGTGACGAGGGCGCTCAGCGCGCTCTGCAACCCCAGGTCCTCCAGTACGCCCGGCCGCAGCCGCCGGGCCACCTGGCGCACCTCGTCGAGGCTCGAGCGCACGGTCTCCTGCACACCGCGCAGCTCGTCGCGCAGGTCGTCGGGTGCGCGGTCGGACACCCGTTTGAGGGCCAGCAGCACCGCCGTGAGGCTCTGCCCGATCTCGTCGTGCAGCTCCCGCGCGATCCGCTGGCGCTCCCCCTCCTGCGCGGCGAGGGCGTGGGCGCTGCTCGCGGTGCGCTCGGCCTCGAGCCGGTCGATCATCGCGTTGAAGGTACCGATCAGCCGGGTCAGGTCACCGTTGCCGCGCTCGGCGAGCCGGTCGGTGGGCCGCAGCAGGTCGACCCGCGCCATCACCCTGGTGAGGGCGTCGATGGGGGCCAGGCTCCGGCGCAGCAGCAGCGCGTTGGCCGTGAGGATCACCGCGAGCCCCACCGTCAGCACCGGGATCTCCGTGAGCTGCACGCGTGCCGACACCGTGGCGGGCGAGAGCGCGAGCACCAGCGTGCCGACCGTGAAGACCAGCCCGTTGATCAGCACGATGCGCCGGAAGAGGGACCGGGCCGGACGCTCGCCTCGCACGCTCGCGCCGGGTACCGTCCCGGTTCGCTCGCTCATGCGACCCAGCCTCGCTCCTCGCGCGGGGCCCGTCCATCGGTGTCAGCCCCCTCTCCGGGCTGCGGACGTGCATGTCCCACCCCCCTCGATGTGGGTGTCGGACCCGATGGTGTGCGACCGGCCCGCTGCGAAGACTCGGAGTAGCGGCGGACGGGGCACGAGCGGAGGGGGTGGCGGACGTGGAAGCAGATCAGGCCACGCTGTCCGGCGCCCAGGCCACGGTGCTCTCCACCGCGGTGGGGCTCCTCCTGCTGCTCTGCTCCCTGCGCTCCGTACCGCTCGGTGAGCGGATGGTGGTGGTGCGACGCGGCCGGGCGCGCCTGCGGGGCCCCGGCGTGGTGGCCCTCCTGCCCTTCCTCGACCGCGGCGTGCGCGTTCCGCTGGGCGTGCGCTGGTACGGCGTCGACCGGCTCGAGGCCACCACCCGCGACGCCGTGCGCGTGGCCGTCACCGCAGCCGCCACGGGCACCGTGCAGGACCCCCTCCGCTACGCCACGGCGAGCAACCCCGACCAGGCCGTCGAGTGGGTGCTCGAGTCCGAGCTGCGCCGCCGGCTCGCGGAGCGCGACCTGGCCCAGCTCGCCACGGCCCCGCTCACCGGCGCCACCGAGCTCGCGGCCGCCGTCTCGGCGCGCACCGCGGAGTGGGGTGTCGAGATCGGCGACGTGCAGCTCGGCCGCGTCGAGACGCGCGTCGACCCCTCGCTCGTCCGCTGGGCCACCAGCAGGTGACCGCCATGCACACCCCCGCAACGCCCACCCCCTCAACCCCACCGAGTCGACGAAGGACACGAGACCTCCTGTGGACATCACCCCGAGCACCATCCCCGGCGTCGGCCACTCCCACGAGATCACGACCCGCACCGGCAGGCGATTCAGCGTGCTCGTCGAGCACACCGGGCGGCGGGTGCTCCTCGTCGACCGGACGGGTGGCGCCGACGACGCGGTGCGCGAGCAGATCGTCCTCGACCCCGACGAGGCCGACCAGCTCGCCGACCTCCTGCACCAGCGCTCCGTGGCCGACCGGCTCGCGGAGCTCGAGCGGCAGGTGGCGCGGTTGGCCGGCAACCCGGCGAACCGGCGGGTCGACGCGTAAGGTGCCGCACGGCGCAGCAGCAGTGGCGCACTCGGGGGGACGGTGTCATGAGGGCACGGGAACTCGCGGTACAGGTCCCGACGGTCACCCCGCACGACGCGGTGACCACGGCGGTCCGCGTGATGGCGCAGGGGCACCTGCCCGGTCTGATCGTGGTCGACGCCCGCGAGCGTCCCACGGCGGTGCTCCCGGGCACCCAGGTGCTGCTGCTGACCGTCCCGCGGGCGCACCGGGAGGGCCAGGCGCTTGCCCGCACCATCGACGAGCCGCACGCGGACGCGTTCTGGAAGGAACTGGACAACCTGTCGGTCGGGGACTGCCTGCCGCACAGTCTCTCCCGGCCTGCGATCGTGCGCGAGGACGCCACCCTCCTCGAGATCGCCGCGCTCATGGGCCGCTTGCGCAGCCCGCTCGTCGCGGTGGTCGACGAGCGCGGCGAGCTGGTCGGCGGGATCACGCTCGACCGGGTGCTCGGCCGCCTCACCGCGGACGGTCCACCCGCCTGACCGCCGGGCGGCGCCCATGAGCGCCGTCGCAGCACTCGCGATCTTCGTCGGCGGGTTCTACTACATCGCCACCGAGAAGGTCGACAAGGTCAAGGCGGTCCTCGTGGCCGCGGGCGGGATGACCGTGCTCGGCCTCACGCCGGGCGCCGAGGTCTTCTTCTCCGAGCACGAGGGCATCGACTGGAACGTCATCTTCCTGCTGCTCGGGATGATGATCATCGTCGGGGTGATCAAGCAGACGGGCCTGTTCGACTTCCTCGCGATCTGGGCCGCCAAGCGCTCGCGCGGGCACCCGTACCGGCTGATGGTGATGCTGATGGCCATCACGGCCGTCGCGTCCCCGCTGCTCGACAACGTCACGATCGTGATGCTGGTGGCGCCGGTGACGGTGGTGGTCTGCAACCGGCTCGACATCCCGGCGCAGCCCTACCTCATCGCGGAGATCCTCGCGTCCAACATCGGCGGCGCGGCCACCCTCATCGGCGACCCGCCCAACATCATCATCGGCAGCCGGGCCGGCCTCACGTTCAACGACTTCCTCGTGCACATGACACCGATCGTGGCGATCATCTTCGCCGCGTTCGTGCTGCTCACGAAGGTGCTGTTCCGCCGGTCGTTCCGCTACAACCCCGACCGGGTGGCCGAGGTGATGACGCTGCAGGAGCGGCGTGCGATCACCGACCCCCAGCTCCTGATCCGCTGCCTCGTCGTGCTCGCGGGCGTCGTCGCGGCGTTCGCCCTGCACTCGGTGCTGCACCTCGAGCCGTCGCTCGTGGCGCTCGTGGGCGCGGGTGTGATGCTGCTGGTGTCGCGCGCCGACACCTACGACACCCTGCGCGAGGTGGAGTGGCCCACGCTCGTGTTCTTCATGGGCCTGTTCGTGATGGTCGCCGGGCTGCTGCACACCGGGGTGATCGAGACGATCGGCGAGTACGTCATCGCCGCGGTCGGCAACCACTACCTCGGCGCGGCCACCGCGCTGCTGTTCGGCTCCGCCGTGCTCGGCGCGTTCTTCGACAACATCCCGTACGCGGCCACGATGGCGCCCATCGTCGAGGGTCTGGTGGCCCAGGTCTCCGACCCCACCGCCGCGCAGGCGATGTGGTGGGCGTTCGCCCTCGGTGCCGACTTCGGCGGCAACGGCACCGCGGTGGCCGCCAGCGCGAACGTGGTGGCGATCGGCATCGCGGCGCGAATGGGCCACCCGATCTCGTTCTGGCAGTTCACCCGCTACGGCATCGTGGTCACCCTGCTCAGCACCGCGATGGCGTGGGTGTACGTCTGGCTGCGGTACTTCACCTGACTCTGTTCACCTGATCAGGCCTCACTCGTTCGGGGCATAACTTCCGAAACGGAACCAATTCGTCACCCGAGCCGTCCAAGATCGACTTCGTGACCGCAGCAGGACCGTTCGCCGTGATCGAGTTCATGGAAGCACGCCCCGGACTCGTCGCCGAACTCCTGCGCGCCCACGTCGACGACGGCACCGGGCACTGCCTCGGCTGCTCGTGGCGCCAGTCCGCCGTGCCGATCCACCCCTGCAGCATCCGGTGGTACGCCGAGCGCGCCGCGGAAGCCCTGCGTCACCGTTAGCGGAGCGCCACCGCGGCGATTCCCGCGGTCCAGCCCGGGTAGTCCACCGGCATGTTCGATCGCATCCGCGCCCTCCTGCGCCGCCCCGAGACCGCCGAGGACGACGTCCGCCCCGACCCGGACGTCGCCCGCACCCGGGAGACCGGCGGCCTGCCCACCGAGGAGGGCGACAGCGCCGCCACCACCGGCACCGGCGAGTCCGGCTCGTTCGTCGGGCAGGTCGCAGGCCAGGACCCGGGTGTGGACGAGGAGTCCGGCGCCGAGGCGCGGCGACGGCAGTGAACGCGCCGGGGGCAGACGGAACGCCACCCACGACGAGCGCGGGCGGGTCGCTCTGGTTCGTGCCGGACGCGCCGTCCTACCGGCCGCCCGGCCCCGAGCGCGCGTTCGACGTCGTCGTGCTCGGCGCCGGGATCGTCGGCCTCACCACCGCGCTGCTGCTCAAGCGCGCGGGGGCCCGCGTGGCGGTCGTCGAGGCCGTCCGGGTGGGCAGCGGGGTCACCGGGCACAGCACGGCGAAGGTCAGCGCGCTGCAGTCCACGATGCTCGGCCGCATGGCCCGCGCACGCGGCGACGAGGTGGCCCATGAGTACGCCCGGCTCAACGCGGCGGCCGTGGAGTTCGTGGCCGCCACGGTGGCCGAGGCGGGCATCGAGTGCGACCTGCAGCGCCGGTCGGCCTACACGGCCGCGACCACCGAATCCGCGCTGCCCGACGTCGAACGCGAGGTGGAGCTCGCCCGGGCCGCCGGGCTGCCGGCCGAGTTCACCACCGACGTGCCCCTGCCCTACCCCGTGGTCGGCGCGGCCGTCCTGGACGACCAGCTGGAGTTCCACCCGGTCCGCTACGCCCACGGCCTGGCCGCCGCCGTGCACGGCGACGGCTCGGCGGTGTTCGAGCAGACCCGCGCCGTCGGGGTGCGGGAGCGCTCACCGGTGCAGGTCGAGACCACCGCGGGCACCCTCACCGGCGACCAGGTCGTCGTGGCCACCCATTACCCCGTGTGGGACCGCGGTGGGTACTTCGCCCGGATGAAGGCGCACCGCTCGTACTGCATCGCGGTGCGGCCCGCGGGCGGACCACCCCGGGGCATGACGATCACGACGGGCGGCCCCACCCGCTCCTACCGGTCCGCGGGCGACCTGCTGATCGTCTGCGGCGAGGACCACGTCGTGGGCGAGCGCGGCGTCGACGAGGGCGTCTTCGCCCGGCTGGCCGACCACGCCCGCGAGCACTGGAACGTCGAGGAGGTCACGCACCGCTGGTCGGCGCAGGACCCCGTGCCCTACGACAACAGCCCCATGATCGGCACGTACACGCCCGTCTCGAACCGCATGCTCGTAGCCACCGGCTTCGCGAAGTGGGGGCTGGGCGGCGGCACCATGGCCGCGCGGCTGCTGGCGGACCGGATCCAGGGCCGGCCGGTGCCCGCCACCTTCAGCCCGCACCGGATCGCCCCGCGCGGGCTGCCGACCCTCGCGGCGACCAACCTCAAGGTGGCCGCCGACCTCGTCGGCGACCGGCTGGTACCCGGCCAGGTCCGATCGGCCGCCGAGGTGCCGCCGGGCGCGGCGGGCGTGCTGCGCAACGGCACCGACCGGACCGGCATCTACCGCGACGAGGACGGCGCCGTGCACGCGGTGTCGATGCGCTGCACGCACCTGGGCTGCCTCGTGCGGTTCAACGCGGCCGAGCGCAGCTGGGACTGCCCGTGCCACGGCTCGCGCTTCGACGTGGACGGCGCCGTGCTGGAGGGCCCGGCGGTCCGCCCGCTGCCGCGCCGCTGACGTTCGTCGCTGAACCCTCACTCACGGGCGGGCGGAGGCGGCGATCCGCCGCCGGGCGACCTCCAGGTGGCGGGCGACCTCGCCCGTGATGCGGTCGGCGTCGGCCGCCCGCCGTGCGGCACGTTCGGCATCCGGGAGGGCCCCGTAGTGGATCATGAGGCCCTCGAGGGCGTCGAACAGGTCGGCGATGGCGGCCGACCGGTGGTCGGCGCGGTCCGGGGCTTCGGATTCGGTGGACACACCCGCGGCTTACCCACCGCGGGCGCACCTGCACCATCCCGATTCAGGGACTCGAGGCGACGCGGGCGTCGTGCTCGGCGTGCGCCCGCTCGAGGAGCGTCATCAGCTTCTCCTCCTCGCGGATCCGCGCCCGGTACTTCTCCGGCAGCCTGCGCAGCTGGGCCTCCTCCGCGAGCAGCCTGCGGAAGACGTCCTCGCGCACCTCGGGGTCGACCTCGCAGGTCAGGTACTCCGTGGCGTGCCGCCGCGCGGCCGACACGATGTTCACCGCCCGGCCCTTGGGGCTCACCAGCGAGGCGATCACGGTGACGACCAGGACACCGATGATCACCACCAGCGAGAGGCCGGTGCCGATCTCGACCACGTTCACCGGCTGGCCCTCGTTGATGAACGGGACGTTGTTCTCGTGCAGCGCGTGGAGGATCAGCTTCACGCCGATGAACGCGAGGATCGCGGCCAGGCCGTAGGAGAGGTAGACGAGCCGGTCGAGCAGGCCGTCGAGGAGGAAGTACAGCTGCCGCAGGCCCAGCAGGGAGAACGCGGTGGCCGTGAACACCACGTACACGTTCTGCGTGAGCCCGAAGATCGCCGGGATCGAGTCGAGGGCGAACATGATGTCGGTGCCGCCGATGGCCACCATGACCAGCAGCATCGGGGTCATCATCCGCTTGCCGTCCCGCACCGTGAACAGCTTGTCGCCGTCGTAGTGCTCGGAGGTCCGGAACAGCCCCCTGGCCAGCCGCACCACGATGTTCTCCGGGGACCGGTTCTCCGAGTCGCGCGGCCGCAGGATGTTGCCCGCCGTGATCAGCAGCACCAGCCCGAACAGGTAGAACACCCACGCGAAGGTGTTGATCAGCGCGGCGCCCAGGAGGATGAAGCCGGTGCGGGCGATCAGCGAGAACACGATGCCGAAGAGCAGCACCTTCTGCTGGTCGGCCCGGGGCACCCGGAAGCTGGTCATGATCACGAGGAAGACGAACAGGTTGTCGACCGAGAGCGCCTTCTCCGTGAGGTAGCCCGCGAAGTACTCCGCACCGGTGGCCGGGCCCGCGAGGACCAGCACCCCGACCCCGAACAGGACCGCGATCCCCACGTAGAGCCCCGACCACACGGCGGCTTCCGAGATCGTCGGCACGTGCGCCTTGCGCACGTGGAAGAAGTAGTCGAACGCGAGCAGGCCCACGATCCCGGCGATCGTCGCCCACCAGACCACGGCCGATGTGTCCATCCAGGCTCCCCGGTTCGGGCCGACCAGGGGCCCCACCCTACGGGGCCACCCCCCGGTGGGCGCGCCGGCCGAGGACCGCGTCGACGACGAGAAAACCCAGAAGGCTGATGCCGAACAACGGCGCGAACCAGCCCACCACCAGGGCCGCCACCACCGCCGCGAACACCACCGGCTGCCCCGCCCCGCGCAACCGCCCCCGCGGCACCGGGCGGCCGCCCCACCCACCCGTGGGACGGCGCTGCCACCACATCCGATACCCGAGCAGGATCAACACGATCAGCCCCACGCCGAACGCCACCAGCAGCAGCTGGTTCACCCACCCGAACAACACGCCCATGTGGGCGTCGATCCCCCACCGCGCCAGCTTCGCCATCAGCGGGTAGTCCGCGAACCGCACCTGGTCCACCACCGTGCCGGTCGCGGCATCCACCGCCACCGCGTCCACCTGGGTCGGCCAGCCCCGGCCCACCTCGGTCACGGTCCACGCCGCACCCGCCTCGGTCGGCAGCGCCACCTCCACCCGGCCCGCGTCGATCCCCGCCGTCCGCGCCGCCCCCAGCACCGCATCGAACGCACCCGGGTCGACGTGCCCCGCGCCGGCACCGTGGTCTGCGGCGGCGGCGCCGTGGCCGGCGTGCTCGCCGCCCACCGCCGTCTCCAGCACCGGGTTCTCCCACCCCAGCGCGGCCCGCAGGGCGGCCACGTTCTCGCCCGCGTACGTCGACCAGGTCAAGCCGGTCGCCGACAGGAACAACGCCCCCAGCAGCAACCACACCCCCAACGCGCCGTGCCGGCCGAGCGTGCGCCGCCTGCCGGTCACCCCCGGCTGCGGGCGGACCAGGTCGCGCACGGCTGCCCGGCGGGCCCGCCACCGCGTCACCCACAACGCCACGCCACCCAGCGCCACCACCCACAACCACGACGCCGCCAACTCGCTGTACAAGCGCCCCGGCTCCCCCAGCAGCAGGTTCCGGTGCAGCTGGTCGATCGTCGTCCGCAGCGGCAGCACCCCGCTCGTGCCGTAGGTGACCAGCGCCCCCGTCAGTTCACCGGTGCCCGGATCGACGAACACCGTCCTCCGCTCGGAATCGCCGAGACCGTCTTCGTCGAACAGGACCCGGGTGGTGGCGCCGGGCTCCGGCGCGGGCCGGACGGCCACCAGCTCGCCACCGGGGCTGCCAGCCACCGCCGCCCGCACCTGCTCCGACAACGGCAGCTGCTGCGCCGAGGGCGGCACCCGCAGCTGCTCGGAGTACAGCCAGTCCTCCAGCTGCGGCGTCAGCACGTACAGGATGCCGGTGGACACCGCCACCAGCAGGAACGGGCCCACCAACAAGCCCGCGTAGAAGTGCAGGCGCAGCACCAGGCCACGCCAGGAACTGGCGTTCGTGAACATGAGAGGCTCCCGATTCAGGGTCGCTGGGGCGGCCGGGCACGGCTCAGGTGCCCGGCCGGATCTGCCGGTGAACGGAGGTCAGAGGCAGATCGCGGGAGGACCCCGGTGCACGATCGAGTGCCGCAGCCGGACACCCGGCAGGGCGGCGAACGGTGCGCCCGCCGGGAACGCGGCCGTGAGCGGGTGGGCGCCGCGCCACTCCCGCGGCAACCGGCCGAACAGGCTCCGCAGCAGGGCGACCGTGCGCCGGGCGGCCGCGACGGCACGGCGCTCGCCCCGGCGCAGCCACGCGCCCGCCGCGGCCGCACCGAGCACGTGGACGAGCAGCACCAGCTCCTGCCGCCCGTGGCCCGCGTGCGCGGCCGGGTCGGCGGCGGTGAGCACGAACAGCGCGTGGCCGCCGAACTGCGCCGCGAGCTGCGCCCCGGCCAGGCGTTCCCAGCCGCGTTCGCCGCCGGTGAGCCACCACGCGGGCCCCGCCAGCACGGCGGCGGTGAGCAGCAGCCCGACCAGGGGCGGCGGGGCGCCGGTGGCCAGCGCGTGCCCGCCCGCCGTGGTGGCCAGCGCGGCGGCGACCGCACCGGCGGCCCGCCCCGCGCGGCTGCGCGGGAGAGCGGAGTGCCGATCGGTGCGCACGGCGTGAGGATGCCAGTCACGGGCGGCGCGCGGACCCGATTCGCACATTCCCTGCCGCCGTACGATCACCGACGGGCGTCGAGCGGTCGCCCGCTGCTCCGTCCGTCCGCAGGTCCGCGGGAACCCGGACGAGCGGCGCGACGACTCCCCTTACGGCGAGTGGAGGAGGTCGGCGCTCATGTTCGGGTCCCCGGTGCAGGGCCTGGTGTTCACGGTGGTGTTCGCGGCGACGGGGATGTACTCGCTGGTGCTCCTCGCCCGCGGCCCCGCCGGGACCGACCGGGTGGCCGAGGTGGCGCACCTGCTGATGAGCATCGCGATGATCGCGATGAGCTGGGGGTGGACCGGCGGGCCGGACACCCTGAGCGGCCTCGCGCAGATCGCGGTGTTCGGCCTGTTCGGCGCCTGGTTCCTGGCACACCAGCTGAGCACCGGCGGGCCGGTGCTGTCCGGACCGACCTACCACGTGGTCGTGCTGGGCGCGATGGTGTGGATGGTCGCGGCGACCCCCGGCGGCGGGCACACCCACCACGCCCACCACGCCGCCGCGGCCGCGGCCGGGACCGGGCCGTTGACCCGGCTGGTGACGGTCGCCGCCGCCGCGCTGCTCGCCGCGGCAGCCGTGTGGTGGGTCGCGAGGGCCGTGCGCACCCGCCGGCGCCTCGAGGCCTCCTGCCACGTCCTGATGAGCCTCGGCATGGCGGCCATGCTGATCGCGATGGCGTGATCTCCCCCTCGGCGGGAACCGCGACGCCACCACCGCCGACCCCTCCGCGGTGAGGACGGAGACACGAACAGCTGCCACCGTGGAACTCGCGGTCGGCGGGATGACGTGCGCGGCGTGCGTCGGGCGGGTCGAGCGCAAGCTCGCCAGGCTCGACGGCGTGCTCGCCACGGTCAACCTCGCCACCGGCCGGGCCACCGTCACGCACCCGGCGAGCACACCGGTGGCCGAGCTCGTCGCGGCCGTGGAACGGGCCGGCTACCGCGCCCACCCGGTCGCCCCGGACACCCCGCCCGCCCCGCCGCACGGCGACGTGACCGACCTGCGCAGGCGCCTCGCCGTCGCGCTCCTGCTGTTCATCCCCCTCGCCGACCTCTCGGTCGCGCTGTCGTTCGTGCCCTCGCTGCGCTTCCCCGGATGGGAGCTCGTCGTGGCCGCGCTCGCGCTGCCGGTGGTCGGCTGGTCGGCGTGGCCGTTCCACCGCGCGGCGCTCACCGGGCTCCGGCACGGCACCACCACCATGGACACCCTGGTGGCGCTGGGCATCGCCACCGCGTCGGCCTGGTCGCTGTGGTCGCTCGCCGTGACCGGCGGGCCGCTCTACTTCGAGGTCGCCGCGGGCATCACGACGTTCCAGCTCGCCGGCCGGTACTTCGAGGCCAGGGCCCGCCGCGCCGCGGGTGGGGCGCTGCGCGCGCTCGGTGCGCTGCGGCCCGCCGAGGTCACCGTGCTGCGGGGACCCGCGGGCCGGGAGGCCGAGCACCGGGTCGCGGTGGCCCACCTGCGGCCCGGCGACCGGTTCGTCGTCCGCCCGGGCGAGCGGATCGCGGCCGACGGCACCGTGGTGTCCGGAGCCGCCGCGATCGACGTCAGCGCGATGACCGGCGAGCCGGTGCCCGTCGAGGCCGGCCCCGGCGACGAGGTCGTCGCGGGCACGATCGCGGCGGGTGGCACCCTCACCGTGCGCGCCGACCGGGTGGGCGAGGGCACGCGGCTGTCGCGGATGCTGCGCGCGGTGCAGGACGCGCAGGCCGGCAAGTCGGCCGCGCAACGCCTGGTCGACCGGGTGTCGGTGGTGTTCGTGCCCGCCGTGCTCGTCCTGGCCGGGCTCACCCTCACCGGCTGGCTGCTGGCCGGGGCGAGCGCCGCCGACGCCGTCGTCCGTGCGGTGGCCGTGCTCGTGATCGCCTGCCCGTGCGCGCTGGGGCTCGCCACCCCCACCGCGATCATGGTCGCCACCGGGCGCGGCGCGGAGCTGGGGATCTTCGTGACCGGCTTCCGCGCGCTCGAGGCCGTGCACGCCGCCGACGTCGTGGTCCTGGACAAGACCGGCACGCTCACCACCGGCCGGATGCGCGTCACCGGTGTGGCCACGGCCCCCGGCGTGGCCGAGCAGGAGCTGCTCGCGCTCGCCGCCGCGGTCGAGACCAGCTCGGAGCACCCGATCGCGGCCGCCGTCGTCGCCCGCGCCGGGGACGGGCCGCTGCCCACCGTGGCGGGGTTCCGCGCGCTGCCCGGCCGCGGCGCCCGCGCCACCGTGGACGGGCGGGACGTCCTGGTCGGCCGGCCCGATGCCGTCGGGGAGGCCGGCCCGCTCGCCGGGCAGGTGGCCGAGTGGGCCACGACTGGCGCGACCGTGGTGCTGGTCTCCGTCGACGGCGCCGTCGCGGGCGCGCTGGCCGTCACCGACACGATCCGCCCCAGCGCCGCGCCGGCCGTCGCGCAGCTGCGGGCGATGGGCCTGACCCCCGTGCTGCTCACCGGCGACGCGCCCGCCGCCGCCCGGCACGTCGCCGCCGCCGTCGGCATCGACGAGGTGCACGCGGGCGCGCTGCCCGAGCAGAAGGTCGAGTTGGTCCGCGACCTGCGGGCCGGCGGCCGGACCGTCGCGATGGTCGGCGACGGGATCAACGACGCCGCCGCGCTCGCCACCGCCGATCTCGGAATCGCGGTCGGCTCGGGCACCGACGTCGCCGTGGAGTCGGCCGACCTCGTGCTCGTCCGCGACGACCTCACCGTGCTGCCCGCCGCCGTCCGGCTCGCCGGGGCCACGATCCGCACCATCCGCGGCAACCTCGCCTGGGCGTTCGGCTACAACCTCGCCGCCGTCCCGCTCGCGGTGGCCGGCCTGCTCGACCCGCTGCTCGCCGGGGCCGCGATGGCCCTGTCGTCGCTGCTCGTGGTGTCGCACAGCCTGCGGCTGCGCCGCCAGGTCTGACGCCTACCGGTCCGAGCCCGCCAGCCGGGCGAGCATCGCGTTGTAGGCGGCGAGCTCGGCGTCCCCGTCGGCGTCGGCGCGGCGGTCGGACCGGGACGCCTCGCGGGCGTCGTCACGCGCCCACCGGGTGAGCAGCACGATCACGACCAGCAGCATCGGCACCTCGCCGGACGCCCAGGCGATCCCGCCGCCCAGCTGCTGGTCGGCCGCCAGGTCGGGCAGCCACGGCAGGGCCAGGGAGCGGTAGAAGTCGCCGCCGAGCAGCCGGTCCGAGCTCATCACCACGATCCCGAAGAACGCGTGGAACGGCATCGCCGCCAGCAGCACGGCGAGCCGGCCCAGGTGGGGCAGCCGCACCGGGGCCGGGTCGGAGCCGACGAGCGGCCAGAAGAACAGGTACCCCACCGCCAGGAAGTGCAGGTTCATCAGCTGGTGGGCCCAGTGGTAGCGCAGCGCGGCGTCGAACAGCCCGGTCAGGTA
The DNA here is from genome assembly GCF_042657305.1 of Pseudonocardia zijingensis. Classification (NCBI taxonomy): domain Bacteria; kingdom Bacillati; phylum Actinomycetota; class Actinomycetes; order Pseudonocardiales; family Pseudonocardiaceae; genus Pseudonocardia; species Pseudonocardia zijingensis. Next base: position 105,733 of record NZ_JBHSKO010000012.1, on the reverse strand, counting down.
GAGCGCGTAGAAGGAGCCGACGAACAGCGCCAGCGCCACGAGCGGGTGGGCCGCGGCGCGTGCCGTGCGGGAGCCGACCAGCCCCGCGAGCCACTCCCGCGGCCCCGGCGCGCCGCCCCGACCGGCGACGGGCAGGGCGCGCAGCGCCAGCGTGACCGGCCCGCCGATCGCGAGCAGCACCGGCACCAGCATGTTGAGCGCCATGTGCGTCACCATGTGCACGCTGAACACACCCGGCGAGAAGCGGCCCAGCCCGGACGACGTCGCCAGCAGCAGCACCGCGCACCCGGCCAGCCAGGCCACCGTGCGGCCCCGCGGCCAGCCGTCCCCGCGGCGGGCCAGCCGCCGCACCGCCAGCAGGTAACCGCCCGCGAGCAGCAGCGCCGCCGTGCCGAAGAGGATGTTGAACCGCCAGTCGAGCAGCAGCCGCGCCACCGTCACCGGGTCGGGCAGGTCGTGGCCGATCAGCGTCTCCCCGGGGGTGTCGGAGCGCTCCAGGAAGCGCGGGGGAACCCACCGGGCGAGCACGGCACCGAACACCACGGCGCACACCGCGCCGGCCAGCGCCAGGCGCGCGCCGGCCACGACGACGATCCCCAGCACGGCGATCCGCAGCACGGCCACCGTGCCCCACGGCGTCGCGATCAGCGGCCCCGAGCCGGCCCGCAGCACCGTGAGCACCAGCGCCGACACCAGCAGCGCGGTCCCGAGCACCACGACGAACCGGCGGCAGCGACGCTCCACCACCTCGTCGGCGTCCCCGCGTGCCCGCTGCCTCAGCAACGAGGCGAGCAGGCCGACCAGCACGCCACCCACCGCCTGCAGCGCGGACGCATCGGACGTCCAGTCGTGGTTCGCCCCGGTGGCGGCCGGGCCCACCACGGCAGACGGCACCGATGCGGCCACGGCGAGGACCGCGAACGCGGGCACCCAGCGCCACTGCTGCACCAGCGCACCCCCGGCCGCCACCACCAGGAGCCCGGCCGCGGCGATCAGCCACGCCATCGGCTCCTCCAGCGCCGGGTAGAGGTCGAAGCGCCGCGGGTCCAGCACGTCCCCGAGCGCGACCCCGGCCAGGTCCGCCGCCGTCAACGGCCCCAGCAGCAGCGCCGCCACCCCGGCGACCGCCGCCGCCGCGCCCGCCCGGCGCGCCGCCAGCCAGCCGTCCACGTCGAGCACCCCGGAACGCTGCGGCGCCGCGATGAACGCCGCGAACAGCAGCGCTCCCGCCGCGTACCCCGCGCCCAGCTCCGCCAGCGCGCGCAGGGCGGCCACGAGCGCCTGCGCCCCGGCGGCGGGCGCGGGCACCCCGAGCCGCTCGTAGGCGCCCGGGTCGGCGAGCACGAGCAACCCGGCTGCCACCGACGCACCCGCCGCCACCACACCCGACCCGACCCGCACCCGCCGCCACCGCACCCCCAGTGGTCGTCCACGGGGGAGGGCGCGGTTCCGTCCCCGCGCAATTTCTGATGTTCAGGTGTGGATCGTCGGCCGCGTGGGCACTCAGCACCCGTACGTGCCTCACGCACCCGCTCACCTTGGAGAGGGCATGACCATCACCGGAGTCATCACGGCGATCATCATCGGCGCCATCATCGGCGCGCTGGCGCGGCTCATCCTGCCGGGGAAGCAGCCGATCCCGATCTGGCTCACGATCGTCGTCGGCATCGTCGCGGCGTTCATCGGCACCTTCATCGCCCGGCTTCTCGGCATCCCGACGTCCACGAGCGGCATCGACTGGCTCGAACTACTGGTCCAGCTCGTCGTCGCGGTCATCGGCGTCGCGGCCGTCGCGGGCATGTACACCCGCCGGGGCACCCGCGGAACCGTCTGACACCCGCGCTCACCCGGACGACCCCACCGTCACACCTGGCGGTGGGGTCGTCCGCGCACGCTGCACCAGTACGCGGCGACCTCCGCCGGGCTCATCTCCAACCGCACCTTGGCCGACACCGACCGCCCGAAGCTGCGGCGCAGCCCTTTGCGCGCCACCTTCCGCAGGCGGCGCCCGAAGTCGGCAGGCACCTCCTCCCCGCGCACGCGCAGGATCGCCACGAACCCGTGTCTTCGCCGCCCGTGCCGCGGCGCGGAGCGGACGTCCTCGGCCAGCGCCAGCTCCGCCGACATCGGTTGCTTGCGGGAGCTGGTGATCGCACGGGTGAGCTCGGCCTCGATGACGTGCGGATCGACGTCCGCCGGTGCAGTCACGTGGACCACCGCCATGACGTCCGTCGCAGATTCGGTCACGGCTCCTGGTTCCCCGATTCCGGGCCGCCCACCCGCCCGGCGCCGGGTGCGTTCAACCCGAACCCGACGCCCACCATCCTGATCAGGAAGCAGACCGCGGCCGCCCCCAGCGCGGCGGGCAGGCCGTAGACGCCCAGCCCGACGGCCGCCACCGTGATCGCCGAGGCGACCAGCGCCGGGATCGCGTACAGCTCGCTGCGCAGCACCGACGGCACCCTCCCGACCATCAGGTCGCGGATCGTGCCGCCACCCACCCCCGTGATGGTGCCGAGGATGATCGACGGCCAGACCCCCAGCCCGAAGGCCATCGCCTTGCTCGCGCCGATCACGGCGAACACGCTCAACCCCACCGCGTCCAGCACCGTGATCGGCAGCTCCCAGCGGTCCAGCCACCGGGCCAGCACGAACGCCAGCAGCCCACCGGAGGCCGCCAGCGCCAGGTAGGGCCAGTCCCGCAGCGTGGCAGGCGGCACGTCGCCGATCAGGACGTCGCGGACGATGCCCCCACCCATCGCGGTGACCATCCCGAGCGTGACCACCCCGACGATGTCGAGCCGCGTGGCGCGCAGGGCCGTCAGGGCCCCGTTGAGCCCGAACACGAACGTGCCGAGCAGGTCCAACACGGCGAGCAGCGGCTCGGTCGTCATACCCCTTCCTACCCGCACCGGCCCTACTCCGCCGGAAGACCCCACCGTGTCGCCCGCAGTCGGACGACAAACGCGGCCCCGGACGGGAAGGTCGTCCCATGACCGCGAACGCCGCCCCCCGGCGGCTCGGCGCCCGCACCCGCCGCGCCGTGCTGATCGTCCACATCGCCTCGGCAGGCAGCTGGCTCGGCGTCGACGTCGCGATGGCCGTCCTCATCGCCACCGCGATGACGACCGACGACACGGCCACCCTCGTCTTCAGCCTGCAGGCCCTCGAACTCGTGTCCGTCTGGCCGCTGCTGGCGTGCGGCACGATCTGCCTGCTCTCCGGCCTCACCCTCGGACTGGGCAGCAAGTGGGGGCTCGTGCGCTACTGGTGGGTCGCGATCAAGCTGGTGCTCAACGTCGTCCTCACCGGGCTCGTCCTCGTCGCCCTGCAGCCCGAGGTCGCGAAGCAGGCCGACCTCGCCCGCCGGCTCGCCGCAGGTGAAGCCGTGAGCTTCGACCTCAGCAACCTGATCTACCCACCCACGGTCTCCCCCACCCTCCTGCTCGCCGCCATCACCCTCTCCGTCGTCAAGCCGTGGGGGCGGATCCGGCGGCGGGAGACCGCGCCGGCCGGGGCACGCTGAGGGGGCACGCCTCGAGATCGACCTGACGGTCCTCCGAGCGCCACCGTGCAACCGTGGTGTCGACGTCGAGCGCGTGGACAGCAACCCACCTCGAGACCGCACCGGACGGGACGGCTGCTCGCGCATCGGTCGTGGTGCCGGCACACCGGTTGCAGTCGATGTGTGAGCACCGACGGCGGTGTGTGAGGGCAGCCGGAGGCTGCGGCGGGCGCTCCCACACCAGATGTCGTGCCGACACACCGGTTGCAGCCGATGTGTGAGCACCGACGGCGGTGTGTGAGGGCAGCCGGAGGCTGCGGCGGGCGCTCCCACACCAGATGTCGTGCCGACACACCGGTTGCAGCCGATGTGCCGGCGCCTGAAGTGGTGTGTGGGCGGCAAAGCGGTGTGCCGGCCGCCGGCGCTGCCGAGGGAGAGGCTCGTTCGCTCGCACACCAGGTGTGGTGCCGACACACCGGTTGCAGTCGATGTGTGAGCACCGACGGTGGTGTGTGAGGGCAGCCGGAGGCTGCGGCGGGGCGCTCACACACCAGGTCTGGTGCCGGCACACCGGTTGCAGTCGGTGTGCCGGCACCCGGCGTGGTGTGCCAGCGGCGAAACCGGTGTGCCAGCGGCCGGCCGTCGGCGTCGCCGCCCCGCACGCAACGCAGCGCGCGCAGCGCAGGCCCGCCCACGCGAGGACCGGTGGTCGCACCCCACGGGACGAGTGAGCCCGGGCGCTGTGCATCTCCGACAGGCCGGCGCAAGCCGGGTCTCGAACCGCGCCAACCCCGCCGGCATCCCGCGCCGGGTTCAGCTGAACCCACCCTCACGCGGTGATCATGCGGTTGGCGAGCCGGGTCACCGTGCTGCGGAAGCTCTCAGGCCTCGTCCCGGCCCAGCACGCGATTCCTCCCGTCCCCGGCCCGTCGCGCGTCGCGTCGTGGCCGGGTGGGCATCACTGCCGAACCCCGTGGTCGCTGTGGCGGCCGTCCCCGACGCGGGGGCACGCCCGTTCTCGGCGAGACCGTCACTGCCGGGTGCCTACGCCACTGTCCTGTGGTCCCGAACCATCCCGATCGCCATCCTCAGAGGTTCGGGCGCATCCCGCCGCGCACGTGTCCACATGCTCGAGATCGACCTGACGGTCCTCGCGCAAGATCGAAACAACCGTGGTGTCGACGTCGAGCGCGTGGACAGCGACCCACCTCAAGACCGCGTTGACGGGACGGCTGTCGCACACCAGAGGTGGTGTCGACACACCGGATGCAGTCGATGTGTGAGCACCGACGGTGGTGTGTGAGGGCAGCCGGAGGCTGCGGCGGGGCGCTCACACACCAGGTCTGGTGCCGGCACACCGGTTGCAGTCGGTGTGCCGGCACCGGGCGTGGTGTGCCAGCGGCGAAACCGGTGTGCCAGAGGCAGGCCGTCGGCATCGCCGCCCCGCACGCAACGGCAGCGCGCGCAGCGCACGCCCGCCCACGCGAGGACCGGTCGTCACACCCCGACGGCCGGGTGAGACCGAGCGTGGTGCACCTCCGACCGACATCACGATCTGGCGGCCCAGACAGCTCACCGATCCCGGATGTCGCACCCCCACTCAGCGGGAACCTCGAGGACCTCGCCGAACGGCACGCCCGGATCGACCACCGGACGTTGACCCCGGACTGGTACGGCGACCGCCTCGACCCCGACCCCATCCTCGACGCCCTGCTCCCGAAGCGGATCAAGGCGGTGGCCGCGTGAGCAGAGGGCGTCCTCGGGCGAAGGGCAGATCATCGGCCGGCGAGCTCGGCCCGCACCCGCCGGTAGATCACGATGCCGGCGACCACGGTCCACACCATCGACAGCACGCGGCCGATCGGGAGGAACGCGTTGGCGTAGTAGAACGCCAGGGACAGCACCGACAGCATGGCGAGCGTGCCGGCCACGAAGCCGAACCAGCGGGTCGGCTTGCCGAACAGCAGGTCGCGGCCGAGCACCAGGGCAGCGCCGAACACGAACACGCCGAGCAGCACCACGTTGACCAGGCCGCCCGCGAGGAAGTTGGCCTGGCGCAGGGCCGCCACGGTCGAGTCGCCCGCCGACAGCGAGAGCGCGAGCAGCGTCATCGACAGCGCGGACGACACCACCATCGCGGCCGCCGACAGGTAGCCGACCCGCGGCAGCCACCCGGCGCCCGCCGCGCGCAGGGCCGGGGCGAGGCCGCCGACGAACACCGCGAAGCAGGCCACCGACACGACCTGCAGCACGGCGGTCGTCGTGATCGCCGCCGGATTGGCCGCGTAGTAGGCGGCCACCTCGGCGGCGGGTCCGCCGGGGAGCGGGAGCGGGCGGTCGGCCAGCGCGTCCGCCAGGGGGCTCACCGCGAGGTAGGCGAGGAGGAACCCGAGCGGGGCGAGCACACCGGCGCCGAGGCCGGGGCCGGTCGTGGGGAGGAAGTGGGAACGCAGGGACATGTCGGTCTCCTTCTCCGGGAAGGTCCCCAGAATCCGGATCCGACGTGCCCCGCACGTCCCGCTCAGGGCGACAACCGGCCTACCGCCCCGGTGGTACGCGGCTCAGCGCAGCGGGTCGAACGGGCGCAGCTCGACCGGGCGCACACCCGTGCCGATCTGCTCCGCGAGCAGCCGGGCGCTCGCCGGGCCCAGGGTGATGCCCCACATGCCGTGACCGCCGTCGACGAACACCCGCGGGGAGCGCGTGGCCCCGATCAACGGCAGGCCGTCGGGTGTGCACGGGCGGGAGCCGACCCACTCGTCGGCGCGGTCGTCGAAGTCGGCGCCGCGCAGCAGCGGGCGGGCCGCGTCGACGATCGCCTGGATCCGGCGCGGGTCGAGCGGGGCGTCCGGGCGGCGGAACTCCATCATCCCGGCCACCCGCAGCCGGTCGCCGATCGGCGTGCACGCCACCCGCTGCGCAGGGAAGTAGACCGGGCCCGCCGGCAGGTGCTCCACCGGGACGCTGAAGCTGTAGCCGCGCCCGGCCTGCACCACCGTCCGCACGCCGAACGGCCGCACGAGGTCGCCCAGCCAGGCGCCGGTGGCCACGACCACCGCGTCGTAGGTGTCGGCGCGGCCGTCCTGCTCGATCTCGACAGCGCGGCCGGTGTCGCGGATGCCGGTGACCGGCATGCCCACCCGGATGTCGCCGCCACGCGCCCGCACCGACTCGGCGAGCTCGTGGACGTAGCGGCCCGGGTCGATGAACCGCTGCCCGTGCAGGCGGATCGCGGAACCGATCTCGTCGGACAGCGAGGGCTCGATCTCGCGCGCGTCCGCGCCGGTGAGCACCTCGTACTCGATGCCCTGCCCGGCGGCGTGGATGTGCTCGATCTCCTCGAGCAGCGCCGTGCGCTCCGACTCGGTGCGGTACGCGGCGAGGAACGACTTGGCCTCCACGGTCTCCCCGCCCACACCGCCGTCGGCCAGTGCGTCGAAGCCGTCGAGCGCGAGCCGGTTCATCGGCACGAGGGCAGCCATGGCGCGCTTCCACTGCGTGGCCGTGCTGTGGCGGGCGAACCCGAGCGCGAAGCGGATGAGCTGCGGGTCGGCGGTCGGCGGGAGGTAGACCGGCGACGAGGGGCTGAGCACCGCGCGCAGCCCGTAGCGCAGCACGGCGGGCTCCGGGAGCGGGGTGCTGATGCCCGGTGTGAGCCAGCCGGCGTTGCCCCACGAGGAACCGGCGGCCACGCCCTCGCGGTCCAGCACGGTGACGGTGATGCCGCGTTCCTGGAGGAACCAGGCGGTGGCGAGGCCTGCCATGCCGGCCCCGATGACAGCGACCCGTTCGGGCGGACGGTGCGCGGTGACCATCGGTGAGCTCCTCTTCTGCGGCGGTTCGACACCTCGATGGTCTCCCGGTGCCGAGAGCGAGTCTTCATGCGATGACGACAAACCGATGCGCCGAGATGGTGGAACGAGCACAATGAAGCGGTGATCACCGTCGCCGCGCTCGTCGATGCCGTCGGCCCTGCGCTGCTGCGCGTCGTGGGCGCGGTCCGCGGGGGGCCGGTCGCCGACGTCACGCTGGCCGAACCGGGCGAGGACGTCGTCGGCGTCGCGGGCGACCTGGTGCTCGGGATCGGGCTGGCCGAGCCGGACGAGGCCGCCGACCTGGTCGAACGCGCCGCGGAGCGCAGCGCGTGCGGGGTGGTGGTCAAGCCGCCGCTGGCGCGCGACCCGCTCGTGGTCGCGGCGGGCGACCGCGCCGGGATCGCGGTGCTCGAGCTCGCCCCGCACGCTTCCTGGGCGCACCTGGTGTGGCTCGTGCGCGGCGTGGTCGACCGCGCCGCCGCGCCGGGCCCGCCCGCCCTGGGCGACGCGGGCGTGCACGGCGAGCTCGTGGCGCTCGCCGACGCGGCCGCCGCGATCATCGACGCCCCGGTGACGATCGAGGACGCGCACTCGCGCGTGCTGGCCTACTCGGCGCGCCAGGAGCACACCGACCCGGCGCGGGTGTCGACGATCGTGGGTCGCCGGGTGCCCGACGAGGTCGTGGCGCACTTCCGGGCCCGCGGCGTCTTCCGCACGCTCGCCCGCTCGAGCGAGCCGCTCTACATCACCGACGTGCCGGAGGGGACCCTGCCCCGGCTGGTCATCCCAGTCCGCGCAGGTGGCGAGTGGCTGGGCTCGATCTGGGCCGTCGTGGCCGAGCCGGTCGCCGCGGACCGCGTGGAGGAGCTCACCCGGGCGGCGTCGGTGCTCGCCCTGCACCTGCTGCGCCTGCGCGCCCAGGCGGGGATGGCCCGCCGGGCGTCGGCGGACCGGTTGCGCGAGGCGTTGCGCACCCCGGCGACGTCGGCGAACGAGGAGCTGTGGCTGCCCGAGGGCCCGTGGCGGGTGGTCGCGCTGCAGGGCGCGGGGGACGTCCGGGCCCGGCTCGACCTGTGGGAGTCGATCACCCGCCGGTTCGGCTGGAACCAGCCCTTGCTGGTCGACCTCGACGGCGCGGTGTTCGCGGTGGTCACCGCGTCCGGCCCGGCGAGCGCGGCGGGTTCGCTGCCGTGGCTCGCCGGGCTGCTCGACGCGGTGCACGCTCACGACCCCGCGCTCGCGGCCGCGGCGGGCGGGACGGTGGCGAGCCGGGCCGAGCTTCCCCGGTCGCGCGCGGAGGCCGCGGAGCTGCACGCGCTGATGGCGACCGAGCCCCTGCCCGGGCCGCTGCTGCGGATCGAGGACGCATGGGACACCGTGGTCGTGGCCCGGGCGCGGGCGGCGGTGCGCCCGGAGGTCAGCCTGCTCGGCGGCCCGCTCGCGGCGCTCGTGGCGCACGACCGCGAGCACCACACCGACCACCTCACGACGCTCGCGGCCTGGCTGCGGCACGCCGGCGAGCCGAAGGCGGCCGCCGCCGAGCTGCGGATCCACCCCAACACCCTGCGGTACCGCATGCAGCGCATGGCCGGGATCGCCCCGCTGGACCTCGGGTCGCCACGGGTCCGATTGGCGCTGCAGCTGCAGCTCAGCGCGCTCGAGGCGGGCCGGCTCGCGGGCTGACGAACCACCCGGTTGTGCCCCGCCGAACCCGTCGTCTAGGTTTTATCAAATGTTTGACATGACCTCTGCCGCGGACCGGTCCCCGCTCACGGGGGTGCGGGTCGTCGACGCCGCCACGATCTACGCGGGCCCGATGATCGCGACCCTGCTGGGGGACTTCGGCGCCGACGTGGTGAAGGTCGAACACCCCCGCGGCGACGGCCTGCGCTCCTGGGCGTGGCACAAGGACGGGGAGTCGCTGTGGTGGGCCCTCGTCGCGCGCAACAAGCGGGCGATCACCCTCGCGCTGTCCGACCCGCGCGGCGCCGCGGTGCTGCGCACGCTCCTCGCCGAGACCGACGTGTTCGTCGAGAACTTCCGGCCGGGCACCCTCGAACGCTGGGGCCTGGACCCCGAGGACCTGCTGCGCGTCAACCCGCGGCTCGTGGTCGTGCGCGTCTCCGGGTTCGGCCAGACCGGGCCGTACCGCTCCCGGCCCGGCTTCGGCACGCTCGCGGAGGCGATCTCCGGGTTCGCCGACACCAACGGCGACACCGACGGCCCGCCCGTGCTCCCCCAGTGGCCCCTGGCCGACGGCGTGGCCGCGCTCGCGGGCGCGTTCGCCACGATGATGGCGCTGCGGCACGCGGAGCGCACCGGCGAGGGCCAGGTCGTCGACCTGTCGATCTACGAGCCGCTGTTCTGGATCCTCGGGGCGCAGACCTCCGCGCACGACCAGCTGGGCATCGTGCCGCGGCGCCAGGGCAGCCGCACCGACTTCAACGTGCCCCGCGAGTGCTACCGCACCCGCGACGGCCGGTGGGTCGCCCTCTCCGGGGCCACCGCTGCCACCGGACGGCGGATCCTGCGGGTGGTGGGCCGCGACGACCTGGCCGACGCGCCCTGGTTCGACGACATCACCGGCCGCGTGGAGCACCGCGACGAGATCGACGAAGCCATCGGGAGCTGGATCGCCGGGCGGGACAACGAGGAGGTCCTGGCGGCGTTCGACGCCGTCGGCGCCACCGTCGGGCCCGTGTACTCGATCGCCGACATCGCCGCCGACGAGCACTTCGCCGAACGCAGCATCACCACGGTCGACCACCCCCGCCTCGGTCCGCTGCGCATGCAGGGGCTGATCGCGAACCTGACCCGCACGCCGGGCCGCGTCCGCTCCGCAGGAGCGCCGCTCGGCGCGCACAACGACGAGGTGCTCCGCGAGCTGCTCGGGTGTTCGGCCGAGGAGATCGCGCAGCTCGTCGCGGACGGCGTCGTGGCGCGCGACGCCCCCGAAGACCGGGATCTCGGCTGACCGGAACCCCAACGACGGGAGGACCCACGAGCATGTCCCCGACGAAGCCGCACGCCGGCGCGGACCAGCGGCAGATCCGCCGCGTCGCCCTCGCCAGCGCCATCGGCACGATGCTGGAGTACTACGACTTCTACCTCTACGGCGCGCTGTCGGCCACGATCTTCGGGTCGCTGTTCTTCCACAGCGACGACCCGGCGGTCGGCACGCTCCTCGCGCTGGCCACGTTCGGCGTCGGTTTCGTCGCCCGGCCGCTCGGCGGCGTGATCGCGGGCCACTTCGGCGACCGCGTGGGCCGCAAGTCCGTGCTGATCGCGACGCTGGCGCTGATGGGCTTCTCGACCGTCGGGATCGGCCTGCTGCCCACCTACGACGCGATCGGCACGGCCGCCCCGGTGCTCCTCGTGCTGCTGCGGCTGCTGCAAGGCCTCGCGCACGGCGGCGAGTGGGGCGGCGCGGCGATCATGACCGTCGAGCACGCCCCGCAGGGCCGCCGCGCGTTCTACGGCACCTGGCCGCAGATGGGCGTCTACGCCGGGATCGTGCTGTCCAACCTGGTGCTCAACGGGTTCCTGCTGCTGCCGGAGGAGCAGTTCCGGTCGTGGGGGTGGCGGGTGCCGTTCCTGCTGGGCTTCGTGCTCGTGGTGGTCGGGCTCTACCTGCGCCGGTCGATCACCGAGTCGCCCGAGTTCACCGAGGCCACGGCCGGGGCCCGGGAGGCGGTGAAGGTGCCGATCGTGGAGGCGCTGCGCACGAGCGGACGCGGCATCTTCGTGACGTTCGGCGCGAAGGCGGCCGAGACCGGCACGTTCTACCTGATCACGGTGTTCGCCCTCACGCTCGCCGCCCGCGACACCGGGCCCGGCACGGGCACCGCGCTGAACGGCGTGCTGCTCGCGGCCCTCCTGTCGATCGGCACGGTCGGCGTGTTCGGCGTGCTCGCCGACCGGGTCGGGCGACGCCCCGTGTACGCGCTGGGGGCGGCGTTCATGGGCCTGTTCGCGTTCCCGTTCTTCTGGCTCGCCGGCAGCGGCTCCGCGGCGTCGCTGTGGCTCGCGCTGGTGATCGGGCTGGCCGTCGGCCACGCCTCGATGTACGGCGCCCAGACCCTCTACTTCTCCGAGCTGTTCGACGCGCGCGTGCGCTACAGCGGCGCCTCGCTCGGCTACCAGCTCGGTGCGGCCCTCATCGGCGGCTTCACGCCGCTGATCGCGGCCGCCCTGATGCTGCGCAGCGGCGGCGAACCCTGGCCCGTCGCGCTCTACATCGTCGGGCTGTGCCTGGTGACCGTGGTGGTGATCGGGCTCTGGGGCCAGGTCCGCACCCGCAGCACCGACGCTCCCCTGCCGACCACCCGCTAGAAGGAGGACCACCGAATGACGTCCAGCACCGCGTCGGGCACCCTGCCCGGCCACACGCGCGCGGCGGTCGTGCGCGAGTTCGGCGCGCCCATCGGCATCGAGGACGTGCCGGTGCCGCCGCGGGTCGAGCCGGGCGGCCTGCTCGTCGAGGTCGTCGCCTGCTCGCTGTGCGGCACCGACGTGCACTGCTGGGAGGGCTCGCTGGCCCTCGACATCCGGCTGCCGCTGATCCTCGGCCACGAGATGGTCGGCCGGGTCGTCGCGATCGGCGAGGGCGCCGACGTCGACTCCGTCGGCCAGGACCTGCGGATCGGCGACCGCGTGATCTGGACACACTCGTTCTGCGGCCGGTGCGAGATGTGCACGCGCAAGCGGCCGGCCATGTGCCTGAACCGCACCGCGTACGGCCACGTCTCGATGCAGGAGTGGCCCTACCTGATGGGCGGGTTCGCCCGGCACGCCTACGTGCTGCCCGGGTCGGGCCGGGTCCGCGTGCCCGAGGCCGTGCCGGACGCGCTGGCGAGCATGGCCAGCTGCGCGCTGCGCTCGGTGGTCAACGCCGTGGAGCAGGCGGGGCGGGTGGGGCCCGAGCACACGGTCGTCGTGCAGGGCGCGGGCCCGCTCGGCATCCTCGCCACCGGCCTGTTCGCGCAGGCCGGGGCCGGCCGCGTGGTGACGGTCGGCGCCCCCGCGGCGCGGCTGGAGCTGGCCACCGCGTTCGGCGCCGACGAGGTGATCTCCCTCGAGGACACCCCCGACGCGGCCGACCGGCTCGAGCGCGTGCGCGCGGCCACCGGCGGGCTGGGTGCCGACCTCGTCGCGGAGTTCTCCGGGCACCCGGCCGCCTTCGCCGAGGGCGTGGAGATGGCCGGACTCGGTGCCCGCTACCTCGTGGTCGGGCAGCTCGGGGCCGGCACCACAGCCGTGGCGCCCGGCACCATCACCAAGAAGAACCTCACGGTGATCGGGTCGTTCTCCGGCGACGTCTCGCACTACCACAAGGCCCTCACCGTGCTGGACCGCTACGCGGGCCGGCTGCCCTTCGACCGCCTGATCAGCGGGCAGTACCCGCTCGACCAGGTCAACGCCGTGATCGGGCGCATGCAGGCGTTCCAGGAGATCAAGCCGGTGCTGCTGCCCGGGGAGGAGACCCGCTCATGAGCGACCTCGTCGCCACCCTCGTCTCGACCGAGCGGTCCGGGGCGCACACCGGGCAGCCCGTGACGCTGCCGATGCTCGTCGGCGGTGAGTGGACCGGCGCGGTGGACGGCGCCGTGTTCGACTCCTACGAACCGCGCACCGGCGGCGTGTGGGCCACGCTCCCCCGCGCGTCGGCCGCCGACGTCGACCGGGCCGTCGCCGCGGCCCGCCGCGCGCTCACCGGCGAGTGGTCGCGCGTGAGCGCCGCCGACCGGGCGCGCTACCTGATCCGGATCGCCGCTGTGGTCGACCGGCACCGCGAGGAGCTGGCCGTCATCGAGTCGCGCGACAACGGCAAGCCGCTGCGCGAGGTCCGCGCCGAGATCGACGCGATCGTGCGCTACTTCGAGTACTTCGCGGGCGTATGCCAGACGGTGCTCGGGGAGACCCACCCGCAGGCCGCGTCGGCGTTCACCTACACGCGCCGCGAGCCGGTGGGCGTGGTGGGCGCGATCGTGCCGTGGAACTCCCCGCTGCTCATGCTGGCCTGGAAGCTCAGCCCGGCGCTGGCGGGCGGCAACACGATCGTGCTCAAGCCGGCCGAGGAGACCTCGGTGTCCTCGATCGTCTTCGCGCACCTGGTCGCGGAGGTGGGCCTGCCCGACGGCGTGTTCAACGTCGTCACCGGGCTCGGCGAGTCCGCGGGCGCTGCGCTCGTGGCCCACCCGCAGGTCGACAAGATCGCGTTCACCGGCTCCACGGAGGTGGGCAGGCAGATCGCGGCCACCGCCGCGGACGACCTCAAGCTCGTGACCTTCGAGCTGGGCGGCAAGTCGCCCACGCTGGTGTTCGCCGACGCCGACCTCGACGCGGCCGTGCACCGCACCGCCTACGGGATCTTCTCCGCGGCCGGCCAGACCTGCCAGGCCGCCTCGCGCATCCTGGTGCAGGACTCGGTGCACGACGAGTTCCTCGACCGCTTCGCCGCCCTCGCCCGCAGCATCCGGGTGGGCGACCCGCTGTCCGAGAAGACCCAGATGGGCGCGCAGATCTCCGCGCAGCACCGCGAGCGGATCGCCGGCTACGTGGAGAGCGGCAGGCAGGAGGGCGCCACGCTCGTGTGCGGCGGCACCCGCCCCGACGACCCGACCCTCGCGGGCGGCTACTACTACACACCGACCATCCTCGACGGGGTGGACAACTCGATGCGGATGATCCGCGAGGAGATCTTCGGACCCGTCACGGGCGTGATGACCTTCTCCGACGAGCAGGACGCCCTCGCGAAGGCGAACGACACCGAGTACGGGTTGGCCGGGTCGGTGTGGACCCGCGACGTCGCCAGGGCCCACCGGGTGGCCGCGGGCATCCAGGCCGGGTTGATCTGGGTGAACACCACCCGCACGATCAACCACCTCGTGCCGTTCGGCGGGTACAAGCAGTCGGGCTACGGCCGCGAGGGCGGGATGCAGGTGATGGAGCACTACACCCGGGTCAAGTCGGTGTGGGTGGACCTGCAGGACGAGCTCCCGAACTGGTACGCGGACCGATGAGCCCGCAGCCCACCCCGCTGCGCCTGCGCACGCTGCTGTTCGTGCCCGGCGACCGCCCGGACCGCATCCCCAAGGCCGCCGCGGCGGGCGCGGACGGGATCGCCGTCGACCTGGAGGACGCGGTCGCGCTGTCGCGCAAGGAGGAGGCCCGCCAGGCGGTCGCCGAGACCCTGCCCGGCCTGCCCGCGGACGGCCCGGTGGTCGCGGTGCGGATCAACGGCGTCGACAGCGCGTTCGCCGAGGCCGACGTCGCGGCGCTCGAACCCGTGCTCGGCCGCGTCGACCTGATGATCGTCCCCATGTGCTCCACGCCGGACGCGGTGCACGCGGTGGCCGCGCTCCTCGACGCGGCGGAGGCGCGGGCCGGGCTGGAACCGGGCCGCACCGGGATCGTCCCGCTCGTCGAGACGGCGGCGGGGATCGCCGACGCCCGCGCCGTCGCGTCCGCCGACCCGCGCGTGCGCACGCTGACGTTCGGGCCCGCGGACCTCTCGCGCGAGCTGGGCGTCACCCCCACCGCCGACGGCGAGGAGCTGTTCGTCGCCCGGTCCCAGCTCGTGCTCGCCACGGCGGCCGCCGGGCGCCCGAAGCCGATCGACGGACCGCACCTCGACCTCGACGACGCCGACGGCCTCGCCCGCGCTGCGGCCCGGGCCCGGCGGCTGGGCTTCGGGGGCAAGCAGGTGCTGCACCCCCGGCAGATCCCGGTGGTCGCCGCGGCCTTCGCCCCCACCGCGGAGGAGCTGGACCGCGCGCGGCGCATCGACGCGGCGTTCCGCGAGGCGGAGGCGGCGGGCGTGTCCTCGATCCGCCTCGACGACGGCACGTTCGTCGACTACCCGATCGCCCACCGGGCGCGCGCCCTGCTCGCCGAGGCGGCAGCAGGATGAGCCCGACGCCGGCGAAGCGGGATCGCGGGTCGCTGACGAAGGCCGAGGAGGCCTTCACCGTGATCCGGCGCCAGATCGAGCGCGGGCAGCTGCCGGGCGGCGCGAAGCTCACGTTGCAGAGCCTGTCGGACGAGATGCAGATGAGCCTCACCCCGATCCGCGAGGCGCTGCGCATGCTGCAGGCGCACGGGCTCGTCGAGTACCGGCCGCACCACGGCCACGTCGTCACCCGCTACTCGATCCCGCGCGCGGAGGAGATCTACCTGCTGCGCGAGACCCTCGAGCCGCTGGCCACGCGGCTGGCGGCCGAACGGGCCTCCGCGCAGGAGCTCGAGGAGATCCGCGGGCTGCACGAGGAGTTCCGCGCCGCCTCCGAGAAGGAGGACGGCGAGCAGGGCGTGGTGGTCGACCTGAACGCGCTGTGGCACCGCAGCGTGTACGAGGCCGCGCACTCCGGCTTCCTCGACGAGTTCATCGACCGGCTCTGGACCGGGGTGCCCTACCAGGCGATCTGGTTCATCCACCGCAGGCACCGCTCGGTGCTCGACCACCAGGCCGTCACCGAGGCGCTGCTCGAGCGCCGGGCCGAGCAGGCCGCCGCCGGGATGCTCGAGCACATCGGGCGGGGCAAGAAGGCCACGATCGACCACCTGCGCGCGATCGGGGCCCCGGAGAGCTGACCGGGCGTCAGGCCGCGCCCGGCCGCAGCGCGGCGGCCGCGCGGGCGCGCTCGGCGATCGCGTCCCACCGGCCCTCGGCGATGTCGGCGCGCGGCGCGATCCAGGTGCCGCCCACCGCGAACACGTTGGGCAACGCCAGGTACTCGGCCGCGTTCTCCGGCCGCACGCCTCCGGTGGGCATGAAGCGCGCTCCCGTCCAGCCGAACGGACCGTCGAGCGCCTTCAGCGTGCCGATCCCGCCGTAGGCGCCCGCGGGGAAGAACTTGATGTGCCGCGCCCCCGCCTCCAGGCAGGCGCCCACCTCGCTCGGGGTGACCGCGCCGGGCACGAACGGCAGGCCCGCGTCCGCGGCGGCGGCCAGGCAGGCGGCCGAGTGCCCCGGGGACACGCCGAACCGCGCCCCGGCCGCGGCGGCGGCGGTGACCATGTCCGGCAACACCAGCGTGCCCGCGCCGAGCAGGAAGTCCGGCAGCTCCGCCGCGATCGCCTTCACCGCGTCGCGCGCGGCGGGCGTGCGGAACGTGACCTCCACGAGCGGGAGCCCGGCGTCGGCGAGGGTGCGGGCCAGCGGCACCGCGGACGCCACGTCGTCGATCTCGACGACGGGCACGACGGCGAGCGCCTCGACGGCGGCCAGTACGTCGGACTCGAGTTCGGTGGCGATCACGCCGGTCCTCCCGTGGTGCGGTCGGTGACACTCCTGGGGCCCTACCCAAGCACGTGAGGGAGCGCGACTGATGACCAACCGCTTCGAGGGCAGGCGGATCGCCGTCACCGGCGCCGCAGGCGGGATCGGCCGGGCGATCTGCGAGAGCCTCGCCGGCCAGGGCGCGCAGGTCCACGGGCTCGATCTGACCGGGCTCGACGCGCTCACCGGCTGACCGCCGAGAAGTAGCCCAGGGCGAGCAGTCGCCCCACCCGCATCGGGTCGGCGCCCTGGCGCAGCTCCGCGTGCGTGTCGACCACCAGTTCGGCGAGCTCGCCGCCGAGCGGGTTGAGCGCAGCGTCAGCGCCGCACCGTGATCACGGCGACCGGGAACTTCCGGTCGGTCTTCTCCTCGTACCCGGCGGCGTCCGGCCAGTAGTCGCGCCACACGCCGTACAGCCGCTCCCAGTCGTCGTCGCGCCCGGGGCGGACGACCCGGTGCCGGGCCTGCAGCGTGTCGGCGCCGAGCTCGATCGTGACCGGGCCGTCGACGGCCTCGAGGTTGGCAACCCACTGCGGCTCCTGCGGGGCGCCGCCTGCGCTGCCGCAGACGATGTACGAGCCGTTGTCGGGAGCCGCGACGAGCGGGTTGACGAAGACCCGGCCCGACTTGCGGCCGGGGATGTGCAGCAGGAGGACCGTCTTACCCTCCCAGTGCCCGCCGAGCACGCCCCGGTGGGCGCGGAAGTCCTCGATCACGGTGTCGTTGAAGGAAGCCACCCCCGGACGCTAGCGTGCGCCGGCCGCGCCGGAGGTGGCGGACGTCCGACTACCCGATGACCGCGCCCAGGAAAGCGGCGAGGTGGGAGCGGACGCGGGTGATCTTCTCCTCGCGGGAGAGGCTCTCGTCGACCGGGCCCCCGACGGACTGCTTGCGCCCGCGGACGTAGGCGGAGCAGGCCAGGTCGGCGCACAGGTACTGGCCGACCGTGTTGCCGCCGCGCCCGGCCGCGCCGGCGCGGCGGGCGCTCATCAGCACGACGCCGCCGCCGGTGCGGGTGGTGAGGCACAGCGAGCAGAGGCTGCGCGCGGTGAAGCCCCGGAACCCGGCGGCCGCGGCGCGCAGGACGACGCCGACGACGCGCTCCTCGTGCTCGGCCACGAGGTAGGCGCGTTCGGGTGCGCCGGGGTCGCGCCAGCCGAGGAAGTCGAGGTCGGCCCAGGGGAGCTCGTCGAGGCCTGCGGGGACCTTGAGGCGCTGGGCCTCACCCTTCGAGCAGTTGACGAACGACCGGCGGATCTCGGGTTCGGTGATCGGTTCCATGACGACTACCTAAAGCTGATGGTATGTTTCCTAAAAGCTTTAGGCAGTGTACTCCCCCGGGAGGGAACCCCGTGGCACGTGCCGGACTCACGCCCCACCGACTGGCGCTCGCGGGCGCCGACCTGGCCGACGAGGTGGGCTTCGAGCAGGTCACCGCGTCGGCGCTCGCCCGGCGGTTCGGCGTCAAGGTCGCGAGCCTGTACTCGCACGTGCGCGGCACGCAGGACCTCAGGACCCGGATCGCCCTGCTCGCACTGGAGGAGCTGGCCGACCTCCTCGCGGCGGCGCTGGCCGGCCGGTCCGGCGCGGCGGCGCTCGCCGCGTACGCGAACACCTACCGCGACTACGCCCGGACACACCCCGGCCGCTGGGCCGCCATGCAGCTGCGACTCGACGCGGACACGGCGGCGGCGAGCGCGGGCCGCAGGCACGTGGAGCTGACGCGGGCGATCCTGCGCGGCTACGACGTCGCGGAGGCCGACCACCCGGCCGCGGTGCGACTCCTGGGCAGCGCGGTGCACGGCTACGTCGAGCTCGAGGCGAGCGGCGGGTTCAGCCACAGCGCACCGGACAGCCAGGAGACCTGGCCCCGGGTGCTCGACGCGCTCGACGCCTTGCTGCGACACTGGCCCGAACCACGATGACAGCGCCTGACATCACCGGGTAGTCTTATCGATGTCAGCACCTGACATCGATGAGGAGCCAACCATGCACGTCTTCGTCACCGGCGCATCCGGCTTCATCGGCCGCGCCGTCGTCGCCGAGCTCGTCGCCGCCGGCCACACCGTCACCGGCCTCGCGCGCTCCGACGCGTCGGCCTCCGTCGTCGAGGATCTCGGCGCGGCCGTCCGGCGCGGCGACCTCGACGACCTCGACGGGATCCACGAGGCGGCCACCGCGGCCGACGGAGTGATCCACCTGGCCAACAAGCACGACTGGACCACCCCCGGGGTCTCCGACCGCGCCGAGCGGGCCGCGGTGCAGACCATCTGCGACGCGCTGGCCGGCTCGGACAAGCCGTTCGTGTTCGCGGCGGGCCTCGCGCTGCCCGGGCTGGGACACCCCGCGACCGAGCGCGACGTCAACCCCGCCGTCGGCCCGGACTCACCCCGCGGCGGCGCCGAGAACCTCGCGCTCGCCTACGCCGAGAAGGGCGTGCGGGTGGTCTCGGCGCGGTTCGCCCCGACCGTCCACGGGGAGGGCGACCACGGCTTTGTCTCCATCACCGCCGCCGCCGCCCGCCGCCGCGGCGCGAGCACCTACCCCGGCGACGGCGCCAACCGGTGGCCCGCCGTGCACCGCACCGATGCCGCCCGCCTGGTGCGGCTCGGGCTCGAGAGCGCGCCCGCGGGCACGGTCATGCACGCGGCGGCCGAGGAGGGCGTGCCCGTCCGCGCGATCGCCGAGGCCCTCGCGGCCCGGCTCGGCGTGCCGGCGACGTCGGCGCCTGCCGAACAGATCGCCGCCGAGATCCCGTTCGTCGGCCGCTTCCTGACGCTGGACGTGCCCGCCTCGAGCACGATCACGCGCGAGCTGCTCGGGTGGCAGCCCACCGGCCCCACCCTCCTGGAGGACATCGCGGCGGGCCACTACGACCAGCCCTGACAGGGGCGGGCCCTCAGGCGTCGAAGCGGCGGCGGGACTCCTCGATGTGGCCGATGTAGCGGCGGGTCCAGCCGCACATGAGGTCGACGGTGGCGCGCAGGGCCTGCCCCGGCTCGGTCAGCGTGTACTCCACCCGCGGCGGCACGGTGGGGTGGACTTCCCGCACGAGCAGGCCGTTGCGCTCCAGCATCCGCAGGTTCTGGGTGAGCATCTTGTGGCTGATGCCCTCCAGCGCACCGCGCAGCTCGGTGAAGCGCAGCGTGCGCTCCCCCAGGGTCTCGATGATCAGCAGGGCCCACTTGTTGGCGACGTCGGAGAAGATCTCCCGCGCCAGCGAGTCCGCCCGCGAGATGTCCGCGTCCTCCGCCGAGCCGCTGAACTGGGTGGTCACCACGAGGTTCCTCCGTCACCGGAAAGTGCGTTCTTCCACGTCGCCCGCCACTCTCCTACGGTGACTGAGTCACCGCAAGAGAGCACGAGGAGGACGCACGATGGCCGTCAAAATGATCGACCCCGACGGGCTGCCCCGGGTCGGCGCCTACCACCAGGTGTCCATCGCCACCGGGTCGGCGCTGGTCTTCGTGGCCGGGCAGGTGGCGTGGGACGCGAACGGGGAGACGATCGGCGCGGGTGACCTCGCCGCCCAGGTCGAGCGGTGCTACCTCAACGTCGCCAGCGCGCTGGCCGGGGCCGGGGCCACGTTCGCCGACGTCGCGAAGGTCACCGTCCACGTCGTGGACTGGACACCCGACAAGATGCCCCTGTTCCTGGAGGGCGTCGCCCGGGCCGCGGAGCAGCTGGGCACCACCCCGGTCCCGCCGGGCACGTTGATCGGAGTGGCCGCTCTGGACGTGCCCGAGCACCTGGTCGAAGTGGAGGCGGTCGCGGTGGTCGGGTGACCGGCGGCGTTTCCGCCGGGCGGGCGGGGGCACCCCCGGGACTCCGGCACGTGCCGGAGACCACCCGGACGACCCACCCCAGGAGAGCCATGTTCTTCCACCGCCAGGAACTCCAGTTCGCCTCCACGCCCGACAAGCCGGACGCGGTGTACGCCCGCAAACTGCAGGAGGTCCTCGGAGGCCAGTACGGCGAGATCACCGTGGCGATGCAGTACATGTTCCAGGGCTGGAACAGCCACCTGCCCGGCAAGTACCGCGACCTCGTCTTCGGGATCGGCGCCGAGGAGATCGGCCACGTCGAGATGCTCGCCACCATGATCGCCCAGCTGCTCGAGAAGTCACCGCTGGGCATCACCGAGGACGCCGTGCAGGACGACCCGACGGTCGCCGCGATCGTCGGGGGCACCGATGTCCAGCACGCGATCGTGGCCGGCGCGGGCGCCCGCCCCGTCGACAGCAACGGCAACCCGTGGCAGGGCTCCTACATCACGGCCAGCGGCAACCTGCTCGCCGACTTCACGGCCAACGCCAACGCCGAGATGCAGGGTCGCGTCCAGGTGGCGCGGCTCTACCACATGACCGACGACCACGGGGTCCGCGAGCTGCTGTCCTTCCTGCTCGCCCGCGACACGATGCACCAGAACCAGTGGCTGGCCGCGGCCAAGGAGCTGCAGGAGGAGGGCTACGAGGGGATGCCGGTGCCCAGCAACTTCCCGCAGAGCAAGGAGTACACCGAGGTCTCCTACCAGTACCTCAACTTCAGCGACGGCAAGGAAGCGGCCAACGGCAGCTGGGCGTCCGGGCCCACGCCGGACGGGCACGAGTTCAGCTACCACGAGGGCCCGACGACGTCCGCCCCGATGCCGCCGCCCACCCGCCCCGACGCCCGGATGTACGGCACCACCGACGTGCCCAACCCGATGGAGAAGGTGGCCGGATCCGTTCAGGACAAGCTCAACCGTGAATGAGGGGTGAGCCGGCGGTAGACGTCCAGGTGGGCGGCCGCCGCGTCGTCCCAGCTGTGCCGGGCCGCGAGCGCGGTGCCCGCGGCCTGTCGGGCCGGGTCCGTGCCCGCCGCGGCGCGGCACAGCTGCGCGGCGAGGCCGGGCGGGTCGTCGGCGAACGCCGCGGCGCCGCCGAAGACCTCCCGCAGCACCGGCAGGTCGCGCACCACCAGCGGCACCCCCGCCGCGAGGGCCTCCATCGCGGCGAGCCCGAAGCCCTCCTTCGTGGACGGGAACGCGAACACGTCGGCGGCGGCCACCAGCGCCGGTAGGTCGGCGTGCGGCACCGGGCCGAGCACGGTGGGCACCACGCCCAGTTCGAGGGCGCGGGCCTCGACCCGGGCCCGGTAGTGCCGGTGGTCGAACAACGTCTCGCCGCCCGCCACCACGAGGGCGAGGTCGGGCCGGGCGGCCTGCACCAGCGCCATGGCCTCGACGAGGTCGAGGGTGCCCTTGCGCGGCTCGATCCCGCCGACGGCCAGCACGTAGCGGCCCAGCCGCGCCCGCCACCGCGCCCGGCCGGGCGCACCGGCCGGTTCCGCGGCGGCGGCGAAGCGCGCCGCGTCGACGCCGTTCGGGATGACGGTGGGGCGCCTGCCCCATCCGCGCTCGACCTCCGCGGCCACGGCGGCCGACACGCAGATCAGTGCCCTGGGCTGCGCCACCGCGCGGTCGTGGCAGGCGACCAGTGCGGGCGTGGTGAACGTGTCGAGGTGGTGCACGGTGCGCAGGCACCCCGGCACGGCGTTGGCGCTGATGCAGTCCTGCGCGTGCACCACGTCGTAGCGCTCGCGGGCGTCCGCGAACGCCGCGCCGAGCACCGCGATCGAGCGCAGGATCCGGTCGCCGACGTCCTCGCCGGGCACGTCCGGGAACGGCGCCAGCCGCACGGTCACCGCCGGGTCGACCGGCCGGAAGAACGCGGCGTCGCCGCCGCGGCCGAGCGACCAGACCGTGACGTCGTGCCCGGCTCGGGCCAGCGCCTCGGCGAGCGCGAGGGTGTGCACCACGCCGCCGCGGGGTTTCGTCGAGTACGTCAGCAGCGCGATCCGCAGGGCGCTCACGCGTAGCTCTCCGGCCGCCGCTCGGTGAGGTGCGACAGCACCGTGCGCGCCCGCGCGACCTCCGCCTCCGCGTCGAGCTCGGTGAGCGCGAGCCCGGCCTTCGCCCAGGTGCGGGCGAGGACGTCCCCACCGGGCCCCACCACCTTCGACCGGCCGAGGAAGCGCAGCCGCCCCATCGTCCCCGTCTGGTTCGCCGACACCCACACCACCTGGTTCTCCGCGGCGCGGGCGCAGTCGTAGAGGTCGAACAGCCGCGTCTGGCGGTCCTGCACCAGCCGCGGGGCGCGATTGGTGAGGCTCGCCGGCCACGCGGAGAGGCAGGCGATCACCCGCGCGCCGTCGGCGGCGAGCGTGCGGGCGGCCTCCGGGAAGGTCTTGTCGTAGTCGATCAGCATGCCCAGCCGCCCGACGGGCGTGTCGAACGCGGCGAACCGGTCGCCCGCCCGGTAGACGCCCGCCTCCCCCGCCGGCTGGTGCACCTTCCGGTGCCGGCCCAGCACGCCGTCCCCGGTGAGGCAGACCGACGCGTTGTACGGCAGGTCCGCGGCGTGCTCCCGGTAGCCCAGGCACACCACCATGTCCCCGGCCGCCTTGCCCACCCGCTCGATCTCCGGCGAGTCCTCGGTGAGCACGGGCGGCAACCCGGTCTCGTCGGTGCCCGCGAAGGTGCCGAGGTAGCCGCCGATCGTGGCATCCGGGAAGACGAGCAGGTCGACGCCCTGCGACGCCGCCGCCCCGACGATCATCTCGATCTTGGTGAGGCACTGCTCGACGTCGCGCCCGAAGTGCGCCGCCACCGCGGCGATCTTCATCCCGCTGCCGCCAGGGCCGGGTGCGCCGCGGCGGCGATCTGCGTGGCGATGTGCGCGGCGAGGTGTTCCGCGTCGCGCGCGATCCCGGAGAACCGCCCCGATCCCCACGTGTGCAGCCACGGCAGGCCGAGCACCGACAGGCCGGGCACGCTGGTGACGCCGCGGGTGTGGGTGGGGTAGCCGCGCCCGTCGAACGCGGGCACGCGCACCCAGCTCCAGTCGCTGCGGAAGCCGGTGCTCCAGACGACGGCCGCGATGCGGTCGACGCCCAGCGCGGTGGGGTGCCCGGCGCCGGGCGCCCACACGGGTCGGTACCGCGGTTCGGCGGGCGCCGCGATCCCGGCCGCCTCGAGGTAGCGGTCCACGAGGTCCTTCGCGTTCTCGCTGACCCGGTCGGCCGCGTCGAGGTTGGCCGCGAGGTCGTCGGCGAAGCGGAGAACGCCGCTCTCCAGGCCGGTGAGCCGCCCGTAGAGCCGCATCCCCTCGCGGGCGAAGGCGCGCAGGTCGATGTCACGCCCGCCGTCGCGGCCGGTGACGTAGTGGTTGGTGCCCAGCCGGGCGGCCTCGCCGTCGCGGTGCCGCTCGACCGGCACGTCGTAGTGGCCCATGTCGTGCAGCCACGCCACCATGTCGCGGCCGCGGTAGAACCGCGCGATGCGGGGCGCGCGCCCGACGGCCAGGTGCACGGTGCGGCCAGCGAGGTGCAGGTCCTCGGCGATCTGCGCGCCGGACTGCCCCGTGCCGACCACCAGCACGTCCCCGGCGGGAAGCTGCTGCGGGTTGCGGTAGGCCGAGGAGTGCACCTGCGCGATCCGCGCGGGGAGCCGATCGGCCCAGCCGGGCACGACGGGACGGTGGTAGCCACCGGTGGCGAGCACCACCTGGCCGGCGGACAGGCGCCCGGCCGGGGTGGACAGGACGAAGCCGCCCTCCGGCCCGGGCGCCAGCTCCTGCACCGGCGTGTGCTCCAGCACCGGCGGGTCGAACGATGCCGCGTAGCCACGGACGTAGGCCACGATCTCGTCGCGGACCATGAACCCGTCCGGGTCGTCGCCGCGGTAGGGCATGCCCGGCAGCCGGCACTGCCAGTTCGGGGTGACCAGGCAGAAGCTGTCCCAGCGGGCGTCGGCCCACTCGTGGCCGACCGTGTCGCGCTCCAGCACGACGTGCGCGACCCCGTGCCGGCGCAGGTACCAGGACATCGACAGCCCGGCCTGCCCGCCGCCCACCACGGCGACGGGCACGTGATCCGGGAACGGCACGCGGGGCGTGCCCCAGGACGTGGACGTGGGTTCAGGGGGCTCAGACACCGCTCGGCACTCCGTACGTCTCGGGTCGGCGGTCGCGCAGGTGCGCCATCGCGCGGCGGGCTCCGGCGAGCACGGCGGGCACGTCGACGTCGGCGACGGCCATGCCGGGAGCCACGCCGGTGGTGGCCAGCAGGTCGCCGCCGGGGCCGACGACCTTCGCGCTGCACACGAAGCGCAGCGCGCCGAACGTGCCGGACTGGTTGGACGCCACCCAGACCACCTGGTTCTCCAGCGCCCGGGCGCGGTCGAACAGGTCGAAGCGGTGGGTCCAGCGGTCCTCGGCGAGGTCGGGGCTCGCGGCCGTGCGCGCCGCGGGCCACGCCGAGACGCACACGATGATCTCGACGCCGTCGAGCGCGAGGGCGCGGGCGGCCTCGGGGAAGGCCTTGTCGTAGCAGATCAGCATGCCCAGCCGCCCGACCGGCGAGTCGAACGCGGCGAACCGGTCCCCCGCTGCGTAGCTCGCGGACTCGCCCAGCGGTTGGTGGACCTTGCGGTGCAGGCCGAGCACGCCGTCGCCGGTGACCGTGACGGCCGTGTTGTACCGCTCCGCGCCGTCGGACTCGCAGAACCCGGCGGTGACCACGAGGTCGCCCGCCATCCGGGCGAGCCGGGCGATCTCCGGGCCGTCGGCGTCGAGGGCGGGCGGGAGCGCGTCGCCGGGCAGCACCCCGCCGGGGTCGGTGTCGAGGTTCGCGAGGTAGCCCCCGAGCGCGGCCTCGGGCAGCGCGAGCAGCTGCACGCCGCGCGCGCGGGCGTCGGCGATCAGGCCCTCGATGCGGGCGAAGCAGGCGTCGAGGTCCCGCCCGAACGGGGCGGCGACGGCCGCGAGGGTGGTCATGGGGTGCCTCCGGTGGCGGGCCCGAGGCCGGTGACCGGGCCGGGCAGGGCGGGGGTGGTGGAGCCGTCGGGCCAGCGCAGGCGCACCCCGCTGCCGGGCACGAGCTCGCCGCAGCGGGCGGTGGTGGCCGGGCCCGCGGGGGCGACGGCACGGCCGGGGTCGTCGGCGGTGAGGAACGCCGAGCCGGGGAAGCAGGTGAACCAGTCCCCCACGGTGGCGCCGTCGGGCCGGGGCACCGCGGCGACGTCGAGCACGGCGCCGCAGCCGCTCGCCTCGGCGAGCATCCCCAGCGTGCCGACGAGCCCGGCCATGCTGACGTCCTTGGCCGCGGCGGGCGCGGTGCGCGCGACGGCCGAGCCGATCTCCTGCAGCTCGGCGGTGGTCCGGACGCTCGTGGAGTCCCATTGCCTGCCGGTGTGGCCGCGGCGCCAGCCGCCGCCGAGGTCTGCGGTGAGCCAGACGTGCTGCCCGGGCCGCCCGCCACCCGCGGGCACCGGCCGCCGCGTGCGGCCGAGCGCGGTGACGGAGAGGGCCGCCGGCACGCCGAGCTGGGTGTGGCCGCCGAGCACCGGCACGCCCCACGCCGCGCTCGCCGCGCGCAGCCCGGCGAGCACCCGCGCGGTGAACGACGCGTCCCGGCCCGCCACCGCGTCGAGCAGCCCGAGCGGGGCGGCGCCCATCGCCGACAGGTCGTTGACGTTCACGAGCGCGCCGCACCAGCCGGCCCACTCCGGGTCGCGCTCGACCATCGACGGGAGGATCGCGTCGCAGGCCGCGACGACGTCGGTGCCGGGCACCGGGGCGCCGTCGTCGCCGACGAACCCGGCGCCGCCGAGGTGCATCCCGGCGAGCAGGCCGCCCAGCGGGCCCTTGGTGGCGCCCGCGAGCGCGGCGAGCCGCCCGACCGGCCAGGTCATCGTGGCGTGCGGGCGCCCGCCGACGGACGCGGCGCCGGTGCGGCGCCAGCCGAGCCTGCGGAAGAGCCGCTCGTAGCGGTCCTGCACGGTGGCGTCGAACCGCAGCGCGCCTGCCGCCTCGGCGGTGGCGCAGGCGGCCCGCACGAGCGCGGGTCCGACCCCGGGCGGGGCGCCGCGCGCGGAGACGAGCCGGGAGCCGGTCCACCAGCCGACGTCCGGCCCGCCCGGGTCGGACGGCCCGAGCCGGACGCCGCCGAGCACCTCCCCGCCGGCGTCCCGGGCCACGAGCTGGCGGGTCCGGGGGTCGTCGTCGGCCGCGTCGCGGTCGGTGCCGGGGAACAGACCCTGGTCGGCGACGAACGCCTCGTGCCGCAGCCGGTGGTGCGCCGCGCGGCCCGCGGCGTCGGCGTCCTCCACCCGCCACGCCGGGGCGGCGGGCCGGGTGCGGTGGTCGACGAGCAGGACGTTGCGGGCGAACAGGTCGGTGGTCATGCGCCGGCCGCCTGCAACGCGCTGCACGCCCCGCAGGCCGCGCAGCCCGCACCCTGGTCGGCACCTGACATGCCGCGGGCCCGCAGCCCGGCGGCCACCCGCCGGGTGACGTCGTCCAGCACGAGCGGGTCGGGCGGACCGGCGCCGTCGGCGGCCGCCAAGGTGCCCGCGAGCGGGCGGTAGGGCACCACGAACGGGTAGACGCCCCGGTCGGCGAGCCGCAGCGCCCCGTCGACCAGCTCGTCCGGGTCCTCGCCGAGCCCCACCAGCAGGTAGGTCGACACCCGGTTGTGCCCGAACACCCGCACGGCCTCGTCCCACGCCGCCTCGTACTGGGCGAGCGGCACCGTGGCCTTGCCCGGCATCCACTTCCGGCGCACCGCGTCGTCGAGCGACTCCACGTGGATACCGATCGCTGTGGCCCCCGCGTCGTGCAGCTCCCGGATCGCGGCGAGGTCGTCCGGGGCGGGCGGCTCGCACTGCACCTGGACCGGCAGCCCGGGCACGGCGGCCCGCACCGCGCGCACGCAGCGCGCGAGGTGCCGGGCGCCGCGGTCGCGCCCGTTGGTCGTACCCGTGGTCATCACCATCTGGCGCACCCCGTCGAGCCGCGCAGCGGCCTCGGCCACCTCGGCGAGCTGCGCCGGGGTCTTCACCCCCGTGGTCGCGCCCGCCTGCAGCGACGCCTCGATGGCGCAGAACCGGCACCGCTGGTCCTCCGCGTAGCGGATGCAGGTCTGCACCACCGTGGTGGCGAGGACGTCGCTCCCGTGCAGCCGGGCGAGCTGCTCGTAGGGCACGCCGTCGGCGGTGACGAGGTCGTAGAACCGCGGCCGGCGCACCGGCTCGGCCGCGAGCCCGAGGTCGGCCCCGTCGAGCAGGAGCCTGCCCCCGCGGATCGCGTACGGGCTCGCCGGGTTGATCGGCAGCGCCGCGGCCCGCCCGTCGAGCAGGACGTGCCCGTCGTCGCTGGGGCCGGCCCCGGCGCGCCGGGAGACGGGGGCGTCGACCCTGACGCCCAGGATCGCGATGTCCACGCGGGTGGACGTCCGGGTCGCCGTCACGGGCTCAGAGGTTGTAGGTGGAGTTGATGATGGCGCCCTTGCGGGCGTAGTGGATCAGCGCGTCCTGCACGTCGAGCGGGTGGCAGGGGATGCACCCGGCGATGAGGTCCTCCTCGCGCAGGCCGTGCAGCGACAGCCCGAACCGGCAGACGTAGACCGTGCCGCCCTCGGCGATGAACCGCTCGATCTGGCCGTTGATGTTGTGCTCGCCGGGGAACGCGGACTCGCCGGTGGTCGGGAAGCCGCGGGTGGCCATCGCGTTCATCGCGGCCGGGCCGTAGAAGTACAGCACCGACTCGAAGCCCTTCCGCAGCGCGCGCAGCGCCTGCAGGATCGCCACGAAGCTCACCGATGACTCGTGCGCGATGCCGTGCACGAGCGTGAAGTAGCACTCCCCCTCGCCCGCCTGGTAGTCCGGGAAGATCTTGGTGGAGCCGTAGAGGCTGCTGCCGGCCGGCAGCGAGGGGTGCGGGATCTCGCTCAGGCTGGTCTGCTGGTTGGCCTTCAGGTCCTCCTCGGAGATGAGCGGCGTTCCGGTGGTGGCGGGGGCGGTCTGGGTCATCGGTTTCCCTTCTCGTGGAGCGCGGTGAAGTTGCGGGTGAAGACGAGGTCGGCGAGTTCGCCGTCCCCGACGGCGGCGGCCAGGCGGGCGTGCTCCCCGGCGAAGTCGCCCCACGGCTGGTCGGAGGCGAAGAGCACCCGATCGGCGCCGAGGCCGCGGCGCTCGATCTCGGCGGCGAGCCAGCGGGGCGCGAACCCGATCGCCCAGCTGGTGTCGGTGTAGACGCGCTTGCCCGCGGCGATCCAGTCGAAGAACCGGTGCCCGATGAGCTTGATGTGCCCGCTCACCCCACCACCGAGGTGCACGAGGTGCAGCGGCACCTCGTCGGCGTAGCGCTCGACGAGCAGGCCGATCTCGTCGACGTCGCTGGCCGCGCCCGGGCTGGTGTGCACGTGGACGACGAGGTCGTGCGCGCGGGCCGCCGCGAAGATCGCGTCCAGCTGCGGGCGGCAGTCCTCGGCGCCGGCCCGGCCGCCGAGCAGGAACGACAGCTTGAGCGCCGCCACCCCCGGCTCGCCCGCCAGCGCGAGCGCCTTCTCGGTGGCGGCGGCGTCCTGCGGGCGGGGCGAGGTCCACAGCCCGGCGAGCACTCTGTCGTCGCGCTGCGCGGCCTCGACCACGAGCTCGTTGAGCGCGAACGACGGGCCCGGGTCGGGCACGCCGTAGTTCGGCAGCACCAGCGCCCGCTCCACGCCCTCGCGGTCGAGGTCGGCGAGGAGCTCGGCGATCGTGGCCCGCGCGGTGGTGTCCGGGTGCACGGGCGGCCCGCCGTAGAACGGGTGCGCCGGCAGCACGCCGAGGTGGCGGTGCGCGTCGTGCACCCTCGCCGGGCTGCGCGTGGTCATGGGAGAAGCGTCGGGTGCGCACGTGTCGCTGTGGTGACGTCCGGAACGAGTTCACGTTTCCCGCGGCGACCCTGCGTTGCCGCGCAGTTGCACCGCGTTGCGCGGCGATGGCATGAAGTTGATCTTGAAGCGGCCCAGGGCTGCTAGGGTTGCCCCGTGCCCGCCAACGACGGCTCGGCCACGCCTGGCACGCAGCACGCGGCAGTGCGCGACGCGGTCCTGCGCTGGATCGTGCAGGGCACCCTGCACCCCGGCGACGTCCTGCCCCTCGACGTCGTCGTCGCGCGCACCGGGGCGTCGGCCGACACCGCGCGCCACGCGTTGCGCGAGCTCTGCGAGCTCGGCGTCGCCCACGCCGACGGTTCCGGGGTGGTGATCGCCCACCCCACGGCGAGCAACATGGCCGAGACCGACGAGATCCGCCACATCCTCGAGGACGTGGCCGTGCGCCGGTTCGTCCAGCAGGCCACCGACACGCAGGTCGCCGCCCTCGGGCGGGCCGTGGACGCGGTCGGGGAGGTCGCCGCGCAGCCCGACCCCGCCCTCGACCAGCTCGTGCGCGCCCGCGACTGGTTCTTCGTGCTGATGCTGCGCACCGCCGGGCTCGCCACCCGCGACCTGCTGCGCAACCTGCGCTCGCACGCCGGCCTCGTGATGTCGCTCGCCGTGGCGGGCCCCGGCAGGCCGGGGGAGGTCGTCGAGGAGCTGCGCGCCATCCACGAGGCGCTCGCCGCCCGCGACGCCGACGCGGCCATCGCCGCGTGCGATCGGCACCGCACCAACTCCACCGACGCCGGGCTCAAGCAGCTCGGGAACGCCCCCTGAACTGCCCCCTGAGGCGGGTCACCTCCGGTTCGGGACCACCACTCCGATCACGGTCCGGTGCGCCCGCGCCGCCTCCTTCGCCTCGGTGATCTCGTCCAGCGTGAACTCGGCGCTCACCACGAGCGACGCGTCGAGCCGGCCGTCCTCGAGCATCCGCACGTAGCGCGGGATGTCGTGGTGCATCCGCACCCGCCCGTTCTGGCTGCTCAGGATCGCGCGCCCGTGCAGGGCGGCAGGTACCTGCGGGAGCGAGAGCTCGGCGCCGAGCGGCTCGCAGCCCGTCAGCACCACGGTGCCGCCGCGGTGGGTCATGAGCACGGCCTGCCGCTGCGCGAGCGCGGGCCCGGCCGCCTCCAGCGCGTACGTCACGCCGTACCCGCCGGTGAGCGCGCGCACCTGCTCGACGGGATCGGCGGCGTCCGGGTCGAGGGTGGCCGTGGCCCCGGCCTTCGCCGCACGCTCGCGCCGGCCCGCGTCCGGGTCGAGCGCGATGATCTGCCCGGCACCCGCCAGCCGGGCGGCCTGGATCATCCAGAGCCCCAGCTGCCCGCAGCCCACCACGGCCACGTCCGACCCCGGCACCACGGCGGCCACGTTGAACACCGACCCCAGGCCGGTGGTGACCCCGCAGCCCATCAACCCCAGCTCGACGTCCGACAGCGTGGTGTCGACCGCGACGACCTGGCGGGCGTCCACCGACATCAGCTCGGCGTACCCGCCGACGTTGCCGGCCGCCGTCGCGATGCTCCCGTCGGCGAGCCGGGCCACCTGCGGCGGGCCGTCCGGCCGGTCGAAGATCAGCGAGCACTGGTCGGTGCGGCCGCGCACGCAGTAGAAGCAGCGGTCGCACTCTGCGGTGCCGTGCACCACCACGCGGTCGCCCACCCGCACCCCGGCAACCTCGGGCCCCAGCTCCTCGACCACCCCCATCGAGGCGTGCCCGAGGATCGTGGGCGGCTCCTTGCCGAACACGCCGTCGGAGTTCATCACGTCGGTGACGCAGAACGGGGTGGCACCGGTGCGCACCCGGATCCGCCACGGTGCGAGCGGCAGCAGGTCGACCTCCTGCACCTCGAGCCGGCCCGGTGCCGTCATCACGGCAGCCCTCATCGCGACCTCCCCAGCAGGGCGCGGATCGCATCGACCGTGGCGTCGTTGACGTGGTGCTCGGGGTCGTCGTCGACGTGGAGGGTGACCTCGGCGCCCGCGCCGCGCAGGAGCTCCGCGGTCTCGCGCACCCGGTCGACGGGCACCCACTCGTCACGCGAGCTGGTGGCGAGCAGCACCGGGGTGCCCGCGAGGTCGCCTGCCACCTGCCGCGGCGCGCCGGGCGGCCCGGCGAACCCGCCGGTGAGCACGGCGGCCGCGGCGTAGCGGGCGGGGCGGCGTACGAGGTGCTCGGTGAGCAGGCAGGCCCCCTGGGAGAACCCGAGCAGCACCACGCGTTCCGCGCCGAAGCCGTCGCCGGCGATCGCGTCGACCACCGCGGCGACGGCGCCGAGGGACGCCGAGAGGAACGGCTC
The DNA here is from genome assembly GCF_042657305.1 of Pseudonocardia zijingensis. Taxonomy (NCBI): domain Bacteria; kingdom Bacillati; phylum Actinomycetota; class Actinomycetes; order Pseudonocardiales; family Pseudonocardiaceae; genus Pseudonocardia; species Pseudonocardia zijingensis. The sequence goes on along the minus strand of NZ_JBHSKO010000012.1, from coordinate 74,088 downwards.
GTTCTCCTCGAACGGCTCGATGAACCGCTTCGGGTACCAGGTGCGCCCGGGTGCGGCGGGCGCGTACCAGGCGAGCCCGGCGTCACCGACCCGGTCGGCGATCCCGCGCATGTAGCCGGGTTCCTGGTCGCGCCCGTGCAAGGCGAGCACGGCGAGCCCGGCCCGCCGCGCGGACGCTCCCCACCGCTGCGTCCGCAGCGTCTCCATCAGCCGGCCTCGCCGGGCACGTGGATCGGCTCGAGCCGGCCGAGCAGCTCCGCCCTGCGGTCCTCGAACTGCTCGGGCAGCTGGAAGGCGCTGCCGAGCTCCTTGGGCGACTCGTCGCACGTCCACCCGCCCTCGGCGTGGGTGACGGCGAGCTCGAACAGCGCGCCGCCCGGCGTGCGGACGTAGACCGACTTGAAGTACTTGCGGTCCTTGAGCTCGGAGATGTCGGTGTAGCCGACGCCCTCGATCTCGAACTTGAGCGCGTCCTGGTTCTCCAGGGTCTCGGCGTTCCAGGCGAAGTGGTGGATCGTGCCCTCGCCGTAGCGCCACGTGCCGGGCTCGTCGGTGCGATTGACCACCAACTCCACCGAGCCGCCCTGACCGGGCCGCCCGACCTGGTGCACCACCCGGTCGCCCTCCTCGGCGAGCCCCTTGCCGTGGAACGACTCGCTGAGGAACTCGACCATGTTCTCCGGGTTCGCCACGTGCACCCCGACGCCGTACACGCCGTGGATCGCGTGCTCGGGCGGCACCCCGGCCCCGGCGTGGCCCTCGCGCGGGTCGTCCTCGACGCCGACCATCGCGTACTCGATCCCGCACGGGTGGCGGAACAGCAGCCGCCGCTGGTCGAGCACCTCGGCGTCGGCCACCTCGACGCCGCGTCCGGTGAGCCGCCCCTGCCAGTAGTCGAGGGAGCCCGCGGGCACCGCGAGGTGGACCTCCCGCGCCTGGTTGGTGCCGCGCCGCCCCTTCAGCCCGGCCTGGCGGAACGGGAACGTGGTGACCACGGCGCTCGGGTCGCCGCCCGCGTTGCTGTAGTAGAGGTGGTAGATCGGCAGCGAGCCGTCGAACAGCACGGTCCTTTTGATGAACCGCATGCCCAGCGTCTCGACGTGGAACTCGACGTCCTCCTGGGCGGGGCCCACCGACAGCGTGATGTGGTGGCTCCCGTTCACGTGTGCCATGTCTCCTCCTCGAGACAGACGGATGGTGCGGACGGAGCGGGGGAAGGGAGGGATCAGCGGGTGGGGGCGGGCGCGGCACCGATGGCCGCGATGCCGAGCCGGGCCGCCGCCCGGACGTGGGCGATCATCGCGGCCGATGCGGCCGCGGCGTCGCGGGCCTCGACGGCCTTGACGAGCTCTCGCAGCTCGGCCACGGACCGCGCGGGGCGGTCGGGGGCCGACGACAGCGAGCCCGCGCGCAGCAGGCTCACCCGGGCGTGCAGCTGGGAGAGGCTGGTGCGCAGCGCGGAGTTGCCCGCGCCGTCGAGCAGCACCTCGTACATCGCGTCCTTGGCGCGCAACACCTCGAGCGTGCCGCCGCCCTCGGCGACGACGTCCTCGAGGCGGGTGAACGCGCGCCGCAGCGCGACGAGCTTGCCGTCGGGTGCCTGCGCGACGAACCGCCGCACGAGGTGGGCCTCGAGGACCTCGCGGAGCTCGTAGAGCTCCTCGGCCTCCTCCGGCGAGAGCGCGACCACCACGGCTCCCTTCTGCGGGATGGTGCGCACGAGGCCCTCCGCGGCGAGCTCGCGCAGGGCCTCGCGGATCGTGGTGCGGGAGACGCCCGTCATGTCGATGAGCTCGCGCTCCACCAGACGCTGGCCGGGTGCGAAGCGCATCGTGAGGATCGCCTCGCGGAGCACGTCGCGCACCTGAGGGCGCAGCGGCGCGGAGACCCGCCCGATCCGGGACGCGAGATCGGGTACGGCGGGCTTGTCCTCGGCCCGGCCAGGCTCGTCCACGGCGGAAGCCTACTCGACGATCGTCATACGGTCGGTCACGACGGGAGCCTCCTCGACGGGTCTCGGCTGAGCGGGTCACAGCGGTGTGGGGAGTCCGAAGTGGACGCGGGCGTTGGCCGCGAAGTGCAGGTCCGCCTGCGCACCGATGTGCGTGCGGTACATGGCGACGTCGCGGAAGCAGCGCTGCAGGCGCGAGCCGCGCTTCGCCGCGGACGTCCCGCCGGTGCTGAAGAGCCGGTCGACGGCGTCGGCGGCCAGGCGCGCGGCCTGCTGGGCCATCCCCCGCGCCCGCGCGTCGGCGCCCACGGGGAAGGCGCCGGTGCGCTCCCACTCGCGGCCCGCGGCCATGTAGCTCTCGCCCGCGGCCACGAGCACCGCGAGCGCGGAGTCGGCGAGGCTCTGCGCCTCCCCGAACCAGCGCTGGTAATCCGGCGACTCGCAGCGCAGCACCTTCGGCGGCACGGTGGTGGGACGGGTGCGCAGGATCTGCTCGTACTCGTCGAGCGCCGCGTACGCCGCGCCGACCACCGGAGCGGCGAGCCCGCCGTAGTAGATCGTGAGCGAGCGCCCCAGGTAGAGCGGGTTGCGGTGCAGCCGGTAGCCGGGCGTGCCGTCCGGCGGCATCGCGAAGGCCTTCCAGTCGTAGTGCTCCGCGAGGTGCTCGGGCACGAACACGTCGTCCACGCGCACCGAGTTGGAGCCGGTGCCCTGCAGGCCCAGCGTGGCGCCGCCGCCCCAGTCGCCCAGCACCGCGTAGTCGCCGCGCGGCAGCACGCAGGCCAGCGGCACCGGCGGGCCGTCGGTGCCGGGTGCGGGCCCCATCGCCGTGGCGATGAAGTGCGTGGCGTGGGTGATCCCGGAGCAGTAGTCCCACGTGCCGCTCACCCGGTAGCCGCCCGGCACGCGCTCGGCGGTGCCGGTGGGCGCCGCCCGGTGCGGGGCGCAGAAGTGCCCGTCGGGGGCGAAGAGCTCCTCCTGCGCCTGCTCGGAGAAGAACGACGCGATGTGGAAGATGTGGTCCGAGGCCAGGCACACCGACCAGCCGGTGGCCGGGTCGCCGTGGGAGAGCTCGGTGATGAGCCGGAAGAACGTGTCGAGCCCGAACTCGTACCCGCCGTAGCGGCGCGGCTGCAGCACCCGGTAGAAGCCGGCCTCGGTGAAGCGCTCGTGCAGCCGCTGCGAGTAGCCGCCGCGCTCCTCCCCCTCCGGCGCCTCGGCCACGAGGTCGTCGCGCATCGCGACGGCCCGCGCGATCATCGCCTCCGGTGTGAGATCCGGCTCCGGCGGCTCGATCACGCGCCGCGTGGGATGCGTCCTCGTCATGCTCCCCTCCCGCTCAGCGCTGCCGGCACCGCGGCCGGGCGCGGGCGTCCGGTCAGGACGGCCAGGCACACCAGGGAGATCACCAGCATCGCGCCGACGTACGCCGCCACGGCGTAGGGCTGCCCGGTTGCTTGTAGCACGATCGCGGACACGCCCGGGCCGACCGCGCTGCCCAGCACCGTGGCGAGCTGGAAGCCCAGCGACATGCCCGTGTAGCGCACGCGGGCGTCGAACGCCCCGGCGTAGACCGACGGCTGCGCGCCGTAGCCGATGCAGTACAGCAGGCCGAAGCCGAGCACGTACCCGAGCGTGATCAGCCCGACGTCCCTGGTCTCCACCGCGCCGACCAGCACGAAGATCCCCACGATCGACGCCACCGCCCCGGTGAGCACCACCGGGCGCGCGCCGTACCGGTCGGCCATCCAGCCCGACAGCGGCACCACCCCGAGCTGCACGACGTTCGCGATCAGGATCGCGGTGATCACCGCGAACCGGTCGACGCCGAGGGTGACCGTGGCGTGGTTCAGCAGGAACGTCGCGGCCACGATCGAGAGCGCGCCGAAGCCGAGGAAGCCGCCGCAGACCAGCAGCACCTCGCGCAGGTTGTGGCGCAGCACCTCCACCAGCGGCACCCGCGCCTCGGCGCCCGCCTCCTGCACGGCCACGAACTCGGGCGACTCGGCGATCCGCAGCCGCACGACGATCCCGATCGCGATCAGCACGATGCTGGCCAGGAACGGCACCCGCCAGCCCCACGAGAGCAGCTCGTCGTCGGGGAGGGCGGCCACCGGCAGGAAGGCCAGGTTGCCCAGGAGCACGCCCGCGGCCGGGCCCGTCTGCGGGAGGCTCGCGAAGAAGCCCCTGCGGTCGGGCGGTGCGTACTCGTAGGCGAGCAACACGGCCCCGCCCCATTCCCCGCCGAACGCGATCCCCTGCGCCAGCCGCAGGACGATCAGCAGCGTCGGGGCCAGAGCGCCCGCCGCGGCATAGCCGGGCAGCAGGCCGATCGCGGTGGTCGCGACGCCCATCAGCACGAGCGTGATCACGAGCATGCGCTTGCGGCCCACGCGGTCGCCGAAGTGCCCGAACAGCACCCCGCCGACCGGGCGCGCGAGGAACCCCGCCGCGAACGTGCCGAACGACGCGAGCGTGCCCACGAACGGGTCGGCCTCGGGGAAGAACAGCTCCGGGAAGACGAGCGCCGCGGCGGTGCCGTAGATCGCGAAGTCGTAGTACTCCACGGTGGTGCCCGCGAAGCTCGCGGACGCCACCCGCCACGTGGACACCCGGCCCGGCGTCGGCTCACTCACCGGTCGGTCACCTCCTCGAGCCAGCCCAGCAGCACCGCGAGCGCCTCGCGGTTGTTGCGCTCGAACTGCACGGCGTGGCCGTTGCCGCGCACGCCCCGCTCGGCGAGGCGCACGTGCTCGGCCCGGCACCCCGCGGCCGCCAGGAACGCCACGACGTCGCCACCGAAGCCGTCGAAGGCCGACGCCTCCCCGGTGAACACGCCGATCGGCACCTTCGCGAGGTTCGGGAGCCGGTGCGTGCCGGGCTCGATGCCGGCCGGGTCGGTCACCGGCGGGTCGAACGCGGGCGGGGCCGCGGTGAGCCCCCACGGCAGCAGCCGCGGCCCGTCCGGCACGGTGAGGAACGGCGGGCCCATCGGCTCCAGCGCGAGCAGCGCCCCCACCAGCTCCGGGCGCGCGTCAGCCGCGAGCCACCCGCCCGGCGCCCCCGCCGAGTGCGTGAGCAGCACCGCGGGGCCGACCTGCTCCAGCAGCTGCACGAGCCGTTCCGCGTCGAGGCGCTGGCTCGCGGCGAGGTCGGCGAGCATCGGGCCGGTGGGGGCCGCGACCTGGTCGAACAGCGGGTCGGCGAGGTCGCGGGAGCCGGGCCACTGGATGTGCCGCTCCGCGGCGGCGTCCGGGGCGAAGAGGTCCTTGAGCCGTTCGTAGCCGAACGGCGGGCCCATCGGGCCGAGCACGTCGGGGTGGTGCGGCGAGCGCCCGTGCCCCGGCCGGTCCACCACGTACACCCGGTGCCCGCGGCGCACGAGCTCGCCCGCCCAGCCGGGCCGCCCGTCCGGGGTGCCCATCCAGTCGGTGCCCTGTCCCCCGCCGCCGTGCACGAGCACCACCGGGTACTCCGCGGTGACGTGCTCGGGCTCCTCCCAGGCCACGAACATCGGCGCCCGCGGCACCGTGTCGTCGCCGTGCCGGACCCGTTCCGTGCCGATCCAGAAGAACCCGCGCCGCGAGGTGATGAGCTCCCCGGTGCCCATCACGTGACCGGCAGGCCGAGGTGCAGCTGGGCGAGCTTGCGGAACGAGGTCTCCCGGAAGCCCGTGTTGCGGTGGCTCGCGATCATCGTGAGGTCGCGCCACACCCGCTCGAACCGCTGCCCGGCCTTGATCGCGCTCGAGCCGACGTTGCGGAACAGCGCCTGGTCGACCGCCTCCCACACCTGCACGATCGCCTCGCGCGCCACGATGCCGATGCGCTGCTCGTCCTCCTCGCTGTAGGGCTCGCCGCCCGCCGCGGTGCGCTCGCAGATCTCCATGTGCTCCTCGGCGCAGCGGATCGTCAGCGCCTCCGCGGTGGCGAGCTTGCCCAGCGCGGTGCCGTACCAGCGCTGGTGGTCGGCGTCACCCAGCCGCGGCACCATCGGTGGCACGCTGGTCTTGCGGGTGCGCATCTGGTGCTCGAACTCGTCGAGCGCGCTGTAGCCCGCGCCCGTGGTGAGCGCGGCCAGGGAAATCGTGAACGGCGCCAGCGCGCGGCCCACGTACATCGGGTTGCCGTGCAGCGCGAGCCCCGGCGTGCCGCCCGAGACGTCCACGTTGACCATCGAAGTGTCCTCGACCGCGAACTCGGCCGGGATGCGCCCGCCCTCCAGCCGGATGCTGTGCGAGCCGCTGCCGCGCAGGCCCAGGGTGTCGCCCCAGTCGTCGAGCATCGTCCACTCGCTGCGCGGGGCCACGTACAGCAGCATGTGCTGCGCGGCCTCCTGCGGCGGGATCCCCGCGACCAGCGCCTGCCCCATGAAGTGCGTGGAGTACGGGATGCCGGAGCAGTAGCGCACCGTGCCGTCCAGCCGCCACGTGTCGCCCTCGCGCTGCGCGACCGCGTCCGGCGACGCCACCGACGCGCAGCGGAAGTCGCCGTCGCCGAAGATCTTCTCCTGCGCCGACTCCGGGAAGTAGGAGCCGATCTGCAGCGCGTGGCTCGAGGACAGCGCCCAGCACCAGGCCGTCGACACGCACCCGCGGGCCATCTCCAGCTGCAGCCGCGCGAACGTCGGGGCGTCGCACTCGAGCCCGCCGTAGCGCTTCGGCTGCACCACCCGGTACAGCCCGGCCGCGCGCAGCTTCTCGTGCAGCTCCGGGGAGTAGTAGGTGCGCTCCTCGGTCTCGGCCTGCGCCGCCACCAGCTCCGGACGCAGGTCGATCACGGTCTGCACGAGCTGCGCGGGGGTGGGATCCGGCTGGGCCGCCGCGGACGGCGCCGGTGAGGCGGTGGTGGTCATGGCTCCCTCGATCGCGTCGGGTGGCGGTCAGGCGTGCAACATCAGCACTGGGGCAGCAGGACGGCGGTGATCAGTTCCCGGTCGGCGGCGGCGGCGAGCGCCTTGCCTGCCTCGGCGAGCGGGTAGGTGCGGTCGACCATGGCGGCGGGGTCGAGCAGCCCGGACTCGAGCACCCGGGCGAAGCGCGGCAGGTCGCGGCGCACGTCGACGTTGCCGTACTGGCAGCTGCGGATCTCGCGGCCGCGCATCGCGAGGTCGTTGACCGGTAGGTCGACGGTGACGCCCCAGTCGACCATCCCGAGCGGCACGACGACCCCGCCCCGCCGCGTGGCGTCGAACGACGCGCGCACCGCCGCGGCGTCGGCCGCGGCCTCGAACGCGACGTCGGCGCCGCGACCGCCGGTGAGGTCCCGGATCCGCTCGACCACGTCGCCGTCGGCCGGGTCGAGCACGTGGGTGGCGCCGAGCCCCGCCGCCCGCTCCCGCCGCTCGGCCATCGGCTCGACCGCCACGATGCGCACGGCCCCGGCCAGCCGGGCGCACTGCACGATCCAGCCGCCGATCCGGCCGGCGCCGAACACGGCGACCGTGTCGCCCAGCCCGACCCGCGCGATGCCGAAGACGGCCCCCATCGCGCTCGTGGCGCCACAACTGAGCAGGCACAGGTGCTCGTCGGCCAGGCTCGTCGGCACGCGCACCACCCCGTACTCGCGCAGCAGCAGCCGCTCGGCGTAGGTGCCGACGCCGCCCGCCGCGCTGATCGGTGTGCCGTCCGCCCGCCGCGCGACGTGGCGGACCGCGCCCTCGAAGATCTCGCGGCACTGGTGGGGTTCACCGCGGTCGCACCAGAAGCACTCGCCGCACTCCGGGGTGCCCGCCACGACCACCCGGTCCCCGGGCACCACGGTGGTGACGGCGGCCCCCACCTCCTCCACCACACCGGCCGCGGAGTGGCCCAGGATCGCGGGCGGGTGGGCCAGCGGGCCCGGCCGCAGCGCGTAGGAGTCGGTGACGCAGACCTCGACGGCGCCGGGGCGCACCACCACGTCGTGCGGGCCGGGCGTCATCAGCTCGACGTCCTCGACGGACGGCGCGGATCCGAACGCCCCCAGCACCGCTGCCCGCATCGCCATCCGCCTCTCTGTCGGATGGTCATACAATTCATGCCGATCCAGAGGCCGTCAAGGATCCTTCCGCCTCCTGGAATGACCCAGAGGCCGCCGCAGCCCCCGAGTTCTTGTCATACAAACTTCGCCCGCCCTAGACTCGGCCGATGCTCGTCGAGCACCGCGGCCACCGCCCGGCAGTCCCGCCCTCCGCGTACGTGGCCCCGTCTGCGGTCCTGTGCGGAGCCGTCGTCCTCGGGGAACGGGCCCGCGTGCTGCACGGCGCCGTGCTCACCGCGGAGGACGGCGAGATCCGCGTCGGCGCCGACGTGGTGATCATGGAGAACGCGCTCGTCCGCGGCCGCGCCCGGCACCCCGCGGTGCTCGGCGACGCGGTCCTCGTCGGACCGCACGCCCACGTCAACGGCGCCACGGTGGACGACGAGGTGTTCGTGGCCACCGGGGCATCGCTCTTCCCCGGCTCGGTCGCGGGCACCGGGTCGGAGCTGCGCATCGGCAGCGTGCTCCACGTGAACTCGAAGCTGCCGGCGGGCACCGTCGTGCCGATCGGCTGGATCGCGGCGGGCGACCCCGCGCAGCTGTTCCCACCCGACCGGCACGACGAGCTGTGGGAGGTCCAGCGGCAGCTCGACTTCCCGGGCACCGTCTACGGCGTCGCGCGGGACACACCGATGCGGACGATCATGGCGCGGCAGGTGGAGTTCTACGGCGCGCACCGCGCCGACCGCGTGCTCGACGAGGACGACCCGAGCGAACCCGGGTGACGGGTGCCGTCAGCGCCGGTCAGCCCGCGCGGCGGCAGCGCGCGTGCAGGAACAGCGGCCACGCCGCCGCGCCCGCGAGCCGCGGGTGCTCCGCCACGACGGCTGCGTCCGGCCGCGGCTCGCGCAGCGCCTCCACGACGAACCCGGCGCCCTCCAGGGCGCGGGTGTAGTGCTCGAGCGGGCGGTCGATCGCCTCGAACGTCATCGTGAGGCCGTTCGCCTCCACGGGGACCACCACCCGCTGGTGCGCGAAGTAGTCCGCCAGCGCCTCCGCGGGCCTGTTGAGCGGGTGCACGATCGCCAGGCAGAGCAGCCCACCCGGTGCGAGCACCCGCCCGCACTCGGCGATGGCGCCCGCCGGGTCGTCCATGTCGTGCAAGCTCATGAACGCGATCACGAGGTCCGCCGCACCGTCGCCCAGCGGGAGCGCGGTGGCGTCGGCGTCGAGCACCTGCTCGTACCCCCCGGCATCGCGGGCGAGCGCCGCGAGCGTCGGGGCGGGCTCCACCCCCACGACCCGGTGCCCCGCGGGCCGCAGCTGCCGCCCGACCCGCCCCTCGCCACAGCCCAGGTCGAGCGTCAGGCGTCCCGGTGGCGGGAGGAGCTCGGCGAACGCGGGCCAGTTGAGGTGCGTGAAGTGCACGTCCTGGCCCGGGGTGCGGGCCCACGCCGCCCACTCCCCCGCCCGGCGCTCCCACACCCCGGCGAGTGGATCATCCACGAGGGCACGGTATCCGACGCGCGGTTCCGGTTGGCCATTGTTGCCACAACGACCATGGACAACCGAAACCCCGGCGATCCGGCTCGTCAGGGTCCCAGGTCGCTGGACGCGCGCACTCGCAGCCGCGGCGGCAGCAGCACGGAGCCCGGCCGCCCGCCCTCCAGGATGTCGAGCAGCAGCCGCACGGCGGTGCGCCCCATCTCCAGGTTCGGGGTGGTGACGCTGCTGAGCGGGATCGGCAGCTCCGCCGACAGCGGCACGTCGTTGTAGCCGACGAGCGCGACGTCGCGGCCGACCTGCAGCCCGGCGTCGCGCAGGGCGCCCATCGCGCCGATGGCGGCGAAGTCGTTCACCACGAACACGGCTGTGGGGGGCGGGCCGGGGGTCTCGAGTACCCGTTCCATCGCGCGGCGCCCGCCCGCGGCGTCGAACGGGCCGTGGACGACCCGGTCGGGCGGCACCGTGCGGCCCGCGGCCGTCCAGCGCTCCAGGAACCCGGCGGTCCGCTCGCTGCCGGTGCTCGCGTAGGCCTCGCCGGCGAGCACGGCGACCCGTTCGTGGCCGCGGTCGAGGAGGTGCCCGGCCACCGCGCGGCCGCCGGCGAGGTCGTCGCCGGTAGCGGCGGGGAACGCGCCGCCCCGCCGGCTGACCAGCACGAACGGCACACCGCGGCGTTCGAGGTCGGCGAGCAGCCCGCCGCGCGGCGAGGCGTCACCGATGATCAGCCCCTCGACGCGGTGGTCGAGCATGACCTCGGCGCGGGCCCGTTGCTCGTCCGGGTCGTCGTGGGTGTTGGCCACCACCGTGCGGTACCCGGCGCGGCCCGCCTCCTCCTCGACGCCCTCGTAGATCGTGGCCAGGACGTAGTCCGACAGCCGCGGGACGAGCATGCCGAGCAGGCGGCTGCGCCTGGTGCGCAGGCCGCCTGCCAGCTGGTCGCGCGAGTAGCCGAGCCGGGCCGCGGCCTCGCGCACCCGCGCGGCCGTCTCCGCCGACGGGGCCCGCGCGCTCCCGGTGACCCCGTGCAGGGCGCGGGAGGCCGACGTCACCGACACCCCGGCCTCCCGGGCGATGTCCCGGAGCGTGACGCGCCGCGGCGAGCCTCCGGACGTCGTGGGCACGAGCCTCCCCCACCGCGTCGATCTTGAACATTGGCGTTGACATCGTCCGGCGCCCTGCGGTTCAGTGGACGCCGACGGTGTACAAACGATAGTACAAGATCGGATTCGGGCCTGTGATCATCTGCAGCACCTGCGCCGTGGAGCACGCCGAGAAGGTCGACGTGTGCGCCATCTGCGCCGACGAACGCCAGTGGGTCCCCGCCGACGGGCAACGGTGGACCACCCTCGAGGAGCTCGCGGAGGCCGGCCACCAGGTGCAGGTGCGCGAGCTCGAATCCGACCTCTTCGGCATCACCGTCGAGCCCAAGCTCGGCATCGGCCAGCAGGCCCACCTCGTGCGCACCCCGGCGGGCAACGTCATCTTCGACATGGTCGGCTACGTCGACGAGGACGCCGCCCGCCGCGTGCGCGAGCTCGGCGAGGTAGCCGCGATCGTCGCGAGCCACCCGCACATGTACGGCGTGCAGGTCGAGTGGAGCCGCGCCCTCGGCGACGCGCCGATCTTCGTCTCGGCGGCCGACGAGGAGTGGGTGGCCAGGCCGGACCCCGCGATCCGCACGTGGTCGGACCCCTTCGAGGTCGTGCCCGGGGTCACCCTCCTGCAGCTGGGCGGCCACTTCCCGGGCAGCGCGGTGGCGCACTGGGCCGCGGGCGCCGGGGGCGGCGGCGTGCTCCTGGGCGGCGACACGATCCAGGCCAACCCGGACCGCGTCACCGCCACGTTCATGCGCAGCTACCCGAACCGGATCCCGCTCTCGGCGGCGGTGGTGGACCGGGTCACCCGCGGCGTCGAGCACCTGGAGTTCGACCGGCTCTACGACAACTTCGGCAAGACGATCGACCGCGATGCCCGGGCGGCCGTGCGCCGGTCGGCCGACCGGTACATCGGCTGGGTGCGGGGCGACTTCGACCACCTGACCTGAGCGCACCGGCAATTGTCAGGGGTCGAACGTAAGTTCGATGCATGGCCGGAGTGGCGGATCTCCTCGACCGGGCGGTGGACCTGCCGCCCGGGCCCGCGCTGGCCGCGGTCCTGGAGCAGCCGGCAGCCGCCGCGGTGCCCAATGCCCGCCGGGTGGACGTCCTCCGAGCCCGCTCCCGGCAACTCGCCCATGCGCAGGCGGAGCTCTTCGCCGAGCTGGTCGAGCTCTCCCACACCGTCGCGCTCGCCGAGCTCGACACCGCGGAGGCGGTGGCCCGCGCGGCCGAGCAGCAGGAATGGGCCGCCCCCGAGATCGCCGCCGCGCTCACCTGGACCACCGGCGCCGCCGATCGCGAGCTCGCCCTCGCCACCGCGCTCGTCGAACGCCTCCCGCTCGTGCAGGCGGCGCTACGCCACGGAAACATCGACCGGAGCAAGGCGCGCGTGTTCGTCGAGTACCTCGACCCCGCACTCGGCGACATCACCGAGGAGCAGGCCCAGGCGCTGTGCGAGAGGTACCTGCCGCCCGCACCGGGCCTCACCACCAAACAGCTCGCCGACCGGCTGCACCGGGCCGTGCAGGCCATCGACCCCGCGCTGCGCAGGCGCCGCTACGAGCGCGCCGTCCAGGCCCGCGGTGTCGCCCTGTACCTCGACCCGCGCACGGGCACCGCCACCCTCGTCGGCAACGGGCTGCCGGCCCACGAGGCCGCGGCCGCAGCGGCCCGGCTGGATCGGCTCGTCGAGACCGCCAAGCGGGCCGGCCACCCGGGCACGCGGCCCCAGATCTCCGCCGACCTCTACCTCGGCATGCTCGACGGCAGCTTCCACCTGCTCACCGAGGAGCAGATCATCCAGCGGCTCCTGACCGGCCGCCGTCCCGACGACCAGCCGGCCACCGTCCGGGAGGGCGGCGCCGTCCGGGAAGGAATCGAGATCCGCCTCGGACTCGCCACCGCGGCGGGGCTGGACGACCGTCCCGGGGAGATCGCCGGGCTCGGACCGGTCGGGGCGAGCGTCGCCCGCGCCGCCACCGCCGCCCAGCGCCGGGGTGCGGCCTGGAGGTTCGCGGTCGTCGACTCCCGGGGCCACCTGCTGCTGGCCGGTCCGTTGCGCCGCCGCCCCCGCACCTCGGAGCGTCCGCCTGCGGTCCGCGGCGGCGTGGTCGAACTGCACGTCACGCTCCGCGAACTGCGGCGCCACGGCGCCCACCCGGGCTCCGTCCCCGCCGAGTGGGAAGGCGTACTGGCCGAGATCGCCGCCGCGTGGGCCGACCGCCATGCCCGGCTGGAGCGGCTCGCCGCCCGTCCGGGCACGCGTTTCGCCCGCGGCGCATTGGCCGACCACATCCGCATCCGCGACCGCAACTGCATCGGGCCCGGCTGCACCCGCCCGGCGCGCCGCTCCGACCTCGACCACACCCGGGACCACAGCCGCGGCGGCCCCACGGTCGACACCAACATCGGCCCGGCCTGCCGGCGCCACCACGGCGACGAGGACCGCGGCTGGACGCTCACCCAGCCCGAACCTGGCCTGTTCCAGTGGATCAGCCCGCTCGGGCGCGTCTACCGCACCCGCGGCGAACCGATCCGCCCCGACCTCCGAGCCGAACCCCGGCCCCACCCCCGCCGACGACACCGACGAAGCCACCGCCGAGCCCGACCGGCGCCTGCGCCGCTTCGAGCCCCGGATCCTCGAGCCCGACACCACCGATCCGCCCCGGCCGCCACCACCGCAACGCCGACCGCCCGGCGACGGTCCGCCGCCGTTCTGAATACCTGAAGTCCGCCCCGATGACGGCGTCCGCTGACGCCTCACGACATAGCGCACCCTCCGGGGGCATTGGGTCGTGCGCGGCTCGGTCAGGCGTCGTTGGTGCTGGGCGAGCCGGCGTATTCCTCGATGCGGGTGATGAGGCCGTCGTCGAATCGGAAGTACACGGCCGCGTCGACGCGGAAGAGCGTTCCGTCCTTGGTGACCACGTTCACGACGTGTTGCTGGAGGAGTTCGCCGGGCTGGAGAACTGCTGGGTGATGTCGTAGCGCATCGATTCGATGGGCTCGATCTGAGCCTCCATGCCGGAGATGTTCTCGTCGATCGTCGAGTCGCCCTTTCCGTCGTTGTGCCAGACGGTGGCGGCGCGAGGATGGCCTCGGTGCTCCGGGGGGTCGTGAGGCGTTCCACCTCGACCTTCGCCTTGCCGTTCGGCCCGCCGATCTCGTCCCATCTGGCCTCGCGCCACGTCGCGTACTCGGCGGGCACACCGTCGGTGGCGCTGTGCGCCGTCTGCGGCGGGGATGCAGGCAGGTTCAGGCGTCCTCGCCGCCGTGCGTCCGTCTGCGGTGCTCAGGCGCGGCGCGCCGCCCGCGGCTCCAGCACCACCACCGCGGTCTCCCCCGACCGGAGCGCGGCGAAGCCGTCCAGATCCCGTTCGACCTCGCGCCACGTCGCCCACAGCCGCGCCCGCTCGTCCCCGTGCGCCGCGCGGGCGCGCACGCGGCGAGCGCCGTCGACGAGCACCACCGTGGCGTCAGGGTGCGCCTGCAGGTTGAGCCACCAGGCCGGCTCGCCGTCGGCCCAGCCGTTCATCGCGAGCGTGAAGAGGTTCGGACCGTCCTCGAGGTAGGCGAGGATCACGCTGCGCTCGCGGCCGGAGCGGCGCCCGGTGGTTGTCAGCCGCATGGTTCCCCAGCGACCGGGCTTCGGTCGCCACAGGCCTCTCCGGCCGCCGGTCGCCCGGTACAGGGCCCGGTGCACCGACCAGGCGGAACGCACGAACCAACGGGGCGGAACCCGCGGTGCCGACCTACGTGCCTCAACCATGCCGAGCCCCTCCCACACCGACCACCCGACGCTCGGGTGCTGACCAGGTCACCCGACGCACACCCGGCGGGCCCGCTCGTCGAGCACGATGGAGGTGCCCTCCACCCGACACAGGCCGATGATCGCCGCGTTCAGCGCGATGCGGCCGAAGAACGTGGTGGCCGGCTCGGCGTCGACCTCGACGAGGATGCGCGAGTACTCCGCGCTCACCAGCTCGGGCCCGCAGGAGTTCGACAGGTTGCTGCCGAGCCGGGTGATGGGGACCTCGCCGATCATGGCGTCGGCGGCCGAGCCGTCGAGGAGACCGCCGTTGTCGACGCGCTGCACCACCGTGCGGACCGCGGTGACGATCGCGTCGCCCGCCGCGCGGCACTCGCGTTCCTGCGCGAGCCGGGCCACGACGGCGGGGTCGGCCGCGGCGCTGCCGGCGACCGCCTGGGTGCAGCCCACGAGCAGCGGGGCGACGAGGGCGAGGGCGGTCAGGATCCGCGCGGCGGACACACCTCCCGGTTCGGCCACCGGAGCGCGGTCGTTACCGCCATCTCGACGACGGGCTATGCCGACCGGCGGATCCGGCCGTACGCTGCCGAGATCATGCGAAACGGAGATTCCGCTTAGCGGAACACCGGAGGGTTCATCGATGCATCCTGCTCCGCCCGCACCCGTTCCCAACAGCACCCGCAAGGTCGCCCTCGCCACCCTGATCGGCACGTCCATCGAGTGGTACGACTTCTTCGTCTACGGCGCGGCCGCCGCACTCGTGTTCGGGAAGCTCTTCTTCCCCGACGCGAGCCCGCTCACCGGCACCCTGCTCGCGCTCTCGACGTTCGGTGTCGGGTTCATCGCCCGCCCGATCGGCGGCATCGTCTTCGCCCACTACGGCGACAAGATCGGCCGCAAATCCATGCTCGTGCTGTCGGTGCTCCTCATGGGCGGCGGCACGTTCCTCGTGGGGCTGCTGCCCACCGCCGACTCCATCGGCGTGGCCGCCCCGATCATCCTCGTGATCCTCCGGATCGCCCAAGGCATCGGCATCGGCGGTGAGTGGGGCGCGGCCGCCGTCATGGCCGTCGAACACGCCCCGCCCCACCGCCGCGGGTTCTTCGGCAGCTGGCCGCAGGTCGGCGTGCCCGCCGGCATGCTCACGGCCAACCTCGCCATCCTCATGATGTCCGGCAGCATGTCGGAGGAGGCGTTCCTGGCCTGGGGCTGGCGCATCCCCTTCCTCGCGTCCATCGTGCTGGTCGTCGTCGGGATCGTCATCCGGCTCAAGATCCAGGAATCGCCGGTCTTCGAAGAGGCCAAGGCCGCGGGCAAGATCGAGCGGTTGCCCGTGCTCGCCGTGCTGCGCACGCAGCCGAAGAACGTCCTGCGCGCCGCCGGCCTGCGTTTCGCCGAGAACAGCACGTTCTACATCCACACCACGTTCGTGCTCACCTACGGCACCACCCTCGGCATGCAGCGCAACCACCTGCTGCTGGCGGTGATCGTCTCCTCCGCGATCGGCCTGTTCAGCCTGCCGTTCTACGGCTGGGCCTGCGACCGGTTCGGCCGCCGCCCCGTGGTGCTGTGGGGATCGTTCGTCCTGCTCGCCATGAGCTGGCCCTACTTCTGGGCGCTCGACACGCAGTCGGTCCCGCTGATCATCCTGGCCACCGTCGTGGCCGTGAACGTCGGCAACAGCGCCGTGTACGGCCCGCAGCCCGCGTACTTCTCGGAGCTCTTCGAGCCCCAGGTCCGCTACAGCGGGGCCTCCATCGGCGCCCAGGCCGCCAGCGTCTTCGCGGGCGGGCTCGCGCCCGTGATCGCCACCGCGCTCTTCAGCGCCACCGGCGGCTACGACGCGATCGCCCTCTACATGTCCGCCATGGTCGCGATCACGATCGTCACCGCCTTCCTCTCCCCCGACCCCTACGGCGCGTCGCTGCGGAAGGGGGCATCGGTGCCGACCTGATCGGCGCCGCGCGGGCTGCGAGACTCGGCCGGTGGACCTGCGTCAGCTCGAGTACTTCCTCGCGGTCGTCGAGCACGGCGGCGTGCACCGGGCCGCGGCCGCGCTGCACGTCGCTCAGCCGTCGCTGAGCCAGTCGCTGCGGCGGCTGGAGCGTGACCTGCAGACGGACCTGTTCCACCGCGTCGGGCGGGGTCTGGTGCTCGCGCCCGCGGGTGAGGCGCTCGTCGGGCCGGCCCGGCAGGTGCTGCGCTCGCTCGGCTCGGCCTACGACGCCGTGCGCGAGGTCCGCGACCTCGAGGCGGGCCGGATCGACGTCGCCTCGCTCGCCGACCTGTCGGCCGACCCGGCCGCGATCTGGGTGGCCCAGTTCCGGGTGGAGAACCCGCGGGTCAGCGCGCGCATCGAGGAGCGGGGTGGCGTCCCGCAGGTCGCCGACCTGGTGGCCTCCGGCGAGTGCGAGGTCGGGGTGAGCGTGCTTCCGCACCCACGCGACGGGCTCGTGCACGAGCGGCTGCTCACCCAGCACTTCGTGCTCGTCGCCCCGCCGGGCACCGACGGCGGGTTCTCCGACGCCGTCCGGCTCGCCGATCTCGACGGGGTGCCGCTGGTGCTGGGGGAACGGCACGCGACGACCCGCGAGTGGATCGAGGGGAGCCTGCGGGCCGCCGACGTCGAGCCCCTGGTGTCGGTGGAGGTGCCGCAGCGGGGCGCCGTACTGCCGATGGTCCTCAACGGCGGCGGCGCGGCGATCGTGCCGCTGCGCCTCGCCCTCGACGCGCTCCTGCGCGACGCGGTGGTGCGTGAGCTGGTGCCGCCGCTGCGCCGCGAGATCGGCGTGATCTACCGGCTGGGTCCGCTCACCGCGGCCACGGAGGCCTTCCTCGACTTCACCCGCGACCGGGTGCGATCGTGGGAGCGGGCGGTGGAGCGGCGCATGGCCACGGGGCTCGGGCGGGTCCAGGCCACGGCCGCGATCGACCTGGCCGTCCGCCGCCGGCAGCGCACCACGTTCGCCGACCGCTCGCCGGTGGCGCGCATCCCCTCCCGGACGCCCACCGAATGATAGGCAGCATCAATCGGACCGGGTGGTTTCCGGTCTTTGACGCTGTCGGTCCCGGGGCCTTGACTGGTGCCCGGACCGGCCCCGGGGATGGCCCGCTCGCCCTCCCGCGGCCCGATACCGCGGGAGAGACCATGGCAGAGACGCCACGCACCGAGGCAGCACCAGTAGAGACACCACCCGTCGCCACCCCGGCAGCACCGTCGCCGGGGGCCGAGGGGCTGCGTCGCGGCGCGTGGACGGCCACCGCCCTCGCGTTCGCGTTCATGCTCCTGAACTTCGCCGACAAGGCCGCGCTCGGCTTCGCCGGCAGCGCGATCATGCGTGACCTGGGCATCACCCCGGCCGAATTCGGGGTGGTGCAGAGCTCGTTCTTCTGGCTGTTCGCCGTCGGGGCCCTGGTCGTCGGGGCGCTGAGCACGCGGATCTCGGTGCGCCTGCTGCTGCCCGCGCTGATGGCGGTGTGGATACTGACGATGGTCCCGCTGCTGTTCCCGGTCGGGTTCGGGCTGCTGCTGGTGTCGCGCGTGGTGCTCGGCTTCGCCGAGGGGCCCGCGTACGCGCTCGCCACCCACGTCGTGCACTCGTGGTTCCCGCCGGAGAAGCGCGCCCTGCCCGCGGGCGTCATCAGCGCGGGCAGCTCGGTGGGCCCGCTGATCGCGGCGCCGGTACTGACCATGGTGATCGCCACGTGGGACTGGCACGCGGCGTTCCTCGTGCTGATCGTCGCGGGGCTGGTCTGGCTCGTCACCTGGTTCCTGCTGAGCAGGCCCTCGCCCGAGGAGACCACGGCGGCGGCCCGCCCGGCGGCCCGCACCCGCACCGACTGGCGGCTCCTGGGCCGCCAGCTGCGCACCCCGACGATCCTGGGCGTCGCGCTGCTGGCCTTCGTGGGCTACTGGACCACCACGCTGCGGGTCTCCTGGCTGCCGCTCTACCTCGAGCAGGGCCTCGGCTACGACCCGATCACCGCGGGCCGGCTCGTGACGGCCCCGTACGCGGTGGCGGCGATCGCCGCCGTGAGCGCCGGGTTCGTGTCCAACCGCATGATCGCGGCAGGGGTCTCGCGGCGCTGGGCCCGCGGCGGGCTGTCGGTGGGCTTCGTGGTGACCGGCGGGCTCTGCATGTACCTGTTCACCGTGGTGCCCGCGGGCGCGCTGCAGATGGCGTTCGTGGCGTTCGCCTTCTCGTTGAACTCGGCCGCCTACGGGGTGGCGCTCACGATCGTGGCCGACCTGGTGCTCCCGGGCCACCGGGGCGCCGTGCTGGGATGCCTCGTGGCCTTCTACAGCATGGCGGGCGTGATCGCGCCCCTCGTGCTCGGCTTCTCCATCGGCGACGGTGCGTCGCCCGCCGGGTACGGGGTGGGCTTCGCGATCAGCGCGGTGGTGATCGTCGTGGGCGGTCTGGCGTCGCTGCTGTTCATCAACCCCGAGCGCGACATCGCCCGCCTCCAGGAGGAGGACGGCCAGGCGGTGCCGGGGTGAGGCAGCCGCTCGACGGGGTCCGGGTCGTCGACTTCGGGCAGTTCATCGCCGCGCCCGCCGCGGGTGCCGCGCTCGCCGAGATGGGCGCGGACGTGATCAAGGTGGAGCCGGTGGGCGGCGAGTCCGCGCGGCAGATCGGCGTCTACGGCCAGGCGATGGTCGACGGCTACAACGGGGGCAAGCGCTCCATCGCCGTCGACCTGCGCACGCCCGAGGGGCGGCAGGTGGCGCAGCGGCTCGTGCGCGACGCCGACATCGTGCTGCAGAACCTGCGCACCGGGGTGATGGAGGCCTTCGGCCTCGGGCCCGCGGACGTGCGGGCGGTCAACCCCGGCGTCGTCTACGGCTCGGTGAGCGGCTTCGGCCGGCACGGCCCCTCGCGCGATCGGCCGGGGTTCGACATCGCCGCGCAGGCCGAGAGCGGCCTGATGTCGATCACCGGGGAGGCCGGGCGCGACCCGCAGCGGGTCGGGGTGCCGGTGGTCGACGCCGCAGCCGGGCACGTCCTGGCCGAGGCGGTGCTCGCCGCCTACATCGGCAGGCTGCGCTTCGGCACCGGACGCGACGTGGAGGTGTCGCTCCTCGACGTGGCCATCCACCTGCAGGCCACCACGTGGGGCGAGTACTTCCTCACCGGACAGGTGCCCGAGCGCAAGGGCAACGGGCAGCCGACGGTGGCACCGGCCGCCGACGTGGTGCCCACCGCCGACGGGGCCATCGTGCTGTCCGCGTACACGCCCGCCCACTTCGCGAAGCTCTGCGCGCTCATCGGGCGCCCCGAGCTGGCCGACGACCCGCGGTTCGCCACCAACCCCGACCGCGTGGCCCACCGCGACGCGCTGCTCGCCGAGCTCGCCCCCGCATTCGGCGAGCTCACCAGCGAGAAGGCGATCGAGGTGCTCGTCGGCAACGGCATCGTCGCGGGGGCCATCAACACCTACGACCAGGTCGTCGAGCATCCCGACGTGCGCGCCTCCGGCACCTTCACCGACGTCGACGGCCACCCGGGCCGCACCGTGGTGCGCACCCCGTGGCGCGACGGGGACGGCGCCGCGACCACCGGGGCCGCGCCGGCGCCGCGGGTCGGAGAGCACACCCGGCAGATCATGACCGAGCTCGGCTACCCGGTGGCCGAGATCGGCGACCTCGCCCGGCGCGGCGTCGTCCGCATGGGCGAGGAGTGAGCGCCGCCCCGGCGGCGGGAGGAGGCCATGTGCCCGCAGGCGTGGACCGCGCGGACCACGACGGCGTCGCGACGCTGGCGCTGCGCAACGAGGGGCGCCGCAACGCGTTCGCGGTGGAGCTGCTCGACGACCTGGACCGCGAGCTGACCGACCTCGCAGGCGACCGCCACACGCGGGTGGTCGTGCTCACCGGCCACGGGTCGGCGTTCTCGGTGGGGGCCGACCTCGCCGCACCCCCGGAGCGGCGCACCCTGCGCGGCGACTCGGTGGGGGCCGACCTGGCCCGGCTGCGCCGCGTCGGCGGGATCGCCGAGCGGCTGCACCGGCTGCCGCAGGTCACCGTGGCGGCGGTCAACGGGGCGTGCGCGGGTGCGGGTCTGTCCCTCGCGCTGGCGTGCGACCTGCGGATCGCCGCCGAACGCGCCGTGTTCAACACCGCGTTCCTCGGCGCCGGCCTGTCCGGCGACCTCGGCGGGATCTGGTTCGCCACCCGCATCGTCGGTCACGCGCGGGCCCGCGAGCTGTTCCTGCTGCCGGGCCGGCTTCCCGCGCGGGACGCGGCGGCCGCCGGGCTGGTCACCCGGGTGAGCCCGGACGACTCCTTCGCCGCCGACCTCGCCGCGCTCACCGCGCGGCTGGCCGGGTTCGCCCCGCGCGCGGCCCGGGCGATGAAGGCGAACCTGCACGACGCCGACCGGATGCCGCTCCCCGACTACCTCGACGCCGAGAGCGAGCGGATGGTGGCCACGTTCCACACCGACGACGCCCGCGAGGCCGCCCGCGCGTTCCTCGAGCGCCGGGAACCGGTATTCACCGGCCGGTAGGCGTGGAGATCAGGGCACGATCGCGTCGACGTACCCGCCGTCCACGCGCACGGCCGCGCCGGTGGTGGCCGAGGCGAGGTCCGAGCTGAGGTAGGTGACCATCTGCGCGATCTCCTCCGGCTCGATCAGCCGCTGCAGCAGCGACTGCGGCCGGTGCTCGCGCATGAACCGGCGCTGGGCCTCGTCCCACGGCAGGTCCGCCCCCACCATCTCGGCCACGAAGTCCTCCACGCCCCCGGTGTGCGTCGGCCCGGCCAGCACCGAGTTGACCGTGACGCCGGTGCCGGCCGCCGCCTTCGCGTAGCCGCGCGAGACGGCGAGCAGCGCGGTCTTCGTCATGCCGTAGTGCACCATCTCGGCGGGGATCACCACCGCCGAGTCGCTGCCGATGAACTGGACCCTCCCCCAGCCGCGCTCCATCATCCCGGGCAGGTAGGCCCGGGTGAGCCGCACGCCGGACAGCACGTTGACCTCGAAGTAGCGCCGCCACTCCGCGTCGTCGACCTCCAGCACCGGGCGGGCGCCGAAGATCCCCAGGTTGTTCACCAGCACGTCGACGCGGGGCAGGTCGGCCACGAGCGCCGCGGTCTGCTCCGCGTCCGCCACGTCGGCCACCGCACCGATCGCCTCCACCCCGGGCACCTGCGCCCGCAGCCGCTGCACGGCCTCCTCCACGCGCTCGGCGCTGCGGCCGTTCACCGCGACCCGGGCCCCGGCCGAGGCCAACCCGACTGCGATCGCGTACCCGATGCCCTGCGTCGAGCCGGTGACGAGGGCCGTGCGACCGGACAGATCGATCTCCATACCGGTGACTTCCCGCCGGACGGCCGCGCCGAACCACCGGGCGCGCCCGGGTAGCGTGACGGCCCTGGTGCGGGGTGGTCGGGCACGGGAGCGGCGGATGACGGGGGAACGGGCCCGCGCACGTCGTCGCGAGGCGTCCGTGCTGGGGGTCGTCGCCGCGGGCGGCGTGCTCGGCGCCGAGGCCCGCTACGGGCTCGGGGTGCTCCTCCCCCACGGACCAGCGGGCTGGCCGTGGTCCACGCTCGTGGCGAACCTGTCGGGCTGCCTGTTGATCGGCGTGCTCATGGTGGTGATCACGGAGCTCACGGTGGCGCACCGGCTGGTGCGCCCGTTCCTCGGCGTCGGGGTGCTGGGCGGGTACACCACGTTCTCCACCGCCACCGTGGACGTTCTGACCCTGGCGCACGCGGGGCGCCCGCTCGCCGCCCTCGCCTACGTGGTGGCCACCCCTGTGCTCGCCGTGCTCGCCTGCGGGATCGGCGTCGTCGCCACCCGCGTGGCGGCCGGCCGGGCGCCGCAGCCGCGGGAGGGCGGGCGGTGAGCGGGGCCGCGGTGCTGTGGGTCGCGCTGGGCGCAGCCGTCGGCGCTCCCCTGCGCTACCTCGTCGACCGGGCCGTGCGGTCGCGCTACCGCGGCCGGTTCCCGTGGGGCACGTTCGCCGTCAACGTGGCCGGGTCGGCCGTGCTCGGCGCGCTCACCGGCGCCGTGGTCGCCCTCCCCGACGGCGTGGTGCCCGCCGCGGTGCAGGCGGTGCTCGGCACCGGCTTCTGCGGGGCGCTCACCACCTACAGCACCTTCGGCTACGAGACCGTCACCCTGGTCGAGAAGCGTGCACCGGTCACCGCCGTGGTCTACGTGGTGGGCAGCGTGGTGGCCGGTCTGCTGGCGGCGGCGCTGTCCTGGTGGGCGGCCGGTCTGGCGGTCGGCTGACCGGCCGTCACGTGCCGGCCGGTGGCAGCGGTGCGCGGGCCGCGGCCGGGGCCAGGCCGTCGAGCAGCAGCGCGAGGTAGCGCGACCAGCCGCCCGCGGTGGCCGCACCGGCCACGAGCATCGTGACCAGGCACGGGACGTCGTCCGGGGTGAGGTCGGCGCGCACCGCGCCCGCCTGGCGGGCCCGGGCCAGCAGCTCGGCGAGAGGCTCCCGGTAGCGGGCCGTGATCTCGGCGGTGCGGGCGGCGGCGCCGAGCGCCAGCATCCCCGGGTGCTCGACGAACGCGGCGGTGATCTGCCTCAGCACCGTCTCCAGCGCGCGGCGCGGGTCGGGGTCGGCGGCGGCCCGCTGCAGCACCGGCTCCACGCGCTCGGCGAAGTAGTCCTCGAGCACCGCCGCGAGCAGGTCGTCGCGGGTGGGGAAGTGCCGGAACAGCGTGCGCGCGCTGACGTCCGCGCGCTGGGCGATCTGCTCCAGCGAGACCCCGTCGCCCCACTCCTCGACGGCCGCGCGCGCCGCCGTGACGATCGCGTGCCGGTTGCGCCTGGCGTCCGCGCGCACGCCCCTGCCCTCCGCCACCGCGCGACGCTAGCACCCCGTAAATGTCAGTGCACTGCCACTTATGGCTAGGCTGGGGGCATGGACCACGGCGTCGTCACGTTCCTGACCGACTACGGCATCGACCCCGTCCGCCTGGGACGGGCGGTGGAGGAACGCGGGTTCGACTCGCTCTTCCTCGCCGAGCACACCCACATCCCCACCAGCCGCGACACGCCGTGGCCGGTGGGCGCGGCACAGCCGCAGCCACTGCCGCGCCACTACTCGCACACCCTCGACCCGCTGGTCGCGCTCACCGCCGTCGCGGCCACCACCCGGCGCATCCGCCTCGGCACCGCCGTCACGCTGGTCAACCAGCACCACCCGATCAACCTGGCCAAACGTGTCGCGAGCGTCGACGTGATCGCCGGGGGACGGTTCGAGCTGGGCGTCGGGCCCGGCTGGAACGCCGAGGAGATGGCCAACCACGGCGTCGACCCGGCCCGGCCGCTGGCCCGGATGCTCGAACACGTCGAGGCGATCACGAGGATCTGGACCGACGACGAGCCGGAGTTCCACGGGGAGTTCGTGGACTTCGACCCGATCTGGAGCTGGCCCAAGCCCGCCGGGCGCCCGCCGCTGCTCATCGCGGGCGTCGGGCCCACGGTGCTGGACCGGGTGCTGAGCCACGGCGACGGCTGGCTCCCGCTACCCCTGTTCACCCCCGAGCAGCTGGGCGAGCACATCCGTGAGCTGCGCCGCCGCGCGGCCGAGGCCTGCCGCACCGTGACCGTCACCCTCTACGGGGGCAGCCCCGACGCGCTGGCCGCCTACGAGGACGCGGGGGTCGACCGGGTGCTGCTCGAGCTGTCCGACCACGAGGGCGCCGACGGGGCGCTGCGCGAGCTCGACCGCTTCGCCGCCGCCGTCGGCTGACCCGCGGGCACAGGCATGGGCGGGCCCGTCGCGGGTACGGACCCGCTGTGCACCGTGACCGGACGATCGAGCTCCTCCGCACCGGCTACCCGTGGGCGGCGTCGCTGCGCGCGGGCCGGCCCGCCGTCGCGACCCGCCTCCTGGGCAGGCAGGCGGTGGTGGTGGGCGGCCCGGCGGGCGTGCGGCGCTTCTACGACCCCCGGCTGCGCCGCAAGGGGTCACTGCCCGCGCCGCTGGGGCTCCTCCTCTTCGGACCGGGCACCGTGCACGGCCTCGACGACGCCGAGCACCGGCTGCGCAAGGCGCTGGCGCTCGGCGTGATCACCCCGACGACCGTGGCCGCGCTGGGCGAGCGGGCCGAGCGCGAGTGGGCCGTGGCCACCGCGCGGTGGACCGAACGGCAACGGGTTGTGCTGTTCGACGAGGCCGTCCAGGTGCACACCGCGGCGGTCCTGCCGTGGGCGGGCGTCCCGGCCGGCGCCGGGGAGCTGCCGCGCCGCGCCCGCCAGCTGGCGGCCGTGCTGGACGGCTTCGCCACCCCGGGCCCCGCGTACCTCCGCGCCGTGCTCGCCCGGCTGCGGATCGGCCGCTGGGCGAAGGGCCTGGTCCGCGGGGTGCGCGCCGGGCGCGTCCACGCCCCGGACGGGAGCGCCCTGCAGCGCGCGGCGGACGCCACGGACCAGCGCGGCACGCGCCTGTCCGACGCCGCGGCCGCCACGGCGCTGCTCAACGTGGTGCGCCCGACCGTCGCCGTGGCCTGGTTCGTGGCGTTCGCCGGCAAGGCGCTGCACGAGCACCCCGAGTGGCGGGAGCGGATCGCCGGCGGGGACGCCGAGGCCGTGGCGGCGTTCGTGCACGAGGTGCGCCGCCTGTACCCGTTCGTGCCGGTGCTGGCCGCCCGGGCCCGCGAGGCGCAGGACGTCCTCGGGGTCCGCATCCCCCGCGGCGGGCTCGTCGTGCTCGACGTCCACGGCACCGACCACGACCCCGCGCACTGGCCGGAGCCGGACCGGTTCGACCCCGGCCGCTTCCTCGGCCCGCCCGTCGACCCGGACACCCTCGTGCCGCAGGGCGGCGGCGACGTCACCACCGGGCACCGGTGCCCCGGCGAGGACGTCACGCTCACCATGCTGGCCGTCGCGGTCCGGGCCCTGGCCAGGGCACCGCACGCGGTGCCGGCGCAGGACCTCGGCTACGACCTCACCCGGGTGCCGACGCTGCCCCGCAGCGGCGTGGTGCTGGAGGCAGCGCGAGTGGCTGCAGCCGCCGACGGGTCGCGCTGACGGGTTTCACGCCCGCCGCCCGGGAAACCCGGGCCGCATGCGGGTCGTGGTGGTGGGCGCCAGCGGGAACGTCGGGACGAGCGTGGTCGGTGCGCTGGCGGAGGACCCGGCGGTGACCTCGATCCTGGGGCTCGCCCGCAGGCGTCCGTACTGGAGTCCGCCGAAGACGGAGTGGGCCACCGCCGACATCGTGCGCGGCGACCTCGAGGAGCACTTCCGCGGCGCCGACGCCGTGATCCACCTGGCCTGGCTCTTCCAGCCCACCCACGACACGATGCTGACCTGGGAGAACAACGTCGTCGGCGGCACCAGGGTGTTCCGGGCCGCCGCGGCGGCCGGGGTGCCCGCGCTCCTGTACGCCTCCTCGGTGGGCGCCTACTCCCCCGGCCCGCAGGACCGGCCGGTGGACGAGAGCTGGCCGACCGACGGGTGGCCCGCCGCGGGCTACACGCGCGAGAAGGCCTACCTCGAGCGCGTGCTCGACGCGATCGAACGCGAGCACCCCGGGATGCGCGTGGTCCGGATGCGCCCCGGGTTCATCTTCAAGCGCGAGTCGGCCGCCGAGCAGCGCAGGTTGTTCCTCGGACCGCTGCTGCCGCGGCGGCTGGTCCGGCCCGGGCTCGTGCCGGTGGTGCCGGACCTTCCCGGGCTGCGGTTCCAGGCCCTGCACGCCGACGACGCCGCGCAGGCGTTCCGCCTGGCGCTCGGCCGGCCCGTGCGGGGTGCGTTCAACCTCGCGGCCGACCCCGTGGTCGACGCCGCCGAGCTGGCCCGGTTGCTGCACGCGCGGACGGTGCGGGTGCCCGTGCGGGTGGTCCGCGCGGGCCTCGCCGCGGCCTGGCTCGCCCACCTGGTACCGGCCTCCCCCGCACTGCTCGACGCGGTGCTGCACCTGCCCGTCCTCGACACGAGCCGCGCCCGCACCGAGCTCGGGTGGCAGCCGCGGCGCAGCGCCTCCGACGCCGTCGGCGAGTTCCTCGAGGGGCTGCGTGACGGCGCCGGGATGGGCACGCCACCGCTCTCGCCCGCCACCAGCCGGTGGGGCCGGGCCCGGGAGTTCGCGACGGGGGTCGGGAGCAGACCGTAGCCCGCCCCCGACTTGCCGGTCGGCAAGCAAGTGGTGAATACCATCGTGCCGTGCCGACCGACCGCCGCACCCAGAGGCAG
Source organism: Pseudonocardia zijingensis (assembly GCF_042657305.1). Taxonomy (NCBI): domain Bacteria; kingdom Bacillati; phylum Actinomycetota; class Actinomycetes; order Pseudonocardiales; family Pseudonocardiaceae; genus Pseudonocardia; species Pseudonocardia zijingensis. Next base: position 47,638 of record NZ_JBHSKO010000012.1, on the reverse strand, counting down.
CGCCGCGACCAGGCCGAGGCCGCATTGCTCACCGCCGCCGCCGAAGTCGTCGTCGAGCAGGGTGTGCGCTCCCTGACGCTGGCCCGCGTCGGCGAGCGCGCCGGCTACAGCCGTGGGCTCGTCACCCACCACTTCGGCTCAGCAGGCACTCCTCGAAGCACTTGCCGTCGCCTCCCAGACCGGGTTCGTGCCCGGCCTCGACGAGCTGCAGCCCGGCCTGGAGCGCCTCCTGCGGCGGATCGACGGGTACGTCCACGGACTCGGCCGGCTCGGCACCCTGAACCGGGCGTTCCTCCTGCTGTGGGCCGACTCCATCACCGCACCGGAGCTGGGCGCGATCTTCCGCACGCGGGACGAGGCGTTCCGCGCCGACCTGCGCGAGGACGTCGCCGCCGGGATCGCCGAGGGCACCGTCGTGCCCTGGGCCGTGCCCGACGACGTCGCGACGGCCGTGCTCGGCCAGCTGCGCGGGATCGGGCTGCAACGCCTGCTCGACCCCGGCGCCGTCGACACGGACCGGCTGCGCCGCTCGGTCACCGAGCAGTGGCGCCGGGCCCTCAGCCGGTGATCCGGGCTCGGCGAGAACGGCGCGGGCCGGGGACGGAGCCTTCCGCTGCGAGCGGATTCCCCCGGTCGCCCCCTACCCCGTCGGGCGCGACTCGCTCGCCGGGCGGGCCGGGTGGGGGAATGAGAACACCGAGATCAGGTCGCCGACGCCGGTGTTGGCGAGCGAGTGCCACTCACCGGCCGGGATGAAGATCGCATCGCCCTGCCGGAACGGGATCGGCTCGCCCCGCTTGCGCAGTTCCCCGCTGCCTGCGGCGACGTACATGACCTCTCCGGTGGTGTGTGCCGTCTCCACCTCCAACACCACCCCCTCCGGGATCGTGGCGACCCCGAGGCAGTTCTGGATCTCCGGGACGTTCGCCGACGACAGCAGCAACCCACCGTCGTCGGGCTCGCCCCGGTGGCGCACGAAACCGTCGACGCGCACGTCGTCGCTCACACCGCACCGTCCTTGCGCAGGGCGTGCCACCACTGCGCGATCTGCGCCCTCGTGGTGATCCAGACATCCGGGAACGACGCTGCGTGGGCGAGGAACCGGTCGAGCCCGCCGATCCGCCCAGGCCGGCCGATGATCCGGCAGTGCAAGCCGACCGACATCATCCGCGGCCGCTCCTGGGCCTCCGCGTGCAGCACGTCGAACGACTCGCGGGCGTAGTCGAGGAACTGGCCGCCGGTGACCATGCTGCCCATCCACCACTGCATGTCGTTGACGTCCGCGGTGTAGGGGATGACGAGGTGGTCGGTGTCGTTCACCTCCACGAAGTAGGGCAGGTCGTCGTTGTAGGCGTCCGAGTCGTAGGTGAACCCGCCCTCCTCGACCACGAGCTCACGCGTGTGGACGCTGGGTCCGTAGCGGCAGTACCAGCCGACGGGCCGTGACCCGGTGACCCGCTCGATGATCTCGACGGCCTCACGGATGTGTGCGCGTTCCTCGTCGCGGGAGAGGTGGAAGACCTCCTCCCAGCGCAGCCCGTGGCTGCAGATCTCGTGGCCCCGCTCGACGGCGACCCGGCCGACCTCGGGGTGGATCTCCAGCGCCTTCGCAGCTGCGTAGAACGTGGCCGGTGCGGAATGCCGCTCCAGCACGTCCAGGATGCGCCAGACGCCGACCCGGGAGCCGTACTCGAACATGGACTCCATCGCGAGGTCACGGGTGCCGTCGGGCACCGGAGAGCGGCCCCACTCGGTGCCGGTTTCCTGGACCGGATCGCCGTCCAGGTAGGACTTCTCGGCGCCCTCCTCGTAGTTGACCACGATCGAGAGCGCGAGCCGCTTCCCGTCGGGCCACGACACGTCCGGGTACGCGTTCCCGTAGCCGATGAAGTCCCTGCTGGCTGTCATCTTTCCCTTCCTCCAGGAGTTGTCCGCGCCGTCACGCCGCTGCGGCGGCGCTCTTCCCGTGCAGCCGTTCCAGTGAGACCCCTCGGGTCTCGGTTGCGAGCGCCATCAGCACAGCCATCACCACGTACATGCCGGCAAGCACGGCGAACGCGGGCACAGCGCCGAGGCGGTCGAACACGACGGTCGAAGCCACCGGCACCAGTGCGCCCCCGAGGAAGCCGATGTTGACGACCAGGGAGGTGCCGAACGCCCGGACGTTCGTCGGGTACAGCTCCGGCGCCCACAGCCACAGGGTCGTGTTGACCATGAGGCAGAAGACCTGGAGCACGAACCCGATGACGAGGACCAACCAGTCGCCGTGGGCGAACAGCGCGAACGCCGCGACGGAGGCGGCGCCGGCCAGCGCGCCGACCGCGACGACCCGCCGGCGGGCCACGGAGTAGCTCGCGAACGTCGCAGCGCACGCGCCCACCAACGCGCCGACGTTCTGGACCATCGTGAGGGTGAGGCTGCCGGTGATCGAGTAACCGCGTTGGACCAGCAGGATCGGCATGATGATGATGACGCTGAACTGCACGCCCCAGGCCAGGAACGTCGACAGCGACATCACCAGGGTGCGCCGCCGCAGCGCCGGGCCCAGGATGCTGGCCAGCTCCTCGCGGGCCGTGCCGTGCGTCTGCGCGCTCTCCGACGCCGAGGCCGTGCGCTCGTCCACGAACGGCGTCACCTCGTCATCCGGGCGCAGCCGCAGACGCCCCCGTGCGAGCCGGGTGAGTGCCCGGTTGGTTCCCGCGATGTCACCGCGCTTGAGCAGGTGCGCGGGTGTCTCGGGCAGGTAGCGGCGGAAGAAGACGATGAGAACGACCGGCACCCCGAGCAGCCCGAACGCCCACCGCCACGCGTCGGGGCCCGCACCAACGGCGATGGCGACCGGACCCAGCACGAGCAGGGTGTAGGCGAACACCAGGAACGTGCCGACACCCGCCGAGACGGTGTTGAACAGCGAGACGAACACGCCGCGGACCCTGGTCGGCGCGAGCTCCGACAGGTACGTCAGCCCGATCGCGATCTCCCCGCCCACACCGAGCCCGGTGACGACCCGGCTGAGCGCGAGCACCTCGTAGGTGGGCGAGAACGCCGAGATGACCGTGCCGATGCAGTAGATCGCAAGGCTGACGGAGAGCACCGACCGCCGGCCGAGCCGGTCCCCGAGTACCCCGCCGATGATCCCGCCGGCCACGACGGCGAGCAGCGTGATGCTGGACAGGATGCTGATCCGCGCCGCGTCGATCCCGAAAGCCTCCTGCAGGGCCGGACCCAGCGAGGAGAGGATGAGCTGCTCGAAGACCTCGAACAGCCCGCCCAGGACGACGAGGACGAGCGCGACGTAGTGCGTGCGGGTGACGCCGATGCGGTCGACGACGTCGCCGAGGGTCTCGGTGGGTGGTGGCTGCTGGCTCGTCACGTTTCCTCCGTGGTGTCGCGGGCGGCGCTGGTCGGAGTCGCCATCACCTGCTTCCGTGCTGCCGGCGGACCGCTTCCATCGGCAGTGCATACCGGACTGCATGCAGCTCTGTACTTCGGTCGTACCTAAGCACGCCACGAGGCGGGAGGCAAGGAATGGGTAGAGCACCCGGAAGCAGCTGGTCAGCGCCCGCTCGATGCTAGGAAGCGTGTGATGACCGACGCGTGACGCGATGCAACAACCAGGTGACGGCTGGCGCGCCGACAGGGAGGTGCGGCGCCGTATACTGCTCGGTACGTGTCCAGGATCGTGGACCACGGGCGCGACGACGATGGGACGCTGAAGGGGTCATGAAGGCTGCTGGGGGCAACGAGGCGCGGAGCCGGATGGTCGTGGACGGTGTCGCCCGGCAGATCTCGGAGTTCGAACTCGAGCCCGGGGAGCGGCTCACCGAGGAAGGGCTCGCACGCCACTACAACGTCAGTCGCACCCCGGTCCGCGAGGCGCTCAAGTCACTGCAGGAGATGGGGCTCGTCGAGCGGCTCCCCGGCGGCGGTTACGCGGTCCGCGTCGTCCGCCTGGAGACCGTGGCCGACCTGATGGTCATCTGGGCCACGCTCGAGGAGCTCGTGGTCCGGCTCGTGGGCCGGTCGGCCGACCGCGCGTCCCTGCAGGAGCTGCTGGCGCGGGCTCGCCGCGAGACCAGCGGCGACCCCGTCGTCGAGGAGCAGATCCACTCCGAACTGGCGAGGCTGTCCGGCAACGAGGAGCTCGTCCGACTGCTCGGCACGATCTACTCGCGCACCCAGCCCTACCGGCGGCTCGACGGCCTCAACCGGCGCGACGAGATCCACGACGACCACGTCCGGATCCTGGAACTCCTCGTCGAGGGCCGCACCGATGATGCCCGCGCGTTCATGCGCGAACACGTCGAGAAGAGCCACCGATTCGTCGAGATGCTGCTGCGGGGCGGCGTCCGCTCGCTGTCCTTCGACACACCCGCCTGATCCCGCGCACGGGCGGTCTCTGATCCGCGTTGTGCGCAGCCGGCAACAAGGATGCGCGAGTACGGTCAGTCGATCCCGAGCAACCGGGCGAGGTTGCCGCCGCAGACGAGCTGGCGGGCGTCCTCCGATCCCGCGGCGCGCGCCATCTTCTCGAACTCGAACGTGTAGTCCACGAACGGCGAGTCGGTGCCCCACACCACCTTCTCCGGCCCGAGCTCCTTGATCGAGAGCGCCACCTCGAAGATCGGGACGCGCGCGGTCTCGAGGTAGAGGTTGGGGGTCTCGGCGGCGATCTCGACGGCCTGGTCGTGGGACCAGAACGTGCCGCTGTGCGCCATGAGGAACGGCACCTCGGGGTAGGCGCGGCAGGCCCGGGCGAACTCCGGCGGCGCGTTGTACAGGTCGGAGGCGCCGTGGCAGATCACCACCAGCCCGCGCTCGCGCACCGCGTCGAGCACCGGGCCGACCAGCCCGAGGTCGGACAGGTGGTAGCCGTGGATGGTCGGGTGCAGCTTGAGGCCGCGGTAACCCTTGTCGGCCCGGCGGTGGATCTCGGCCACGGCCTCGTCGCGCTGCCACGGGTTCACGGCGAGGAACGGCACGATCCGATCCGGGTCGGCGGCGCGGGCGGCGTCCACGTCGTCGTTGTCGAACACGCCCTCCACGAAGGGGAACGCGCAGGCGCGGTCGACGCCCGCGGCGTCGATGCGGGCGAGGAGCTCCTCCCCGGTCTGGCTCGCGCCGTGGCGCACGCCGACGTGGTTGTGGGCGTCGAGGGTGAGCGGCATCGCTTCTTCCTTCCGGTGTCGGGGGTCAGCGGGTCGCGCGGCGGCGCAGGACGCCGAGGGCGAGCGCGAGCAGGATGAGGGCGCCGTTGAGCCCGTAGCGCCATGGCGCGCCCAGGCCCAGCAGCACGAGCCCGTTGGCGAGCAGCGTGACGAACACCGCGCCGAGCACGGTCCACACGACGCTGACCCGGCCCCGCGGGGAGGCGGTGGCGCCGAGGTAGACCGCGGTGAACGCGTCGAGCAGGAACGGCTGCGCCGAGCCGGGCACGGCGAGCCCGGTGCGGGCCGTGAGCATGAGGCCACCCGCCCCGGCGAGCAGGCCGCAGAGCACGAACCCCGACGCGAAGGTCGCGCGCACCGGCGTGCCCGCCAGCTCGGCGGCCCGCGCGCCCGCGTCCACCAGCTCGATCCGCCGCCCCCAGGTGGTGCGGGTCGTCGCGAACCAGACCACGGCCACCACCACCACGGCGGCGAGCAGCAGCAGGCGGAACGGGCCCCACGAGTCGCTGCCGAACACGAGCATGGGCTTGACCAGGTCGATCGGCGCGGTGAACAGCTGCTGCGGGGTGCCGTTGTCCGAGACGACGAGCCCCACCGCGGTGAGCACGAGGTTGAGCCCGAGCGTCGCGACGATGGCGGGGACGCCCAGGTAGCCGGCGAGCACCCCGTTGGCGACTCCGACGGCGAGCCCGACGGCCAGCCCGATCAGCACGGCCGTGGCGGTGCCGTGCCCGTCGAGCAGGGCGCGGGCCGCCAGGTAGCCGGCGAGGTCGGCGGTGGCCGCGATCGACAGGTCGAGGCCCTTCATCGCCATGAGCACGCTCAGGCCCACGGCGAGCACCACGAGCACGGTGGCGTCCACGGCCACCGCCGCGAGGTTGCGCGGGTCGACGAACAGCGGCCGCGCGACGGCGATCAGCACGACCACCACCAGCATCCCGATCACGGTCGCGTAGGACCGCACGCCGTCCAGCCGCGACGGCGGCGAGGCCGGGGAACCCGACGGTCCGCCCTCCGGGCGGGTCACGGTCGGAGCGCTCATCAGAAGATCACCACCTGTCCGAGTGCGCGGCGTCTCGCGACCGCGACGAGCACCGCGGCCAGCAGCACCACGCCCTGCACCCCGCCGAGCCACTCGTCGGAGAGCCCGTTGGCGATGAGGCCGGCGCCGGTCGCGGTGACGAAGAGGGAGCCGACGGCCGCCGTGGCCGGGTCGAAGAGGAACGTGCGGGTGAGCGCCGAGCCGAGGAACGCGGCCGCCAGCGCGGTGACCAGCAGCTCCAGCGAGGCGTCCCGGGCGGTCGCGCCACCGGCGTAGGAGGCCAGCAGCACGCCGGCCAGCCCGCTCAGGGCCCCGGAGAGCACCAGCGCGGTGACGGTGGCCCAGCCGGTGCGCACCCCGCGCAGCCGGGAGGTGCGCTCGTCGTCGCCGGTGGCGCGCAGCCGCAGCCCGGTGGGGGTGAGCCGCCAGACCAGCGCCACGACCGCGATGACGACGCCCGCCGTGATCACGATGGCGGGCACGGGCCCGACGAAGCCCTGGCCGAGCAGCAGGAACGAGTAGGTCTCCGCGGGCACCGCGAGCCCGCCGTTGACGCCCAGCGTGATCCCCACCAGGAGGAACAGCATCCCGAGCGTGGCGACGAACGACGGCACCCGCAGCAGCACCGTCACGCCGCCGTTCACCGCCCCGACGACCACGCCGGTGACGATCCCGGCCGCCAGCACCAGCGGAGTGGGCACGCCGGCCACCACGAGCGCGGCCGACAACGTGGCGGTGAGCTGGGCTACCGCGCCGACCGACAGGTCGAACGCGCCCGCGCCGAGGGCGACGGTGAGCGCCGCGGCGAGCAACACCGGGGTGCCGGCCTGCCGCAGGACGTCCCAGAACCCCGAGGAGAGCAGGAACCCGGGCGACCCGGCGACCAGCGCCGCCACCACCGCGAGCATCGCCACCCCGACCCCGATCTGCCGCAGCCGCGCCGCCCGCCGGGGCGCAGGCTCCGCGGCGGGGGCGGCCGGGTCCGCGGTGGTGTCACCGTCGGCGGCATCCGCGCCCGCGGCGCGCGCGGTGAGCTCCTCCTCGTCCACCTCGCCGCGGCCGATCTCCTCGACGACCACACCGTCGCGCACGACGAGGATCCGGTCGCAGAGCCCGATCAGCTCCTCGAAGTCGGACGACACCACGAGCACCGCCGCTCCCCCGGCCGCGAGCTCGCCGAGGTGGCGGTAGATCTCCGCCTTCGCCGCGACGTCCACGCCCGCGGTGGGCTCGTCGACGAGGTACAGCTGCCCGCCGCGGGCGAGCCAGCGCCCGACCACGACCTTCTGCTGGTTCCCGCCGGAAAGCGTGGCGACGTCCTGCGCGGGTGAGCGCGGCACGATGCCGAGCCGCTCGACGAGGTCCTCGGCCGTGCGCCGCTCCCGGCGCCGCGACAGCACGCCGCCGCGGGCGTGCGCGCCGAGGCTCGACGCGGTGAGGTTCACCCCCACCGACAGCCCGGGGAACAGCGCCTCGGTGCGCCGCTCCTCCGGCACGAGCGCCACCCCGCGCCGCACGGCCGCGCGCGGGTTCGACGCGGCGAGTTCCCGCCCGCCGAGCCGCACGTCGCCGGTGGAGCGGCGGTCGCCGAACAGGGCCAGCAGGGTCTCGCTGGCCCCGGACCCGACGAGCCCGGCGAGGCCGACGATCTCCCCGCTGCGCAGCGACAGGTCCATGTCGCGCACGAGCTCGCCGGAGCGCAGGTGCCGCACCTCGAGCAGCGGGTCGCCCGGCGTGTGCGGGACGTCGGGGAACAGCGCCTCGAGGTCGCGCCCGACCATCGCCGCGATGATGTCCTGCGTGGACAGCCCTGCCGCGGGCGCCACGCTGGTGCGCCTGCCGTCGCGCAGCACGGTGACGCGGTCGGCGAGGGAGGTGATCTCGTGCAGCCGGTGCGAGATGTAGAGCACCGCCACGCCCTCGGCGCGCGCGGCCCGGATGAGTTCGAAGACGGAGGCGGACTCGGCGGCGCCCAGCGCGGCCGTCGGCTCGTCGAGCACCAGGACACGGGGCTCAGCGGCCAGTGCGGCGGCGATCGACACCTGCACCCGCTGGGTGGGCGTGAGGTCGCCGACGACGTCGTCCGGCCCGCAGAGCGCGCCCACCCGCTCCAGCACCTGCCGGGCCCGCCGGTGCATGCCGGCGCGGTCGAGCACGCCGGTCCGGGCGGGCTCGCGGCCGAGGAACATGTTCTCCGCCACGGTCATCCGCGGCGCGAGCGGCTGGTCCTGGTAGACGATCTCGAGCCCGAGCGCACGGGCGTCCTCGGGCCCCGCGAGGTCCACGCGGCTGCCCGCGACCTCGACGTGCCCTTCCGCCAGCGGGTTGACGCCCATCAGCGCCTTCACCAGCGTCGACTTGCCCGCGCCGTTCTGCCCGACGAGGGCGTGCACCTCACCGGCGCGCAGCTCCAGGTCGACCCCGTGCAGCACGGTGGTCGTCCCGAACCGCACGACGGCGCCGCGGACGGCGGCCGCGATCCCTTCGGCCATGTCGCCCTCTCCCTCAACCGCGCGGGGAGATCGGCTGCATGACCACCACGTCCTGCGACTGGGGCCACCGGCTCTCGATCCCGGCCTTGTCGAGCTTGACCTGCTCCCAGATCCCCGGGCCGTAGCGGCGCTCGGCGGCGGCGATCCCGTTGTGGCGGGTGGCCACCCACGCCGTGGTGAAGATGTTCGGGCTGACCTGCTCCCCGGCCCGCGCGTCGAGCGCGGCCTGCGCCGCGAGCTGCCCGATGAGCTGGGCGTTCTGCACGACGGTCGCGACGAACGGGCTGTTCGGCGCGTACAGCATCGGGAAGCTCGCACGGTCGCCGTCGATCGAGGCCACCGCGATCTCGGGGCGGTTCGCCTGCTGGATCGCCTGCACCGCGCCGGACGTCATCTGGTCGTAGGCGCCCCACACGCCGGCGATCGACCCGGGGTCCGGGTTCGAGGTGAGGATCGCCTGCATCTGCGACTGCACCCGGGCCGGGCTGTGGTCGGACGGCTGCAGGTGCAGCGTGACGCCTGGGTAGTCCTCGACCATGGCCTGCAGCACCCGCAGCCGGGTCTCGAGCAGAGGCGCCCCCGGCACCCAGAACGCGTAGAGGTCGCCGCGGTAGCCCATCGCGTCCAGCAGGGCCCGGGCCACCATCTCGGCCATCAGCGACTCGTCGCCGCCGACGTCGGTGACGGCACCGGGCACGGTGGAGCCCACGCCCGCGGTGACCACCACGACGCCCTTGCTCCGCGCCTGGGCCACCACCGGCCCGAGCTGCGCCGGGTCCCCCAGCTCGATGACCAGGACGTTGATCCCGGAGTTCACCAGCGTCTGGATGTTGTTGATGTGCCGGGTGGCGTCCCCGCCCGCGTTCGTCGTCGTCACGGTGCCGCCCGCGGCCCGGAACGCCTCCTCGGCGCCGGCCACGATGTCGCGGTTGTAGTCGTTGACGATCTCGCGGGCGGCGATGCCGACCTTCAGCGGGCCCTCGAGGTAGGGGGTCTCCTCGGCGGCGCCCGGCTGCGTGGCGCCCGCGGCGCCGTCGGTCGCGTCGGTGACGGGACCGTTGAGCGTGCAGGCGGAGACGAGGGCGACGGCCAGGAACGCGGCGACGAGCGTCAGTGTCCGGCGAACTCCCCTGGTCGCAGGTCTGTTCACGGTGTGGTGCCTCTCGGATCGGGGTGGACGGGCTCCGGCCGGTGCCCTTCGAGGAGGGCCTGCGCGGTCGGGGTGTCGGTGACGACGGCGTTCGCGAGGCCGCCGGACAGGGCCGCCCGCAGCGCCTCGACGCGCTCGGGCCCGGCGGCGGCGGCCACCCGCAGCGGCCGCGATCGGATGACCTCGAGCTCGACGGACAGGGTCCGCTCGGCGAGGTCACCCCCGATCGGCCGGCCCGCGGCGTCGAAGAAGCGGCCCACCGCGTCGCCGACGGCGCCCTGGCGCTGCAGCTGCCGCAGGCTCGGGTCGTCGAGGTAGCCGTTGGCGTAGAGCGGCGTCGTCTCGGTGACGTGACCGACCCCGAACATGCAGATGTCGGCGCGGGCCGCGGTGTCGAAGGCCGTGCTGATCCCGCGGTCGGCGCGCAGGCTGGCCACGGTGGCGGCGTTGTCCACGTAGAGCGGGGCCGCGATGAGGATCTCGTGCGCCCCGAGGGCGTCGGCCACCGCCGACACCGTGCGCATCGGGTTCACCCGCGTCGGGTCGCTCGGCGCCGCACCGGCGAGCTGCACGACCGTGACGTCGAGGACCTCGTCCGCGGTGCGGCGCAGCGTGCGCAGCACCTCGGCGGTGCGGGCGATCCACTCGTTGGGGTTGGAGCTCCAGCCCAGCCCGATCACCGTGCCCGGCTCCAGCCTGCGGGCGAGCATGTCGGCGCAGCCCTGGCCGAGGTCGACGTTGCCCGCGGCGTCGGTGTCGGCGGGGTCCACCACGACGACCTCGTCGAGCCCGTAGGCGGCCTCGAGTGCGAGCTCGGTCTCGACCTGCCGGGTGATGCCCGAGACGATCTCGATCCGAACGATCCCCGACGCCCGCGCCTGCGCGACGAGCCGACCTGCGGTCGCGCGGCTCACCCCGAGGTGGCGCGCGATCTCGAGCTGGGTCTTCCCCTCCACGTAGTACATCACCGCGGCACGGACCAGCAGCCGCTGCTTGTCCACGTTCGGTAGGGGCACCCGGACCCACTTCCTGAGCATATGCTCATGGCGTGCGCATCTGTCACCGCACAGTAGGTCGGCAGTACGGCGCTCGTCAAACAACAGTTGTCACAGCGCACATCGACCCGTACTATCGAACACATGTTCGATGCCGCGTCCGTTGATCCCGAGCTGGAGGACGCCTTCGACTGGATGGCGATCGAACGCGATCTGCGCCAGGACATCGAGGACCGCACCTGGGCCAACACCCGTCCGTCCGGGCTGGCCGCCCTGGAGATCGACACCGACACCGAGCACGAGGCAGGCCTGTCGGACGCGCAGCTGATCGACGCGATCGTCGGGTTCGAACGCTTCGCCGCCTGGGCCGAGGCGCGGCAGGCACGGCTGCTGGCCGAGTTCGCGCGCCGCCGCCCGGGCGACGACCCGTGCCTGGTCGCCGCCGACACCAGCTGCACGATGGGCGGGTTCGCCCCGGACGAGGTCGGGCTCGCCCTGAAGCTGGCCCGGCTCACCGCCAAGGGCCGGCTGGGCCGCTCGGTGCAGCTGGAACAGGTGCTGCCCGAGACCCTGCAGCTGTGGGAAGAGGGCCGCCTCGACGAACGCCGGGTCACGGCCATCTGCGAGGCCACCCTCCACCTGCCCGCCGACAAGGCCCGCGCGGTGCAACTGCGGGTCCTGGACCGGGCGCCGGACCAGACCGTGGGCCAGCTCAAGGCCGCGCTGCGCCGCGCCGTGATCGCGATCGATCCGGAAGGTGCTGCCGAGCGCCACAAGGTGGCCCGGCGCGGGCGCCGGGTCGCGGTCAGCGAGGAACAGGACGGCATGGCCTCGCTGTGGATGCTGATGACCGCATCGGACGCGCAGGCCGGCTACCAGTGGCTCACCCGCCTCGCCCTCGGCTGCGGCAAGGACGACCCCCGCGGCATGGATGCCCGCCGCGCCGACATCGCCGCCGCCCTCCTCTCCGGACGACTCACGTTCACCGCACCCACCGACAGCGGTGCTGAGCCCGGGGAAGGCGGTTCAGCCCCGCGACCGGTCAACCCCGGCAAGCCGCTCGTGCAGGTCCAGATGCCGTTCAGCACCCTGATCGGCGCCGACGACCAGCCCTGCGAGCTGGTCGGTCACGGCTCCATCCCCGCCGACCTGGCCCGTGAGATCGCCGCCGACGCCGTGTGGAAGCGCCTGATCTACGACCCGCTCTCGGGCACCGTCCTGGACTACGGGCGCACCACCTACCGGCCGCCGGCCGGGCTGGCCGACCACGTCCGCGCCCGCGACGGGTACTGCCGCGGCCCGATCTGCCGCCGCCGGGCCCTCGACAGCCACCTCGACCACGTCACCCCGTACCCCGAGGGCCCCACCAACGAGCAGAACCTGCACGCCTGCTGCGGGCACGACCACCGCGTCAAGCACGCTCCCGGGTGGGAGGTGCGGGCGCTGCCCGACGGGCGCATCCAGTGGATCACCCCCACCGGGCACCGCTACCACAGCGAGCCCCACGACCACCGGCCCGACGAAGGCGACGACCTCCCACCGGACAAGGCCCCCAGAAGACGCGGCCTGCCGAAGGACCTGCTCGCCCGGCTGGAACGGATCGCCCGCGACCGCCGCAGCGCCGCGCGGTGGAACGACGGACCTGAGCCACCCGACGGCCCGGCCCCACCCGCGGACGACGAAGAGCCGCCACCTTTCTGATCGGCCGGAGCGCGCCGGTCAGACCCGTCCGTCGAAGGCCCGGCCCGGCCGGGCCGCGAAGCCCCGCACCCACGCCGAGGTCGCCGGCAGGCCTCCGAAGGTGTAGAAGTGCGTCCGCACCTCGCCGTGGACGCCGGGGGCGAGCCCGTCGCCCAGCGCCGTGACGAACGCGTCCGGGCCGGCGGTGCCCAGGAGGTTGGCGAGGGAGAACCCGTACTTGCGGGTGACGCTCGCGGACGTGGCCACACCGAAGCGGCGGGCGTAGGCGAGCAGCCGCCTGATCCCGACCGGCCCGGGCACCCCGACGCGGACCGGTGCCGTGATCCCCTGGCTCCGCAGCGCCTCGATCCAGTCGAGGACCGGGTGCACGTCGAATCCGAACTGGGTGATCACCGCCGGTTCCAGCCCCTGCTCGGCGAGCACGGCGACCTTGGCACGCAGCGCCGCGTCCAGCGTGGCGGCGGGGATGTCCGGGTGGCCCTCCGGGTAGCCCGCGACGCCCACCCGGCGCACCCCGGCCTCCTGCAGCAGGCCGCTGCGCAGCACCGACAGGCTGTCGGCGAACGGGCCGGCGGGGGTGGCCGGGTCGCCGCCCACCACGAACAACTCGTCGGTCGCCCCCACCTGGTGCAGGGCCACGAGGAACTCGGCGAGTTCGGCAGGCGAGTGCATGCGACGGGCCGCGACGTGCGGCACCGGGGTGAAGCCGCGCACCCGCACCGCCCGCGCGGCGTCCACCCGCTGCTCCGCGGTCTCGCCCGCGAGGTAGGCGATGTTGACCCGGGTACCGAGCGGCAGGAGCGTGGCGGCCTCGTCGAGGCCCGCGACGTCGCGTGCGGTCATCTCGATCGAGAACCCGTCGAGGACGGAGACCTGCTGATCAGGCCGCATGGGTCGCCCCCGCCGTGGTCGCCGCCTCGAGGGTGTTGTGCAGCAGCATCGCGATCGTCATCGGCCCGACACCGCCGGGCACCGGGGTGAGGGCGCCCGCGACCTCGCTGACCGCGGCGGCGTCGACGTCGCCGCACAGCCCGTCCGCGGTGCGGTGGATGCCGACGTCCACGACGGTGGCGCCGGGTCTCACGGCGTCGGCCCCGATGAGGCGCGGCACGCCTGCGGCGACGACGAGCACGTCGGCGAGCCGGCAGGTGGCTGCCAGCTCCTTGGTGCGGGAGTGGCACACGGTCACCGTGGCGTGGCGCTGCAGGAGCAGTTGCGCCATCGGCTTGCCGACGAGGTCGGAGCGGCCGACGACCACGGCGTGCGCGCCGGCCAGGTCGACCCCGGTCTCGTCCAGCAGCGCGAGCACCCCGGCGGGGGTGCACGGGCGCAGGCCGGGGCGGCCGAGGGCGAGGCGCCCCGCGCTGCCCTCGGTGAGCCCGTCGACGTCCTTGGCCGGGGGGATGCGGTCCACGAGGGCGGCGGCGTCGAGGTGCGGGGGCAGGGGCAGCTGCAGCAGGATCCCGGTGACGGCCGGGTCGGCGGCGAGCTCGTCGAGCACGGCGGCGGCGCCGGCCTGGGTGACGTCGCCGGGCAGGTGCCGGTGCAGGTCGCGCATCCCCACCTCGACGCACTGGCGGCGCTTGTTGCGGACGTAGATCGCCGAGGCCGGGTCGTCGCCGACGAGGACCGTGGCGAGCCCGGGCGGCACCGGCAGCGCGGCGACGGCCCGCGCGACGCGGGCCCGCACCTGCGCGGCGACGGCCCGGCCGTCGATCGGGGTCGCCGTCATGCCGCGGCGTCCACGCGCAGGAGGGGGCCGAGGTCGGCGGCGGCGCGAGTGCCGTAGGCGTCGGCGAGGCGCGCGACGGCGTCGTCGGGGTCGAGGTGCCACTCCTGGGGCCCGGAGGCCTCGAGCACCAGGGTGGCGACGAGCGCCCCGAGCTGGGCGGCGCGTTCGAGCCCGAACCCCTGCGCGACGGCGGCGAGGAACCCGGCCCGGAACGCGTCGCCGACGCCCGTGGGGTCGACGATCTCGCGCGGGGGGACGGCGTCGACGTGGATCTCGGTGTCCTCGTCGACGACGACGACGCCCTTGGAACCGAGGGTGGTGACGCGCAGGTCCACCCGGGCCGCGATGTCCTGCTCGCTCCACCCGGTGCGGCGCTGCAGCAGCTCCCACTCGTACTCGTTGCTGAACAGGTAGCGGGCGCCGCCCACGAGCATGCGGCACCGGTCGGTGTCCAGGCGGGGCAGCTGCTGCGAGGGGTCGGCGGCGAAGGGCACGCCCAGCTCGCGGGCCTCCTGGGTGTGGGTGAGCATGGCCTCCGGGTCGTCGGCGCCGATCAGGACGAGCTCGACGCCGTGGCTCTCGACGAGCGGGGCGAGCCGGATCGCGGCGGCCTCGCTCATGGCACCGGGGTAGAACGACGCGAGCTGGCACTGCGCCTCGTCGGTGGTGCAGGTGAACCGCGCGGTGTGGGCGGTGGCCGAGGTGTGCACGCCCGCGCAGTCGACGCCGTGCCGTTCGAGCCAGGCGCGGTAGTCGGCGAAGTCCTCGCCGACGGCCCCGACGAGCAGCGGGCGGGCGCCGAGCACCCCCAACGCGAACGCGATGTTGGCGCCGACCCCGCCGCGGCGCACCACGAGGTCGTCGACGAGGAAGCTCAGCGAGATGCGGTCGAGGTGGCCGTCGACGAGCTGGTCGCCGAACAGGCCGGGGTAGCGCATGAGGTGGTCGGTCGCGATGGAGCCCGCGACGGCGATGGTTCCGGGCATGGGGCGTCCCTCCGGTGGGCGGCTCAGAAGACGACGGTGGTGCGCCCGTCGACCAGCACCCGGTCCTCGCAGTGCCAGCGGACGGCGCGGGCGAGCACGGCGCGTTCGATGTCGGCGCCTGCGCGGGTGAGCTCGGCGACGCCGGCGCGGTGGGAGACCCGCACGACGTCCTGCTCGATGATCGGGCCCTCGTCGAGGTCCTCGGTGGCGTAGTGCGCGGTGGCGCCGATGAGCTTCACGCCGCGCTGCTTGGCGCGCTCGTAGGGTCCTGCGCCGGCGAAGGCGGGCAGGAACGAGTGGTGGATGTTGATCACCGGTACGCCGACGCGGTCGAGGAAGTCCGCGGACAGGACCTGCATGTACCGGGCGAGGACGACGAGGTCGACGCGCCCGGCGAGCAGCTCGAGCTCGCGCTGCTCGGCCACCGGCTTCGTGTCCCGGGTGACCGGGACGTGGGCGAAGGGCACGCCGAACCCGGCGACGTCGGCCGCCAGGTCCGGGTGGTTCGACACGACCTGCACCACCGTCATCGGCAGCTCGCCGCGCCGGGCGCGCCACAGCAGGTCGAGCAGGCAGTGGTCGTAGCGGGACACGAACAGCACCACCCGCGGGGCCTCGGCGGCATCGCGCAGCTGGAACGTGCCACCGACAGTGCGGGCCACCTGGGAGGCGAAGTCGCGTTCCAGATCGGGCAGCGCCTTGGCCAGGCCGGGCAGGTGGAACTCGGTGCGCAGGAAGAACCGGCCGCCCACCGGCCCGGTGGAGAACTGGTCCGACTGCACGATGTTGGCGCCCCGCCCGTGCAGGAACGCGCTGACGCGGGCCACGATCCCCGGCCCGTCGGTGCAGGACACGACGAGCCGGCCGATGTCGGCCTCGACCGGGGCGGTCACCGGGCCGCGTCGAGGAGCGCTTCTGCCCGGTCGATGCGCTCCCAGGGCAGGTCGAGGTCGGTGCGGCCGAAGTGGCCGTACGCCGCGGTCGGGCCGTAGATGGGGCGGTGCAGGTCGAGCTGGGCGCGGAACGCGGCCGGGCGCAGGTCGAAGTGCTCGGCCACCAGCTTCTCGATCAGCCGCCTGTCCACGCGTTCCGTGCCGAACGTCTCCACCAGCACCGACACCGGGCGGGCCACGCCGATCGCGTACGCCACCTGCACCTCGGCCCGGCGGGCCAGGCCCGCTGCCACCACGTTCTTCGCGACGTAGCGCGCCGCGTAGGCCGCCGACCGGTCGACCTTCGACGGGTCCTTCCCGGAGAACGCGCCGCCGCCGTGGCGGGCGAACCCGCCGTAGGTGTCGACGATGATCTTCCGGCCGGTCAGGCCCGCGTCGCCGACGGGGCCGCCGATGACGAACCGGCCGGTGGGGTTCACCAGCAGGTCGGCGTGCAGCGCGTCGGCGTCGTAGAGCTCGTCGGGCAGCTCGGCGGTGACGACGTGGCGCCACAGGTCCTCGCGGATCTGCTCGGCGGTGACGTCCTCGGCGTGCTGAGTGGAGATCAGCACCCGCTCGACGGCCACCGGGACACCGTCGGCGTAGCGCACCGACACCTGCGTCTTGCCGTCCGGGCGCAGGTAGCCCAGCGTGCCGTCCTTGCGCACGGCGGCGAGCCGCCGCGACAGCCGGTGCGCCAGCGCGATCGGCGTCGGCATGAGCTCGGGCGTCTCGTCGGTGGCGTAGCCGAACATCATCCCCTGGTCGCCGGCGCCTGCGAGGTCGTACGCGTCGCCCGACGACCCGCTGCGGTGCTCGTGGGCCTGGTCGACGCCCTGCGCGATGTCCGGCGACTGCTTGTCCAGCGCCACGAGCACCGCGCAGCTGTGCCCGTCGAAGCCGTAGTTCCCGTCGTCGTAGCCGATGCGGTTGACGGTGTCGCGGACGATCTGGGTGTAGTCCAGGTGCTCCGGGGTGGTGATCTCCCCCGCGAGCACCACCATGCCCGTGGTGATCAGCGTCTCGCACGCCACCCGGGAGTAGGGGTCGTTGGTGAGCGCGGCGTCGAGCACGGCGTCCGAGATCGCGTCGGCGATCTTGTCCGGATGTCCCTCGGTCACCGACTCGGACGTGAACAGGTAGTCGTGCGGGTCGGACTGGGTCATCCTGGTGCTCCTTCGGTGTCGCCGGCGACCGAGCGCCGGACCTGTTCGGCGCCGGTCACCATCGCCGCGAGCTTCGCCCGCGCGACGGGGCCGGAGAGGTTGCGCAACCCGCAGTCCGGGTTGATCACGAGGCGGTCCGCGGGCACGAACTCCAGCGCCCCGCGGATGCGGGCGGCCACGAGCTCGGGGCTCTCGACCTCGCCGCTCTTGACGTCGACGACCCCCACGCCGAGCGCGCGGTCCCAGCCGTGCTTGGCCACGACCGTGAGGTCGTCGTATCCCTTGCGGGCGAACTCGAGCACGAGCTGGTCGACGTCGGCGTCGAGCACGGCGGGGAACAGGAAGTCGTAGTGGCCCTCCCACGAGGGCCGGGCGTAGCGGTTGCCGTAGCAGACGTGCAGGCCCCAGGTGACGTCCACGCCCGCCGTGACGATGTTGATCGCCTCGACGGCGATGCCGACCTCGTGGGGGTAGCCGGCGAGGAACGGTTCGTCGATCTGGAGCAGCTGCGCGCCCCGGGCGGCCAGTGCGCGCGCCTCGGCGTTGAGGACCCGGGCGATCGCCCGCACCAGCTCGGTGCGGTCGGCATACGCCTCGTCGCGCACGCGGCGCGAGAGCGAGAACGGCCCGGTGAAGGAGAACTTGATCGGCCGCTCGGTCTGCCCCGCGGTGAACGCGTAGTCCTCGGCGAGCCCCAGAGGCGCGCCGTCGCCGGGCGCGGGCAGCGGGGCGCGCACCAGCGTCTCGTAGTAGTCGAAGTAGAAGTCCTTGGCCGTGTGGGCCAGCTCGATGCCCGGGATGCGGGCGAGGAAGTAGTCGAGGTCGTTGTCGCGGCGCAGCTCGCCGTCGGAGACGATGTCGATGCCGGCGCGCTCCTGGTCGCGCAGCGCGGCCTTGATGGCGGTCTCGTGCACGTCCTGCAGCTGGGCGGGGCTCATCTTCCCGCGGAAGTACTCCGTCTTCAGCCGCTCCATCCACTCCGGTACCGGGTAGGAGCCCACCACGGTGGTCGGGAGCAGGGGCAGGTCGCTCGCCATCAGTCCCGCACCTGCGCGGTCATCGTGACGATGTTGCCGCCGGACCGGTGCCGGAAGCGCTCGTAGTGCACCTCGAAGCCGCGGCGGCGGCCCACGTGCGCGAGCAGCGGCCCGTTGACCCAGTTGACGACGGAGCCGTCGTACTTGCCGGGCCCGCGGAAGTGGGTCCGGTAGCCCTCGATGTCCGTGACGAACAGGTCGTGGCACACCAGCCTGCCGAACGGGTGCAGCAGCATGAGGCTGTCGACGAAGCTGGCCAGCGCCCCGTTGTTGACGTGCATCCGGATGTCGGCGCCGGACTCGACGAGCGGCCGCAACAGCTCCCCGCCCAGCCCCGGCGCGAGCGTGTAGGTGTCCAGCCCGAGCAGCGGGACGTAGCGCTCCTCGAGCCGCAACGCCGACCACGCGCGCTGCCAGAAGGCCACCGCCGACTCGACGTCGGGGAAGTGGGCGGGCGCGGCCTCGGGCAGCAGGGCGGGCCCGAGCCGCAGCAGCTTGTGCACCAGCCCCGGCAGGTCCTGCGTGCTCGCCCCGGCCGCCTCGGCCAGCTCGGCCGCGTCGGCCTGCGCGAGGTAGGCGCGGGTCTGCACGCAGTAGGTGCGGCCCCCGAGGTGGGCGACCTCGTCGGTGGGCAGGTTGTCGTAGACGTTGGAGACGTAGACCAGGAAGACCTTGTACTGCAGGAACCCCAGTGACGTGCGGGGCCGGGTGGCGTCGAGGGCGAACGAGCTGACGTGCGCGATGTGGTCGGCCACGGTCTCGCGCGCCAGGTCGAGGACGTGCTGGGAGTAGTCGCACATGAGGTAGTGCAGGCGCCGGTAGTAGCCGCGCCCGTGTTCGCGGTCGCGCTCGGCGAACACGTCGAGGAACACCTTCGCCTGTCCCCCGTTGCCCACCCCGAGCTCCACCACGTAGAGCTCGTCGGGCAGCGCGTTGGACTCCGAGAGCCGGTCCCACACCGCGAACAGCCCGTCGACGAGCTCGCGCGCCGCGGCCCGGTTGCGGGCGTCGCTCTCCCCGCCGGGCAGCGCCTGCTCGTACCCGCGGCCGGTCGCCTTCTCCCACAGCTCGAGCGCCGACCAGTAGAGCGCGTTGAAGTCCCAGACGACGCTCTCGCTCCCCCGCCCCCAGCTCTCCAGCAGCACGCGGTCGGGCTCGCTGCGCAGCAGCGCGGCGGTGACCTCCTTGAGCGGCACGTCGTGGCTGCGCCGCACGTCGACGGCCACCTCGAGGTCGTCCTCGCGCACGCCCATCGGAACGGGCACGGCCCCACCGGCGGGGGCGGAGTGCAGGATCGGGCGCAGGTCCACGACCTCGCGGAAGTTCTCCCGGTACTGGACCCAGTCCGACACCACCCGGACCTTCGCCAGGTCCACCGCGCCCTCGCCCAGCGCCTCCACGACGGGGACGACGGACTTCACGAGGTCCACCGGCTGCGCGCCGCGCAGCCGGGTGTGCGGTCGGAAGTCAACGAGCATGGCCGATCGTCCTTCGCGTCTCGGAGGCCCTCACGACCAGAGCCGTGAGCTGGCGAGCGCAGCGCCCTGGCCGAGGGCGCGCAGCTTCGCCCAGACGATCTCCTCGTGGCCGACGCGGGAGCCGATCCCGCAGTCGGTGCCCGCCTGGACGTTCTCGCGCCCGAGCACGCTCGCGAAGTTCGTCAGCCGCTCGGCCACCAGCTCGGGGTGCTCGACGAGGTCGGTGGCGTGGCTGATGACGCCAGGCATGACCATCCGGCCCTCGGGGAGGTCGACGTCCTCCCACACCCGCCACTCGTGCGCGTGCCGGACGTTGCCCGCCTCGATCGCGTAGCACTGGGCGTTGATCCGCACCAGCAGGTCGACGACCTCGCGCAGTCCGATGTCGGTGGTGTGGGGGCGGTGCCCGCTGCCCCAGCAGGAGTGGAAGCGGACCTGCTCGAGCGGGATGCCCTCGAGCGCGTGGTTGATCACCCGGACGGCCATCTCCAGGTAGCGGCGCAGGTCGGCGACCTCCCACTCCGGGTAGAAGGTCCAGGTGGTGAGGAACTCGGGCTCGTCGACCTGGACGATCAGGCCGGCGTCGGTGATGGCGCGGTACTCCTCGCGGACCACTTCCGCCACCGCCATGAGGTACTCCTCCTCCGACGCGTAGTGCTCGTTGACCGCACCGGCGCCCAGGCTGAGCGGGCCGAGCGCGGCGATGAAGCCCTCCGTGTCGCCGTTCTTGCCCTTCAGCGCGTGCTGCAGCGCGGTGATGTCCGCGGCGATGGCCTCGTGCCCCACGTAGCGCACCGGTTCGACGCACACCCGCGTGCCCCGATGGCGCGGCACCGCGCCCGGCGTCGCGAACCCGGGACGCACGGGGCCGCCGGAGCCCGACATCCACAGCCCCGACTCGTAGACCCCGGGGAAGAGGCGCCGGTCGCGCTCGGCCGTGCCGGCGCGCTTGGCGGGCGGCGCGTCGTCGCCGGTGCGCACCTCCCAGCCGGTGACCCGGGCGTGGATGTAGCCCGCGTAGGCACCCGCCGCGCCGGCCTTCACGTACTCGCCGTCGTTGAGGACGTCGACGCCGCACTCCGCCTGGAGGTCGACGACCTCCTGCACGGCCTCGGCGAGCCGGCTGCGGACGGCGGCCTCGTCGCGCTCCGGGGTGGCGAGCATCGCGTTGAGGTCGGCGGGCAGCGGCAGGTTGCCGCCGTGCGAGGTCCGGATCCGCCCGTCGTTGCGCTTCATCGCTTCGTTCCTCCTCGTCGGGACGCCGGACCTGCCGGCGCCCAGCACGGCCTGCCGGTGCAGCGGGAGCTGCCCGGTGGGATCGGTGCGTCGGGTCTGATCAGGTGGTGCGGGTGAACTTCTGGAGCTGGTGACCGGCCATGTCGTCGGGCACGCGGCCGGGCTTGATCCCGAACGAGCCGGTCACCTCCCCCACGTAGACCGCGCCGTGGGAGTCGACCGCGATGCCGTGCGGGGCGATGAAGTTGCCGGGCCCGTCGCGCATCACGGTGGAGGCGCCCCAGCGGGCCACCACCGTGCCGCGCGGGTCGAACACCGTGACCCGGCCGGGCAGGTCGACGGGGGTGGCGCCCCGGGTGAACGACGCGCCGCCGCGGGGCCGCCACAGCTCCGAGACGTAGATCAGACCCTCCCGGTCGACGGCCAGGTCCGTGGGCCGCTGGACGTCGGTCCACTGCGTCACGTAGGCGCCGTCCAGGTCGAACACCTGGATGCGGTCGTTCTCCCGGTCGCCGACGAGGATCCGCCCGTCGGCGGTGGCGCAGATGCCGTGCGGGAGGTGGAACTCCCCGGGCCCGGACCCGACCTCCCCGAAGGACCCGACGAGCTCCCCGTCGCCGGTGAACCGGTGGACCCGGCAGTTGCCGTACCCGTCGGCCACGTACAGCTCCCCGGTGGGGGCCACCGCGAGGTTGGTGCACCCGTTGAACGGCCCCGCGGCGCGGCGGACCGTCTCGTTCATGTGCACCACGGAGCCCGGGCCCGGCCGGTAGCCGGTGTCGGTGGGCGTGCCCGGCGTGCCGAGCGTCTGGATCAGCTCCCCGTCGGGGGTGAACCGGCGGATGCTGTGGTCGCCGCAGTCGACGCAGTACACGGTGCCGTCCGGACCGAGGGTGAGCCCGTGCGGGGTGGTGAAGATCCCGTCGCCCCACGCCGCCCGGAACCCGCCGCCGGGGTCGAGGACGAGCACGCCGTTGCGGTCGCGGGTGAACAGGTAGACGGTGTCGTCGGCGGCGACGTCGACGGCCGCGACGTCGCGGTGCGCGTACTCCGGAGGCACCTGCGCCCAGGTGTCGGTGACCGTGAAGCGGAGGTCGCCGGTCATCGGGCCGCTCCGTCGCCCGCGGTGCCTTCTGGGGTGGCCGGCAGCCACCCCCACGGGTGCGGACCCCACCCCGGGGCTACGAGCTCCCCCGCGCGCACGGTGGCCACGGGCACGATCCCGTGCTCGCCCCGGAAGCTCGCCTTGGTGGTGTCGACGAACGTGAAGTCGCCGCGCACCAGGTCGAGCACGGTGATGTCGGCCTCCCGGCCCACCGCGAGCGCCCCGACCTCGTCCTGCTTGCCGATCGCCGCGGCGGCCCGCCCGGTGGTCATCGCGACGACGTCCGCGAAGGAGTAGCCGACGGCCATGAACTTGGCCATGCACTCGACGAGGCTGTGGAAGCTCTGCCCACCCAGGGTGAGGTCGCTGCTGATCGTGTCCGGCTGCAGGCCGCGTTGCGCCTGCTCGCTGGCGACGGCGTAGCCGAAGTTGCCCAGCCCGAGCGCGGGGTCGAGCACCACGCCCCGGGCGCGGGCCTCGGCCAGCAGCGGGAACGTCACGTCGACGTCGTCCATCACGCCGCCCGTGTTCGGGGTGCAGAGGTGGGTGAGGATGTCGCCCGGCTCGAGCACCTCGAGCAGGTGGCGGGTGACCTCCCCCAGCCGGTCCGGGCGCGGGCGGTCGGCGGCCCGGAAGTCGCCGATGTGCACCATCAGCGGCACGCCGTGCTCCCGCGCGACCTTCTTGGACCGGTCGACCACCTCCTCGCCGACCTCGGTGATGATGTCGCCCACCAGCCGCAGCTTCACGCCCTCGACGAGGCCGGGGTTGTGCTGGACGCACGCCGCGATGGCCCGCTCGTCGATCTCGCCGAGCCGCGCGAGGTCGGCCCACCCGGGCATGGTGTGCGCGTGGCTGCCGGCGTTGACGTAGACCACCACGCGGGTGCGGGCCCGGGGCAGGATGTGCACCGGGAACACCCCGAGGTTCGCCACGCCCACCGACCCGCAGTCCACCACCGTGGTCACGCCGGACCGCACGCCGATCTCGTCGGGGTCGCAGCACCCCATCCCCACGCCTGGCGTGGTGGCGCCGTGGGCCACGTGCGTGTGGATGTCGACGAGCCCGGGCACCACGTACCGGTCGGCACCGCGGATCTCCAGCACCCGCTTCGCACCGGACGCGTCGAGATCCGGCCCGATCGCGCTGATCCGCCCCGCGGTCACAGCGATGTCCATCCGCCCGTCGAGCCCCGATCCGGGGTCGAGCACGTGCCCGTTGCGGATGAGGAGGTCGCACGATGTCGTGGGCGCTGTCACCATTCGGGGAGCTCCTGTCCTCGTCGACCCGATGCTCAGACAATCAATTCCGGAATTTCCATTCCTGAGCCTAGGGCCCGGGACGCGAGGTGGCGTCGACGAGAACTGCACCAACCGTTGAGCTCCGGGAAACGGTTGAGGATCCGTTGACGGAGCCGATCCGATCGCAGAGACTCGTCGCGTGGACGGCAGGGATGCACCGATGCAGCTGCCGCCCCTCAACGCGCTGCGCACCTTCGAGGCGGCCGGCAGGCTCGGGAGCATCCGAGCTGCGGCGGAGGAACTCGTCGTCACCCCGGGCGCGGTCAGCCGCCAGGTCCGTGTGCTGGAGGCGTGGCTCGGCGTGCCGCTGTTCCGCCACGAGGGGCGCACCATCCAGCTCACGGACGTGGGCGCGCGCTACCTCGAGGCCGCCTCCCAGCACCTGTCGGCGATCGCGAAGGCCACCAACCAGGTCACCGGCCGCTGGCGCAGCGAGGAGACCCTGCAGATCAGGTCCTACACGCTCTTCGCCAACAACTGGCTGATCCCGCGGCTGCCCCGCTTCAAGCGCAGCCAGCCGTGGATCGAGCTCGAGCTCGACACCTCGAGCAGGCCGGAGGACTTCGGCCGGTTCGACGTGGACGCCGAGATCCGGCCCAACCCGCATCAGCGCCCGGCGGACGGGTTCGACTCCGACCTGCTGTTCACCGACACCGTGGTGATCGTCTGCAACCCCGATTACCAGGCCGAGTACCGCCTGCACGAGCCGGCCGACCTGCACAGGGTGCCCGCCGACGGGTTCCTGCGCTCCGTGGCCGCGCCCCTGCTGTGGGAGCGGTGGCTGGAGGCCAGCGGCATCGACGGCGTCGACCCCAGCCGGGGCGCGCGGTTCGGCGACTCGAGCCTGACCTACCGGGCAGCCACCGCGGGGCAGGGGGTCACCCTCGCCCCGCGCACGTTCGTCGGGACGGAACTGAACGCGGGCACCCTCGTCATCCCGTTCGACGCGCGCGGTCAGCTCCTCGAGTTCTACCTGTTCCACCCGGCCGACCGGCCCCGTCGACGCGCGTTCTCCGCATTCCGCTCCTGGTTGCTCGCGGAATCGAACGCCCAAAGCGTTCCCGCCGGGGCCGGCCGGGCCGAATAGGTATCCCTATTCGTCGGCATTCGTCGTCACCGCGGGTCCACCGACACCCGCGACAGGTTCGAGTCGAACAACGGCGCGACGCTGAGGCCGTGGACGTTGTCGCGGTAGGCGTAGGACGTGGTCCGCGTGCAGATCGGCATCACCGGGGGGCCGTCGTTCAGGACGTCGGTCATGATCTGGTGCATGGGCGGCGTCCGGACCGCGAGGTCGGGGCTCGACGAGGACTGCACGAGCAGCTCCGCCAACCCGGGCAACTCGTAACCGGACGGGTTGAACAGGCCACCGGGCACGTAGAACGTCTTGACGAACTCCGAGGGGTCCGGCCGGGCCGTCTGGTAGACCGACACGGTGGCCTCGAACTCGCCGTTGCGGCGCGCGGTCACGAACTGCACGTTCTCCATCGGCCGCAGGTTCACGGTGATCCCGATCTCCGCCCACTGCGCCTGCAGCACCTCGGCCGTCCGCACGTACGACTGCATCGCGCCGGTCTGCAGCTCGAACGCGAACCCGTTGGGCAGCCCCGCCTCGGCGAGCAGCTGCCGGGCGCGCGCCGGGTCGTACTGGGCGGCGGGCAGATCGTCCAGGCCGGGCACGTACGCCCAGTCGTCGGGCCGGAACGGCTGGGCGCTCGGCACGCAGCCGTCGCCGAAGAGGTTGCGGGCGATCGCCGGGCGGTCGAGCCCGAGCATCATCGCCTGCCGCACCCGCGGGTCGGCGAACTCGGACTGCCCGATGTTGACGATGACGCCCCAGAAGTCCGCCGTGGCGGAGCTCGTGACCTGCAGGCCCGCGGTGCGCGCCTCGTCCACCTGCTCCGCGGTGAGGAACGCCGCGTCCATCTGCCCGGAGCGCAACGCCCGCAGCCGGGCGGTCTCGTCGATGAGCACGGTGACGTCCACGCCGGGCAGGGTCACCGCGGCCCGGTTCCAGTAGCCGTCCCACGCCGTGAACTCCAGCTCGGTGCCCACGAACCGGTCGAGGGTGTAGGCGCCGGTGCCGGCCGGGTTCGTCGACAGGTCCTCGCGCGACAGCGCGGCCGGGCTGATCATCATCCCCGCCTCGCCGGCGAGCACGCCGAGCATCGGTGCGGGTGAGTCCGACATGCGCAGGCGCACGTGCGTCGGGTCGACGACCTCGACGGCCTCCAGGCTCGTGAGCTGGTTGGAGAAGTTGGCCGAGTGGGTGGTGGAGTAGTCGAGGTTGGCCTTGACGGCCGCGGCGTCGAACGGCGCGCCGTCCTGGAAGGTGACGCCGGTCCGCAGCGTGAGCTCCAGGCCGTCCGGGGTGAACGTCCAGCTCTCGGCCAGCCCCGGCTGGTAGCTGCCGTCCTCGGTGCGCGTGACGAGCGCGTCGTAGAGCAGCCCGACCCACAGCGCCTCGTACGGCGCGGACTTGCGGGGGTCCAGGGAGGCGGGCACGGCGGCCGCGCCGATGCTCAGCCTGCCCTCCGCGGCGCTGCTGGAGGCCCTGGTCCCCCCGCCGCCGCCGCACGCGGCGACGGTGACGGCGAGCAGCAACGTGAGCAGCGCACCGCAGAGGCGCGCGAGGGGTGTTCTCATGTGGTGCTCCTGGGGGTCGCTGAGGTGGACACCGGCGTGCCGGCCTCCGCGTGCAGCAGACACGCGACGCGGTGGGCCGGCCCGATCTCGGCGAGCGCCGGGTCGATCGTCGAGCACGAGGGCATGGCCTCGCGGCAGCGCGTGCGGAAGCGGCAGCCCGACGGCGGGTCCGCCGGGTTGGGGACGTCGCCGTGGAGCACGATGCGCCTGCGGGCGCGCTGGGCCGACGGGTCCGGCACCGGCACGGCCGACAGCAGCGCCCGCGTGTAGGGGTGGAGGGGGTTGCCCACCACCTCCTCGGTGGGGCCCTCCTCGACGATGCGTCCGAGGTACATCACCGCGACGCGGTGGGCGAGGTGCTGCACCGTGGCGAAGTCGTGCGACACCAGCAGGATCGACTGGCCGGTGTCGCGCTGGAGCCCGAGCAGCAGGTTGAGGATCTCCGAGCGGGTGGACAGGTCGAGCGCCGACGTGGGTTCGTCGGCCACGAGCAGCCACGGTTCGAGCGCGAGCGCGCGGGCGATGCAGACCCGCTGCCGCTGGCCCCCGGACAGCTGCTCGGGGAAGCGGCCGGCGAGACCGGGGTCCAGCCCGACGCCCGCGAGCAGGTCCGCGGCGGCCGCAGCCATCCCGGACCGCCCGATCCGGCCGTGCACGAGGAGCGGCTCGGCCACCGCGTGGCCCACGGACTTGGTGGGGTCGAGCGAGCCGAACGGGTCCTGGAACACCACCTGCAGGCGCGTCCGCAACGCCGCCAGCGCGCGGCCGCGCAGGTGGGTGGCGTCCACCCCGTCGAGCACGACGGAACCGGTGTCGGGCCGCTCGAGCAGCGACACGAGCCGCCCGAGGGTGCTCTTGCCGGACCCGGACTCGCCGACGACGCCGACCGTGGTGCCCGCCGTGACCTCGAGGTCGACGCCGTCCACGGCCCGGACCCGCGAGGCCGGGCGCCCGAGCAGGTCGCGCGAGAGCGGGAACGACTTGGTGAGGCCCGTGGCCACCAGCGAACCGGTGCCGGGCCCCGCGGCGGCCCGCGTGCGGGCGCCCTTCTCCTCCACGCCGGTCACCGGGCACCCACCCCGGCCGCGAGGACGAGATCGCCGTCGGCCACCCGGGCGCACCGGCTGTACCGGCCGTCCGCGACGGCCGCCTCGTGCTGCGGAGCGCGGCAGCGGTCGTGGCCGCCGTGGTCGCAGCGCGGCTCGAACCGGCACCCGGTCGGGAAGCTGCCCGCGGGTGGCACGCGCCCCGGGATGACCGGCAGCACCGTGCGCGGCCGGCCGGACTGCGGGATCGCGTCGAGCAGCGCACGGGTGTACGGGTGGGCGGGGGCGCCGAAGATGTCCTCCACGCCCGCCCGCTCCACCACGGCTCCCGCGTACATCGCCACCACCCGGTCGCAGAAGTCGGCGACGACGCCGAGGTCGTGGGTCACCAGCAGCACCGCGATCCCCTGTTCGGTCCGCAGGTCGCGCAGCAGCTCGAGGATCTCGGCCTGGATCGTGACGTCCAGCGCGGTGGTCGGCTCGTCGGCCAGCACCAGCTCGGGGTCGCACGCGATCGCCGAGGCGATCATCACGCGCTGCTGCATCCCGCCGCTCAGCTCGTGGGGGTAGGAGGCCAGCCGCTTGTCGGCGTTGGGGATGCCCACGCGGTCCAGCAGTTCCCGCGCCCGCCGCAGCGCCACCGGGCGGCGCTCCTTGAGGTGCAACCTGCGCGCCTCCGCGATCTGGTCGCCGACCCGCATGGTGGGGTCCAGGCTGCTCATGGGGTCCTGGAAGATCGCCCCGATCGACCGGCCGCGGATCGCCCGCAGCTCCCGGGCGCTGCAGGTCAGCAGGTCGCGACCGCCCAGCGCGATGCGCCCCGCAGCCACCCGGAAGCCGGCGGGGAGCAGGCCGAGCACGGCCATCGCCGTCATCGTCTTCCCGCACCCGGACTCGCCGATCAGCGCCACGGACTCGCCGCGCGAGACCGTGAACGACACGTCCTGCACCAGGCCGGGCTGGGAGACCGCGCCGTCGAAGTCGATCGTCAGCCCCTCCACCTCGAGCAGGGGATCCGTACCGTTCCTCATCGCGCCGTTCCTCATCGCGCCGTTCCTCATCGCGCCGTTCCTCATCGCTGCCACCTCGCCGCCATGACGTCGCGGATCGTGTCGCCGATCACGTTGAACGCGAGGACCGTGAGCACGACGGCGATGCCGGGCGGCAGCACCGACAGCGGGGCCTCGAACTGGTTGTCGTACGCGGTGCGCAGCATGGAGCCCCAGCTCGACTCGGGCGGCTGCACGCCGAGCCCGAGGAAGCTCAGGCCCGCCTCCGCGAGCAGCGCGACGCCCATGAGGATCGTCGCCTGCACGAGCAGCGGGGCGGCGACGTTGGGCAGGATGTGCACCCACAGGATCCGGTGGGTCGAGCAGCCGATCGCGCGGGCCGAGTCGACGTAGGGCTCCTGCGCCACGGCCATGGCCGCGCCGCGCACCACCCGGAACACGCTGGGCATGAACACGATGCCCAGCGCGACCATCACGTTGACCAGGCCCGGCCCCACCACGGCGACGATCGCGAGCGCGAACGCCAGCCCCGGCAGGCTCAGCAGCGCGTCGGTGATGCGGCTGAGCACCGCGTCGACGTACCCGCGGCGCAGCCCGGCCCACAGCCCGCTCGGCACGCCGAGCACGAGCGCGACACCCACCGAGATCAGCGGCGCGAGCAGCGCGATCCGGATCGCGTACAGCAGCCTGCTCGCGACGTCGCGGCCCAGGTCATCGGTGCCGAGCAGGTGCTCGGCGGAGTACGGGGCGAACGCGGCGGCCAGGTCCTGGGCGGTGGGGTCCTGCGGCGCCACCCACGGCGCCAGCACGGCGAGCACCACCAGCACCAGGACGAACACGATCGCCACCAGGCTGGAGGGCCTGCGGATCATGCCGCGGAGCAGCTTGCGCCGCGGCGATCGTTCGGACGGGGCGGGCCGCCGGTCGACGACCGGCTCGGCGGTGGCCTCGGCGGTCATGCGGTACGCACCTTCGGGTTCAGCCATCCGTACATGGCGTCGACGGTCAGGTTGGCGACGACGACGATCGCCGCGGCGAACAGGACGTAGCCCTGCAGGATCGGGAAGTCGCGCTGGAGGATCGAGTTGATCGTCAGCGTGCCCAGCCCCTGGACCCCGGCCACGAGCTCGATCACGATCGAGCCGCCCAGGAGGCGGCCCGCCTGCAGCCCGAGCACCGTCACCACCGGGATCGCGGCGTTGCGCAGGACGTGCTTGCGGATCAGCCAGAACGGGCCGCACCCGCGCGCCCGCGCGGTGCGGATGTAGGGCCGGGACAGCACGTCGGTGACGCAGCCGCGGGCGTGGCGGGCGAGCTCGGCCCCGGTGGCGAGGCCGAGCGCGGTGGCGGGGAGGATCGCGTGCTCGAACCACGTGCCGACCCCGTCGGAGAGCGGCGCGTAGCCGGTGGCCGGCAACCACGGGTTGGCCAGCGCGAACACCAGCACGAGCAGCATCCCCACCCAGAACCCCGGCATCGCGATGCCGACGGTGGCGAGCATCGACACGACGCGGTCGATCCACGTGCCCTGCCGCAGGCCCGCGATCACCCCGGCCGGCACCCCGATGCCCACCGCGATGATCAGCGCGAGCAATGTGATCGACAGCGTGGCCGGGGCGGCGCGCAGCACGGCGTCGACGACCGGTTCACCGGTGAAGAGCGACACCCCGAGGTCACCCTGCAGGACGCGGCCGAGCCAGGTGCCGTACTGCACCAGCAGCGGCTGGTCGAGCCCCAGCTGGGCACGGATCTCCTCCACCCGCTCCGGGGTGGCCGCGTCGCCCGCGAAGACCTGGGCCGGGTCGCCCGGCACCAGGTGGATCAGGGCGAAGGTCAGCACCGAGACGAGCCACAGCACGACCAGCCCGCCGAGGAGCCGGGGGACGATGGACGCGACCTTCATGAGCGGCGCCGGAACGGGAAACGGATTCGACGCGGTTCGTGCGGATTCATCGTCACGCCACTCCAGTGTGTCGACAACGTTGTGCGAAACAGCGGCCGGGCCGAGTATATGGTTCAGCGAGACCCGAAAAGTGCGATGCAAACGGCCACAACCGTTGACCGCACCTCAACGGTGCGAATCTTGATCACGACCGGTCGACCGAGATCCCCCCCAGCTCGGGGTCGAACAGCGGCGAGATCGAGACGCCCTGCACGCCCTCCCGGAACGCCCACACCGACACCCGCGCGCAGATGGGGAAGACCGGCGGGCCCGCCTCCAGCACGTCGCCCACGATCCGGTGCAGCGCCTCCTGCCGCACCGCGACGTCCGAGCTCGCCGAGGCCGCGGCCAGCTGCTCGGCCGTGCCGGGCACCTCGAAGTCGCCGGGGTTGAAGATCCCGTCGGGGAGGTAGAAGTTCTTCACGAACTGGCTCTGGTCCGGCCGAGAGGTGATGAACACCGACATCGTCGCCTCGAATTCGCCGTTGCGGCGCGCGGTCACGAACTGCACGTTCTCCATCGGCTTCAGCACGACGTCGATCCCGATCGCGGCCCACTGGGCCTGGAGGACCTGCGTGAGCTGCTGCGCGGTGGTGGAGGTGTTGGACTGCAGCTCGAAGGAGAAGCCGTCGGGCACCCCCGCCTCGGCCAGCAGCTGCTTGGCGCGCGCCGGGTCGAACTGCGCCGCCGGGCTCGCGTCGAGCTCGGGGCGGTTGGCCCAGTCACCCGGCGAGAACGGCTGGGCGCTGGGCGTGCACCCACCGGCGAAGACGTTGTCCGCGATCGCGCGCCGGTCGATCGCCAGCATCATGGCCCGGCGCACGTCCGGGTTGCCCAGCTGCGGGTGCCCGGTGTTGACGATCACGCCCCAGAAGTCGGCGGTGTCGGCGCTCACCGTCTGCAGGCGGCCGCTCTCGGCCTCCGGGATCTGCTGGGGCTGGATGCCTGCCACGTCGATCTGGCCGGAACGCAGGGCGCGCATCCGCGCGCTCTCGTCGAGGAAGACGGTGATGTCGATGCCGCCGATCCGGATCGCATCCTTGTTCCAGTAGCCGTCCCACGCCGACAGGCGGATGGTGCCGCCGTTGAAGGAGTCCAGCGTGAACGGGCCTGCACCCGGGGGCGTCTTCGCCTTGTCGGTGCTCCCGAGCGCGGCCGGGCTGATCATCATGCCCGCCTCGCCCGCGAGTACGCCCAGGATCGGCGAGAACGGCTCGGAGAAGCGCAGGCGGACGTGGGTGTCGTCGACGACCTCGACCTCGCTGATCGGCCCGACCTGGCCCGCGAGGGTGGTGGCCGGGTCCTTCGCGGCGTCGAGGTTGGCCTTGACCGCCGCCGCGTCGAAGGGGGCGCCGTCCTGGAAGGTCACGCCGGTGCGCAGCGTGAGGTCGAGGGAGAGGAGGTCCTCGGAGAGGGCCCACTCCGTGGCGAGGCCGGGCTGGTACGCCCCGGCGGTGTCGCGCTTGATGAGGCTGTCGTAGAGCAGGCCGGCGAGCTGGGCGTCGTACGGGCTCACCTGGCGCGGATCCAGCGATGCGGGGATCGCGGCGGCTCCGAACGCCAGCCGGGGCCGGCCGGAGTCGCCGGCCTGCGATCCGCCGCACGCGGCGACCACGACGGCCATGAGGATCGTGAGGACGACGGCGAGACAACGGCGCACGCGGTCGTTCATGGTGGGACCTCCGGTCAGGTCTTTCGGGTCAGGTGGGCGTGCCGCTGGAACACCCGCAACGACCGCCGCGACATCCTGCGCCTGCGGACCGCCACGGGCGCGGTCACCACCCGGCCGGTAGGCCCGCGGTCTGCACGGCCCAGCGGCGCTCCAGCTCCGTGACCGCGCCGTCGAGGCCTGCTGCCGCGAGCACCGCGGCGGCGTCGGCACCGGGCTGGCGCACCGGGTCGCCGATGCGGGGCGGGGTGTCCGACATCGCGATCGCGACGCCGGGCATCGTCACCTCGCCCACCTCCTCGGAGACCTGGGTGATGCTCAGCCGCCTGCCGCGCACGAGGGCGTCGACCATCAGCGCGTCGAGGTCGACGACCTCGTGCGCGCCCACCCCGGCCGCGTGCAGGAGCCCGACCCACTCCCTCGCGGGCCGCCGGGCGAACGCCGCCTCCAGCTCCTTCTCGAGCTCGCCTGCGGTCAGGCCGGCCGTGCCCGCGAGCCCGTCGACCCCGGCCAGCCGGTCTCGATCCTCTTCGGTGGCACCGAGGAAGAACCACCCGTCGCCCGCCCGGTAGAACCGCATCAGCGGACCCTCCCCCAGCGCGGCGGGCCCGGCGGGCTCGGTGCCGTAGACGGCGCCGGCGTGGCCGATCAGGTAGGCCCCCTGGTGGTAGGTGGCGGTCTGCGCGAGCGACGTGCGCAGCTGCAGCCCCTCGCCGGTGACCGTGCGGTGGTAGACCCCGAGCGCGGCCGCGAAGGCCGTGACCACCCCGGTGCCGTAGTCGAGCAGGTTGTAGGGCCCGAGCACCGCGGGCTTGCCGCCCGGTCCGCCCGCGCGGGCCATGATCCCGCTGACGGCCTGGCCCTGCGTCTCGTAGCCGCGGCCGCGGGTCCACGGGCCCAGCCCGCCGTAGCAGCTCACGGAGACGTGCACGATGTCGGGCTTGCGCGCGCGGACGCTCTCGTACCCGATGCCGTAGCGCTCGGCGGTGCCGGGCGGGAAGTTCTGGACGATGACGTCGGCCTCGTCGACGAGCTTCCAGAAGACGGCCTGACCGGCCGGGTTCTCGACGTCGAGCAGGATCGTGCGCTTGCCGCGGTTGACCACGCCGTGCGCGGCGATCCGGCGCTGGGGAGCGTTGATCTTGACGACCTCGGCGCCGAGCTCGCCCAGGATCCGGCCCGACGTCGGGCCCGCGAGGATCTGGGTGAGGTCGAGCACCCGCAGGCCGCTCATCGGCAGGTCCCGCGGTGCCGCCTCGCCCGCCTGCGCCGCCGTGGGGGCGTCCGCCTCGAGCTCGCCCAGCACCTCGGCGCGGTCGGCGTCCGGGAGGCTGCGCGGCCGCAGCGGGTGGTCCAGGCCGTTCTCGTCCTGGTCGGCGCCGACGTGCACCGGCACACCCGGCATCCAGGTGGGGCCGAGCCGGGGGTCGTCGAGCTGGGTGATCATCCCGGACGCGCGTGCGTGCGGGGTGGCGAGCCACTCCTCGGCGGTGCGGATCCGCGCGAGCGGCACCCCGGCCGCGTGGCCGAGCTCCTCCCACTCGGCCGCGGTGCGACTGGCGAACAGCTCGGTGAGCCGCGGGCGCAGCACCTCGTCGCCCGCCTCGGCGAGCGGCGCCCACTCCGGCCGCCCGGCCTCCTGGAGGAACCAGATCAGGAACCGGGTGCTCGCGCCGATCGGGTTGAACTGCACGTAGCGGCCGTCGGCGCAGGCGTAGGTGCCGCTGCCGTTCTGGGCGAGCGGGAGCGGCGCGGACGGCCCGCGTTCGGTGACGTACGCGCCCGCGGCGCCGATCGCCTCGAACATCGCGTCGAACAGCGGCACCGAGACCCGCTGGCCCCGCCCCGAGCGGTGCCGCTCGGTGAGCGCGCCGACGACCCCGACCGCGCCGAGGAACGCGGCGAAGTCCGACGCCACCGGCACGCTGCTGTAGGTCGGGAGGGAGTCGTCCCAGCCCTCGGGTGCCTCGCCCACTCGCACCCGGCAGTTGCCGGTGGCCGCGTCGACCACGCCCTCCCAGGCGCGCACGCCCGCCCGCGGGTCCTCCGGGGCGAACCCGGGCAGCGAGAGGTACACCAGCTGCGGCGCGATCTCCCGCAGCTGCTCCCAGCCCAGCCCGAACCGGTCCATGACCCCGGGCCGGAAGTTCTCGATCAGCACGTCGGCCCGGGCCGCGAGGCGGCGCGCGACGTCCCGGTCAGCCGGGTCGGTGAGGTCGAGCGTGATGCGCCGCTTGCCGCGGTTGTAGAAGGCATCGGCCGGCTCGTCGGCCCCCGGCGCTCCCGGGCGGTCGACGTGGACGACGTCGGCCCCCTGGTCGGCGAGCATCACCGCGACCAGCGGCCCCGCCACGTGGTGGCCGAAGTCGACGACCCGTATCCCCTCGAGCGGTCGCGCCGGTTTTCCTGGGTCATCGGTTCGCACGTTCCGCGACAATTGCAGCCTCCGTCGTCGTCGACCGGGCGGGGAATGAGGAGTACGAATGCGCCGAGAATCGGTTCCGTGCTGGCGGTCCGCCGGCGATTCCCCCGAATCGTACGGCTCGGGGGACCCCCGGGAAGGCGACGAGAACGGTGCCAACCGTTGACCTGACGGCAACAGTGCCGCGGCCGGTTCACTTGAGGGCTATGGCATTGGGCGGCGAGCCCACCCCTCCCACGAGGTTCAGCGGCTTGACCGTGACCATGAACTCGTACACCCCGTCGGCGGCGCAGTCCGCGGCGAGTTCATCCAGCTTCCACAGCTCGCCGATGATCATGCCGAGGAGGCCGATCAGGGGGCGGTGCAGCATGCCGTTGTGCGACGGCCCGCGCGCCGGCAACGGCTCGTCCGGGTCGACCCAGCCCGAGTCCGGGTTCACCGGGAACGACTCCAGGCCGCCGTTGTCCGACGCCATCAGCGCCACCTGGTGGTCCCACAGCCAGGCCAGCATCTCCTCGGACTGGTCGAGCCCGGTACCCCCGGTGCGCGCCGCGCGCTCCTCGGGCGTGCCGGCGATCCACGCCTCGGCGAACCCGGTGTTCAGGAGCACGACGTCGCCGGACTCGATCGTCACGCCGCAGTGCTCGGCGATGGCGTCGAGGTCTGCCGGCGTGATCCGGGTGAGCGTGCCGAAGTCGAGCGGGCAGCCGTCGGCCTCGTAGTAGCGCACGGCGTCCAGCAGCACGCCGCGCCCGGCGATGCCCTTCTCGGCCAGCAGCTGGATGCCCAGGTCGGCCGTGCCGACCTCGATCGCGTCGTCGGGCACCCCGCCGTAGAAGCCGTGCCGCGGGTGGCGGATGTGGCGCAGCCCGTCCACCTGGGATGTGGACTGCAGGTAGAACGAGTCCAGCCAGTCGTCGCGGTGGTGGGGGTTGTTGGAGAAGATGTGGTGCTCGGTGGGCGGGCGGGTGCGGGACACGCTCGGCACGAACGTGTTGAGCGGGTAGTCGAGGTTGAACGTCGCTCCGCGGCGCACCAGCCCGGCGGCGGCCGCGGTGCGCTCCGCGGTGATGAAGTTGAGCGTGCCGAGCTGGTCGCCCGGGCCGAACACGTTCCACGACGCCCCCGGCGGGGCGTCGGAGCGCCGGGTCAGCTCCTCGTAGGTGGGCACGGTGGTGGACCGGGTGCCGGACGTCATCGTCGGCTCCTCCGCTCTCGGGTGTCGGCTGGTCAGGAACGGGTCCGGACGGGTGGCGGCTCGGCGGCGACGGCCGGCCGCGGGGCGGGCTGCGCGGACCGGGCGGGCTCCGGGCCGGTGCCCGCCGTGCGCAGGTCGATGCCCCGGGTCTCGGGCCCGAGCGCGGTGGCCACGAGGATGAGCAGCGCGCCGATGGCCGCCAGGATCCCGGCGGTCCACTCGAACGGCACGAATGCACTCAACCAGATCATGTAGTAGGAGAAGAAGGACGGGATGATCACCGCGGTGCTGTAGGCCACGCCCCACCCGGTGGACCGCACGGTGGTCGCGAAGCGCTCGTTGATGTAGGCCGGGAGCACGCCCAGCGGGGCCACGGTGAGCAGGTGCGCGGCCACCGCGAGCAGCGTGAGGTTGAGCCAGCCGCGCACGGCGCCGGACCCGATCAGCGAGATCACCACCGGGTAGAACACGAGCGAGAGCGACGTGGCGATGTACAGGGCGCGCTTGCGCCCGATGTGGTCCGACAGCCACCCGAAGAAGACGTAGGACACCATCGCGACCGAGACGACGAGCTGGGTGTTGGCCAGGTCGGTGGCCTCGAAGCCCTCGTTGCCGAGCAGGAACTGGTTGAGCACGCTGCCGGTGAGGTTCACGACGAAGAAGACGCCGGTCATGATCGCGTAGGCCTGCACGAACGCGCGCCCGGACCGCCCCTTGAGGACCTCCCGCAGTGGCGACCCCTTCCGGGCGCCCGCCTCGGCGACGGCCTCCTTCTGGATCGCCGACTCCTCCACCTTGCGCCGCAGGAACCACGCCACCAGGAAGGACAGCACGAAGCCGAGGACGAACGGCAGGCGCCAGCCCCACTGCACGTAGGGGGAGTCGAGCCCGCCGCTGGGCGCGACGAGCAGCGTGAGCGCCATCGCGACCGCCACGATCAGCGGTCCACCGCTCGCCGAGCACTGGATCAGCGCCCCGATCAGGCCGCGCCGGTTCGGCGGGGCGTACTCCAGCGCCATCGGCGTGGCCGCGGTGTACTCACCGCCCAGGAAGATCCCCTCGACGAAGCGGAGCACGAGCAGCAGCGACATCGCGGGCACGGCGCCGATCAGCTCGGCACCCGGCAGGCAGGCGATGAGCAGCGAGATCCCGCCGAAACCGAAGATCGTGATGGAGCCGATCCGCCTGCGCCCCAGCCGGTCGGCGAAGTGCCCGAAGATCACGCCCCCGAGCGGGCGCCCGAGCAGCGTGGCGGCGAGCGTCAGCCCGGCGAAGATCGTCTTCGCCTCGTCGGACATGTCGCCCTGGAAGTAGATCAGCGCGGGGAGCAGCACCGTCGACACGATGTAGATCGAGTACGAGTCGACGGCGAAGCCCGCCCAGGCGCTCAGGACCGCCCGCCGCCGCTGCGTGCGGTACTCGGCGTCCGGCACGCCGGGGCTCTCGGACATGACAGGTCTCCTTCGACGCCGGACTTCGGCGCTGGTCTTCGACGCGGATTTCGTGGCGGAGGGTGCCGCGATCAGGAGGGTCACGGCTGTTCGGTTTACGAACAGACAGTTCGCGATGCAGAATTGCACCCGGGATTCCGTCGCGCAAGGGGAAGTCCGCTTCACGCACGCCGGATCGATCCAGCGCCACCTGCGCGACCTTGACGGGCTCGAACCCGGCGGCTACGTTCCCGCTCGCCTGTTGCGCATCTCGCGATGGCCATCCCGCATCACGCGACATCCTGCCCCGACCTCCCCCGCCGGTCGCCGTCGGGCGCGCGTGTGCCACCGAGGACTCGACGAAGAGGAGAGGCACATGAGGAGCACGCACCTGCTGGCCGCGGCGATCGCCGGCACGGTCCTGGCGACCGCGGCCTGCGGGTCGGCCCCGGCCGCCGACCCGGCAGCACCCGCCGGCCCGGACACGAAGATCACCTGGCAGACGACCGGTGGCGACGCCACCGAGCAGGAGAAGCAGGCGTTCCAGGAGCCCTTCACCGCCAGGACCGGCGCGAACTTCGAGAACGTCACCTCGCTGAACTACATCAGCCAGCTGATCACGATGGTGGAGGCGCGCCAGACCATCTGGGACGTGGTGCACACCGGCTCCTACCTGGTGAAGCAGTACTGCGGCACGCTGTTCGAACCCATCGACCTCAGCCGCGTGCCCGCCGCCGAGCAGGTGCCCGAGGGCACCACCACCGAGTGCTCCGTGCCCGCCACCAAGTACGCCGCGGGCTTCGCCTACGACGCGTCGGTCTACCAGGGCGACGTGCCGACGAGCATCGGCGATTTCTTCGACACGGCGCGGTTCCCCGGCAAGCGGGTGGTGTTCGCCGGCTCCCCGAAGGGGATCATCGAGGCCGCGCTCGTGGCCGACGGCGTGGCGCCCGACCAGCTCTACCCGCTCGACGTCGACCGGGCGCTCGCGAAGCTCGGCACGATCAAGTCGGACATCATCTTCGCGCCGTCGTTCACCGCTCTGCAGCAGAACCTCGTGAACAAGCAGGCCACGATGACGGTCACCTTGAGCGGCCGGCTCGGCATCATCCGCGACAGCGGCAGCGACCTGCAGCCGGTGTGGGACTTCACCAGCTGGGACTTCGACGCGTTCGTGGTGCCGAAGGGCTCTCCGAACGCGGCCGCCGCGAAGGAGGCCGTGGAGTTCGGGCTCGAACCCGAGCAGCTCGTGCGCTACGCCGAGCTCAGCGGGCTGACCCCGGTGCGCGGCGACATCGACCCGAACGGAGTGCGGTTCAGCGAGTCCGGGAAGCTGTTCAACCCGTTCCTCGACGGCGACCGCGGCGACGTGGTGCTCCAGGACCCCGAGTACTGGGCGGAGCACTACGCCGAGGTGGCCGAGAAGTGGACGGCGTGGCAGGTCGGCTGACCCGCCACCACCGGAGAAGTCCACGAGCGGCTACTGGGCCACGTACCCGCCGTCGACGCTGAGGATCGCTCCCGTGATCCCGTCGGCGTCGGGCGAGGCGAGGAAGGCGATGGCCCGGGCGACGTCCAGCGGCGTGGAGATCCGGCCGAGCGGGTGGCGCGAGACGACGGCGGCCGCCGTGGCCGCCGGGTCGGGGTCGACGGCCCGCGACTCCGCGATGAAGTCGGTGTCGACCGCGCCCGGCGCCACGGCGTTCACCCGGATCCCCCGCGGGGCCAGTTCGATCGCGAGCTGGCGGGTGAGCTGCACGAGCGCGCCCTTCGTCATCGCGTACACCGACTGGTTCGGCATCCCCACCAGACCGGAGATCGAGGTGACGGAGATGATCGCCCCCTTCGTCCTGGCCAGCGGCTCCACGGCCGCCCGGCTGTGGACGAAGGCCCCGCGCACGTTCGTGGAGAACAGCCGGTCGAAGTCCTCGTCGGCCACCTCCCCGATCGGCTTGCGCAGGAACCGGGCGGCGTTGTTGACCAGCAGGTCGAGCCGGCCGAACTCGCGCTCGGCCACCGCCACGGTGCGCTCGGCCGCCGCGCTGTCGGCGACGTCGGCCACGACCGGCACCACCGCACCGTCCGCCGCGAGCTTCTCGACCCCAGGTGAGATGTCCGCCGCGACCACCGCGTACCCCCGGTCGGCGAGCAGCCCGACCAGCGCACTCCCGACCCCACCGGCCGCCCCGGTCACCAGCGCGACCCGCTCCCGTTCAGCACCCACCCGGTCCTCCTCGTCCGTTCACGTGATGGTGTGCCGCGCACCATACCCACGTGGCCTGACTGTCTGACAAACCCTGCTTGACGAGCATTGACGGCGACGCCCGGCTCGGCTAGCGTCCGATCCGGTCGCGCAATGCGCGATCCCCATCCCGGGATGCGCAACGCCTCGGCGGCGCTCTCACTCCCCCTGCATCTCTCGAAGCGGAGACGATGACCACCACAGCCGTACTCGAGGTCGGCCGTCCGGCCCGGCCACGCGCGGCCGAGCGCGACACCAGCTCGCGCACCGCGACGCTCCTGCTGCTGCTCCCCGCGATCGTCGCGTCGCTGCTGCTGTTCGTCTTCCCGCTCGTCCGGATCGTCTTCGTGAGCCTCACCGAGCCGACGATCGGGATCGGCAACTACGTCGAGCTGTTCACCGACGGCTACACGCTGCGTGTGCTCGTGCGCACCGTGGGCGTGGCGCTCGCCGTGGCCGTGCTGGACCTGCTCATGGCGTTCCCGTTCGCCTACGCGATGACGGTGTGCGGGCCGCGCGTGCGGGCGGTGCTGTTCACGATCGTGCTCATCCCGTTCTGGACGAGCGCCCTGGCCAAGAACTTCGCCTGGATGATCCTCTTCCAGCGCGGCGGGCTCGTCGACCGGTTCGTGCAGGCCACGCTGGGGATCGACAGCCCGCTGCTGGGCACCACGCCCGCGGTGCTCATCGCGATGGCCCAGGTGCTGCTGCCGTTCGCGGTGCTCCCGCTCTACGCGCGGCTCGACCAGATCGACCGCAGGCTGCTCGACGCCGCGCAGGGCCTGGGCGCCAGCCGGGCGCGGGCGTTCCGGCAGGTCTACCTGCCGCTGTCCACACCGGGCCTGGTCGCGGCGGGCACCCTCACCTTCGTCCTCTCGCTGGGCTTCTACGTCACCCCGGCCCTGCTCGGTTCCCCGCAGCAGACACTCATCGCCCAGCTGATCATGTCGCGGGTCGAGCAGGTGCTCGACTTCGCGGGCGCCGACGCCGTCGGGATCTTCCTGCTCGTGGTCACGGTCCTGATGCTGCTGCTCGGCCGCGCGATCTCCGCCCGCACCACCGGCCGCGAGGAGCGCGCCCGATGAGACGACCGCTGCTGTACCTCGTGGTGTGGACCGTCGCCGCCTTCCTCACGGTCCCCACGCTGTTCCTGATCCCGATGAGCCTCTCGGGCGGCTCCACCTTCCAGTTCCCGCCCCCGAGCTGGTCGCTGCAGTGGTACCGCAACCTCGTCGAGGCCACTGAGTGGCGCTCGGCCGTGCTGGTGTCGCTGCAGGTCGCGGCGTGCTCCACCCCGCTCGCGGTGATCATCGGCACGTGCGCGGCGTTCGGGCTCATGCGGCTCTCCGAGCGGTGGCGCGTCGCGGGCGCCGCAGCCCTGTCCGCCCCGCTCGTGATCCCGAACATCCTCATCGCGCTGGCGATCTACGGCACGTTCCTGCGCCTCGGGCTCAGCGGCACGCTGCTCGGGCTCGTGCTCGGGCAGACCGCGCTCGCGATCCCCTTCGTGCTCATCGCCGTGCTCGCCCGCCTGCAGGGCTACGAGCGGTCCTTCACCACCGCGGCGCTGAGCCTGGGCGCCACCCCGGCGGCCGCCTTCCGCACGGTCACGTTCCCGCTGATCCTCCCGGGGATCGTCGCCGGCGCGGTGTTCGCGTTCGTCGCCTCCTTCGACGAGCTGGTGATCGCACTGCTCCTGCAGGGCGCGGGCAACGTCACGCTGCCCGTCCAGATGTTCAACGCCGTCGTCGAAGCGGCCGACCCGACGATCTCGGCCGCGTCGACGGTCCTCGTGGTCGTGGTCAGCACGGTCATCCTGCTGGTCCAGCTCGGCTGGACGCGCAGGTCGGAACGGAGAAGTGGTAACGGCGCATGAGCACACGAGCGGGACGACTCGACATCCGGGACCTGGTGAAGCGCTACGGCGGCGACGGCGCCGCGGCGGCCGTCGCCGGGATCGACCTCACCATCGAACCCGGGGAGTTCCTCACGCTGCTCGGGCCCAGCGGCTCGGGCAAGACCACCACCCTGAACATGGTCGCCGGGTTCGTGCAGCCCACCTCCGGCACGATCCACATGGGCGGCACCGACCTCACCGAGCTGCCGCCGCACCGGCGCAACTTCGGGATGGTCTTCCAGAACTACGCCCTCTTCCCGCACATGACGGTCTTCGACAACGTCGCCTACCCGCTGCGGCAGCGCCGGACCGCCAAGGACGAGATCCGCGGGCTCGTGCTCGACATCCTCGACCGCTTCGGCCTGGCCGGCATGGAACGCCGCCGCCCCGCCCAGCTGTCCGGCGGTCAGCAGCAGCGCGTGGCGCTGGCCCGGGCGCTCGTGTTCTCCCCGTCGGTGCTGCTCCTCGACGAGCCGCTCGGCGCGCTCGACCGCAAGCTGCGCCAGTCGCTGCAGGCCGAGCTGAAGAAGCTGCACCAGGAACTCGGCCTCACCTTCGTGTTCGTCACGCACGACCAGGAGGAGGCGATGTTCCTGTCCGACCGGATCGCGGTCTTCGACGCGGGCCGCATCGACCGGGTCGGCGGGCCCGCCGAGCTCTACGACGACCCCGGCACCCTGTTCGTGGCGAACTTCCTCGGCGAGGCGAACACGTTCGCGGGCAGCTGGATCGACGCCCACACCTACGCCTGGAACGACGAGAAGTGGCGCACCACCACCGGCGAACGGCCCGCCGAGGCCGTGCTCGTCGTCCGGCCCGAGCGCGTGCGCGTCTTCGACCCCGGCGAGGTGCCCTCCGGCTGGAACTCCGTGGGCGCCGTCGTCACCGACGTGTCCCGGCTCGGCCCGTCGTCCCGGGTCGACCTGGCACTGCCCGACGGCAGGACGGGCGCGTCCGTCCTGCCGTCCACCGACGTGGTGCGGGTGCGCGCCGGCGACGACGTCCGCGCGGCGTGGGAGGTCTCCTCGCAGGCCTTCGTGGTGGAACGAGCCGTGTGATACCCGGATCAACGAGGAGAACGGTCATGCGCAAGGCGTTCCTGTTCGTCCCCGTCGTCGCGCTCGCGCTCGCCGCCTGCGCCGCGGCACCGCCCGCCGAGCCGCCCCCGGCCCCGGCGGCTCCCGCGGCCCCGCTCGCCGTGGTGGGGCACAGCTCGGTGCTGGAGTTCGGGCCGGTGCTGCTCGCCTCCACCACGGTGCCGCCGGGCACCGTGGTCACCGCGAGCGGCGGCGTGCCGAACCTGTGGAACGCCACCGACTCCCAGCTCTCCGGCGGGGTCAGCGGGCGTGCGGCGAGCGGCTCCGCCCCTGTCACCTCCGGGATCGCCGACCTCGCGGGCAACGCGGGCACCCAGACGCTGCGCATGTCGCTGGAACACCCCGACGTCCGGGTCGTCATGACCGTCACCGAGGGGCTGTACCGGATCGTCGCTCGCAAGTCCGCCGGGATCGGGTCGGTCGCCGACCTGGCGGGCAAGCGGGTCGCGACGTTCGCGAACACCTCGGCCGCTGTCTTCCTCAACGACGTGCTGACCTCGGCCGGCCTGAGCGACGCCGACGTCACGATCAGCTCGCTCACCGCGCCCGCCGGCGCCGACGCCCTGATCAACGGCGAGGTCGACGCGATCTCCATCTGGGAGCCGGACGCCGAACGGGCCGCCCAGGCGCTGGGCGAGGACGCCGTGAGCTTCCGGCCGGACGACAGCTACCGGGAGATCTACAGCCTCAACGCCAAGGAGGGCGACCTCG
Organism: Pseudonocardia zijingensis; assembly: GCF_042657305.1. Lineage (NCBI taxonomy): Bacteria > Bacillati > Actinomycetota > Actinomycetes > Pseudonocardiales > Pseudonocardiaceae > Pseudonocardia > Pseudonocardia zijingensis. The sequence continues at coordinate 4,807 of NZ_JBHSKO010000012.1, read as the reverse complement.
CCGACCCCGCGAAGCGGGCCCGGATCGTCGAGTTCCTGCGCGCGGTCACCGACGGCTGCCGCGCCGCGGAGGAGGACCCCGCCCGGATGCAGGAGCTGCTCGCGGAGCGCACCGGCCAGGACCGCACGCTCATCGCCGACTCGTGGCACCACCACCGCTTCCCCTGCGCCCTGCCCGACGACCTGCTCGACGTCCTCGTGGCGGAGGAGCAGTGGCTCGCCGACAAGGACGGCCGCACGCCCCGCGGCCGCGACGAGCTGGCCGGGCTGATCGACCCCAGCGTCCTCGAGGAGGTGCGCGCGCAGTAGCCGTCCCCGTTCCCCGTTCCGACCCTGACAGCACCACCGGAAGGACGCACGTGATGACCCGGTCGCAGGAGGCCCTGCTCGACCCCGACCTCGACGCCGACCGGCTGCAGCCGGACCCGGAGGTGGACGAGCTGCTCGTCGGCGCCGTCGACCTGCACGTCCACCCCGGCCCGAGCCCGTTCCCCCGCCGGATCGGCATCCTCGACGCCGCGCGCGACGCCGCGGGCGCCGGGTTCGCGGCCATGGTGGTGAAGTCCCACCACCTGAGCATGCAGACCGACGTGCTCGCCCTACAGGACGCGGGGCTGGCGGAGCTGCCGATCGAGGTCTACAGCGGCATCGCCATGAACCGCACGGTGGGCGGGCTCAACCCGTACGCCGCCGAGCTCGTACTGGCGCTCGGCGGCCGGGTCGTCTGGTTCCCGACGATCTCCTCCCGCGCGCACATCCAGTTCCACCACGATCACCACGACAGCAAGTTCCCCACGAGCGCGCTGCCGCTGCGCGCGCACGAGCCGCTCCCGGTACTGGCCGAGGACGACACGCTCCTGCCCGAGGCGCGCGACGTGCTCGACGTCATCGCCTCCCAGGAGGCCGTGCTCAACTGCGGGCACCTGTTCGCCGACGAGATCGACGTGCTGGTGCCCGCGGCGCGCGCGGCCGGCGTCGAGCGGATCGTCATCAGCCACCCCACGTTCATCGTCGGCGCCTCCGCGCAGCGGTGCGGCGAGTGGGCCCGGCAGGGCGCGATGATCGAGCACTGCCTCGCGCTGGCCGTCAACCGGCCGCAGTCACCGCTCACCCACGAGGCGTTGCAGCCCTACCTGGACGCCTGCGGCGTCGGCCACACGATCTTCTCCTCCGACCTCGGGCAGGCGGGCAACATCCTGCCGGTCACCGGGTACCGGCGGATGGTGCGGCGGCTGCTCGACCACGGCGTCGCCGCCGACGACATCAAGGCGATGGTCGGCGGCAACGCGCGGGGGCTGCTCACCCGAGGCAGCTGAGCCGTTCCCGGATCGACGCCACGCTGACCTCCGGGTCCTCCGTGCCCTCCGACCCCAGCCGGGCGAGGATCTCCAGTGCCTCCTCCCAGTGCCGGCGCGCCTCGTCGGCCTGCCCGAGCGCCGCGTGGGCGTGGGCGAGGCCGTCGTGCGCGCGGGCCTGCTCGGCCGCCTGGCCGAGCCGGCCCGCGAGGTCCAGCGCACGCTCGTGGCCGGCGAGCGCCTCGCGGTGCCTCCCGCCGGCGTGGTGCAGGCGCGCGATCCCGTACAGCGCCTCGAACCGGTAGCTGTCGCTGCCGATCTCCGTGGCGATCCGCAAAGCCTCCCGGAACCGCGCCGCCGCCTCCTCGCCGAGCCCGCAGCTGCGGTGCAGCGAGCCGAGCGCGACCAGGGCGTCCAGCTCCCCGAGCGGGCTGCCGGACGCACGCGCCACCTCCAGCGCCCGCTCGGCGTAGGCCACGGCCTCCGCCGGCCGGTCGGCGAGCCGGTAGGAGTGCACCAACCCGTTCAGGGCGAGCACCTCCCCCGGCGAGTGCCCCAGGTCGCGGGCGATCTCACCGGCGCGTTCGAAGAGAGCGACGGCCTCCCACCCCTGGGCCATGCGCACCCAACCCAGGCCGAGCAGCCCCTCCAGTTCCCGGCCCCGGTGACCACCGGCGGCCGCGATGCTCTGCAGCTGCGTGAAGTGCGCGTTCGCCTCGGCGTAACGGCTCTGCATCAGGTGCACCTGGCCGAGCCCGACCAGCGCGTTGAGCTCGGCGTGCCGGTCGCAGGCCGAACGTGCGAGCCCCTGCGCCTCGGTGAAGAGCCCGAGCGCGTTCTCCCGCTCGCCGCGCAGCCGCCGGATGTGCCCCAGGTCGTTCAGTGCGTCGAGCTCTCCCACCGGGTCACCGGCCGCACGCGCCGCCACGAGCGCCCGCGCGTGCAGATCCTCCGCCTCGCGGAACCGCCCCCGCCTGCGCAGGTGGGGGTGCAGGGCGACGGACAGCTGCGCCAGCCGCTCGGGCAGGCCCACCCGCTCGGCGAGCGCGGCCACCGCGAAGAGGGTGGGTAGCTCGGCGTCCAACCACGCCGCCGCCGTGCCCGGAGCCGCGGACGCCCGGCCGTCTGCGTCCGGCTCGGACCGGAAACGGTTCTCCCGTTCGTACCGGTACGCGGCGTCGATCGCGGAGCGCGCCGCCCGGCAGTAGTGGTCCACCAGCCTGCCGAGCGCCGCCCGGCGCTCGGCCTCCGGTTCCTCCTCGTCCGCCGCCCGGGCGGCGTGCACCCGGGTGAGGTCGTGGAACCGGTAGCGCCCCGGGGCCGGCTCCTGCAGCAGGTGCACGTCGAGCAGGTGGTCCACCACCCGGCGGGTGTGCGCCTCGGGCCCGCCGACCAGCGCGGCCGCCGCCCCCAGATCTGTCTCGACCCCCGGATGCAGGGCCAGCAGCCGGTAGGCACGGCGCTGCGGCTCGTCCAGCTGCACGTAGGACAGCTCCAGCGCCGCACCCACGCTCCGGTCGCCGACCTCGAGCTCGGTGAGGTACCGCGCGTCGCGCAGCCGGTCGACCAGGTGCGCCGCCGTCCACGACGGCCGGGAACGCAGGCGAGCCCCGGCGAGCCGGATGGCCAGCGGGAGCCGCCCGCACATCTCGACGGCCTCCGCCACGAGGTCCGGCGACCCGTTCCGTCCGCAGCTGCGGACGAACAGCGCGACGGCGTCGTCGGCCGGCAGCAGGTCCAGCGAGTGCGCGCGCGTGACGTCCAGGCCGGTGAGCCGCGACCGGCTCGTGATCACCACGAGGCAGCCGGGCGACGCCGGCAGCAGCGGCACGACCTGGGCCTCGCTCGCGGCGTTGTCGAGCAGCAGGAGCACCCGCCGGTCGGCGAGGAGGCTCCGGAAGAGCGCGGCCCGGTCCTGCACGTCGTCCGGCACGTGCGGCCCCGCCACCCCGAGCGAACGCAGCAGCCGGTGCAGCGCATCGCCCGGCTCGACGGGCGGCACCCCGCGCGCGTACCCCTGCAGGTCGAGGAACAGCTGGCCGTCGGGGTGGTCGCGCGCCCACCGGTGCGCGGCGTGCACGGCGAACGCCGTCTTCCCCACCCCCGCCATCCCGTCAATGGCGATGATCACCGGGCCGGGCTCGGCCCGCGCCTCATCGAGCACCGCGAGATCGGCGCCCCGGCCCACGAACTGCGGCGGCGCGAGTGGGAGCTGCCGCGGCGCGTACCCCTCCGCGGCTGCCGGCGCCGCCTGCTCCTCACCGGCCACCGCGCCCGCCAGGAGCGCCTGCTCCGCCTCCCCCGCACCGAGCGCCGTGATCAGCCGCCGCAGCGACCCGCTCTGCGGCCGCCCCTCCAGGCCGCCGCGCTCCAGCCTGCGGATCGTGCGCACGCTCAACCCGGACCGCTCGGCCAGCTGCTCCTGCGTGAGCAGCGCCCGCTCCCGCAGCGTGCGCAGCACGTCACCGAACCCGTCTGCCCCGGACCCCGTGGCCACCGCGCTCCCCTCTCGCCGCCGCGCACAGACCATCCCGTTCGACGCAGGCGCGAGCATCGGCCCGCAGGCGGCAACGAGAGTACTCCGCGGGGCGTACGGAAATGACCTTCGCGTAGCGGCCGCCGCCCCGCACCCGAACGAGCACCCCCACCCCTCACCAGGGTGATCGTCGCCGCACCGACCCAGGGGCAGGATGAGCGCGTGACCGGCAACGAGGACACCTCCCCCGCCGACCCGTTCCCGGTGGGCACCGCGGTCACCCTCGCCTGGTACTCGCCCGGGGAGCCCCACCGCCCCCTCGGCACTGTCGTCGAACCCACCCCCGACGACACCGCCCGCCCCGACGGCACCGGCGACCAGCCCCGCGTCCTCGTCCACTGGCACACCGGCGGCTGGCGCCGGTGGGAACTCGTCGCCGAACTGCGCCGGGACGAGCCATAGCCCCATGATCACCGGACGGGAGCGAAACCCGACTTCTGGCGTCGGGAAACGCGCCGGTCCACCGATCAAGCACCGACATGGGGCGGGCACACGGTCATCCACCCGCACGAGATCGACCTGACGGTCCTCCCCACAAGATCGAATAGCAGTGGTGTCGACGTCGAGCGTGTGGACAACCCACCCCCGGCCCCTGTACCACCGGAGAGTCGCCCTGCAGCCGACGGGACGTGCTCGTCCATGAGCCCGGGAGAGCAGGCCGAGCATCTCGCCAGGCGCCCACCGGATCGGTGGATCTTCCGACCCGGCTCGCACGGCACCGCAGCGCGCGTAGCGCCGGCCCGCCCAGACGAGGACCGGTGGTCACACCCCGGCGGGGGCGAGTCCGACAGGAGTGCATCTCCGACAGGCCAACGCGAGTCGCGGTCGAGGATCGCGCCAGCCCACCCAGGCCGCGTTCCGCAGTGAGGATGTAGGTGAGCCCCGCAGCGGTCGTTCTGACCCAGCGTTCCGCTGACCGTGGTGTCCTTGTTCCGATCCGTCGGACGTGCCGCTGCGGGGCTCGCCTGTGCACTCAC